>NCFS01000027.1:0-27436 GCA_002281295.1 Halothiobacillus sp. 35-54-62 | reverse complement strand
GTGATTTTGCGCATCTCGGCCAAGGAGAACACCTGAAAGCCGCCGGAATCGGTGAGGATGGGTTTGTTCCAGCCCATAAAATCATGCAAATCCCCGTGGGCGCGAATCACCTCGGTGCCGGGGCGCAGCATTAAGTGAAAGGTATTGCCGAGGATGATCTCGGCGCCGAGCGCTTCAATATCGCTCGGATCAACCGCTTTCACGGTGCCGTAGGTGCCGACGGGCATAAAGGCCGGGGTCTGGATACTGCCGCGTGCAAAGCGCAGCTGGCCGCGTCGGGCAACGCCATCGGTGTGGAGTAAATCAAACTGCATAACTATAAACTTCCGTGCCCATCAGGGGGCTAAAACTGTGCCATCACTCGGCGCCGAGTGTTCGGTGTGGGGCGTAATGGGGATAAACATGGCATCCCCGTAACTGAAAAAACGATAGCCCTGCGCAATGGCATGGGCATACGCGGCCAAAATGCGCTCACGCCCGACTAAGGCGCTTACCAGCATTAAAAGAGTGGATTGCGGCAGATGAAAATTGGTGAGCAACGCATCGGCGATATGAACCGGCTGGCCTGGGTATAAAAAAAGCTGGGTATCACCTTGATGCGCCCTCACTTCACGCCGCGCCGCCGCCGCTGGGTGCGCGCGTGCCGCCGATTCAATCGCCCGCAGGGCGGTGGTGCCCACGCAAATGACCCGCCCACCCCTAGCCCGCGTGCGGGCAATGGCTTGCGCGGTGGCTTCGGGCACATCGAGCCACTCACGGTGCATCACGTGGCTTAGAATATTATCCACGCGCACCGGCTGAAAGGTGCCCGCCCCCACGTGCAGGGTAACAAAGGCGGTTTCAACGCCCCGTTGGGTAATCTTGGCAAGCAGATCGCAGGTGAGATGCAAGCTCGCCGTGGGGGCCGCAACCGCGCCATCATGCCGTGCAAATACGGTTTGGTAGTCGGCTCGGTCTTGTTCATCATCGGCGCGCTCGATATACGGCGGCAGCGGCATGTGGCCTGCGCGCTTGAGCCAGGTGAGCAAGTCCGGGGTATCGGCATTGGGGGTCAGGGTCAGCAAAAAGAGCGCATCGGCACGCTCAGTTAGGGTGAGTTCAGCGCCGCCCGCCATATGTAAAACCGTGCCAACGGGCGGCGATTTACTGGCGCGCACATGGCACCAAGCGCTTTGGGGATTAATGAGCCGCTCGATCAGCACCTCTACCTTGCCGCCGCTGGCTTTGTGGCCAAATACGCGGGCGGGGATAACACGGGTGTCATTAAGAATGAGTAAATCACCGGCCTGCAATAACGCGGGGAAATCGGCAATGTGGCGATCATGCAGCGCCGAATGGGGCGAGGCGGCTAAAACAAGCAAACGCGCGGATTCTCGCGGCTCGGCAGGGCGATGCGCGATTTGTTCGGGGGGGAGTTGGTAATCAAAGAGTTGGGTTAGCATGGCGCGCGCAGTTTAACACGGCTTTTGATGATGTAGCGCGCGTTGCGGCGTGTTTGAGAGAAGAGCCATCCTGTGGCCTTGAACCTATCCTAGTGTTCGATCCCGGTGCACCCATCATGGGTTGTTGCGTTGAGGGAAATATTGCCCATCCGTGGACACTCATGCGGGTTTTTGACTCAAGCGATAAATGAACATCACTTGTCAACCAAGCAGTAAAGCCCTTCCTTGTGTTCGGCGCGGCAAATCATTTGCCGTTTTTTTGTGGGTGGTTATTCCGTCAACCAGCATCTATCCTTGGTGCGTCATCCTTAATGCCTGCTACGCGAGACATCCTGTCTGGGTTATCCTTAACCGGAGCTGCCTTGCTCTGATCGCCCATCCTAGGCAATGATCTTTACTAACCATCCTTGAGTCGTCCGTGATGATTTGCTCATCTTGAGCGTGCCGCGCCCCACCCTCGGGGTGCGAATCATCCTTGAGCATCATGTCCTATGATTAAAGCCCTGATGCATCTTGCGGGGCGTTTAGGCAGGC
Source organism: Halothiobacillus sp. 35-54-62 (assembly GCA_002281295.1). Lineage (GTDB taxonomy): Bacteria > Pseudomonadota > Gammaproteobacteria > Halothiobacillales > Halothiobacillaceae > Halothiobacillus. Next base: position 25,460 of record NCFS01000027.1, on the reverse strand, counting down.
TTCCTGCCGCCTTGTCCTGAGCACGAAGCTATCATGCCCAACAAATGTGACAAGTTGTAGCGCCAAGGCGCCAGAGTTCCGTCAGAATTGGCGATTTGTTGTGTAGGAATTTTCCTACGTAGCTTTTAGATTGCGGTGGGTTGATCCAGCCGGCCAAACGGGGCGCAGCCTTGCGAAAAAAATAAGCGGACGCTACGCATGAAGCCTTCAGGGTCTTCCGTGTGGGGCCAATGTTTGGCCTTATTTAAGGTGTGCAAGCAGGCTGCGGGAAAATTGCGGGCGATCATCGGGCGATCATCGGCGCCAATGTACGCGGAACCCGCGCCGCGAATAAATAAGGCCGGTCCGCAAAAAAAACCGTTGAGCTCGGGCATCAGCGAGGTTTCAGGGTAGGCTTGCTCTAAGGCATCTAAATTAAATCGCCAGCGCCATGTGGGTGGGCTGGTTTGTGCTTCTTGGCTTAAGTTGGCGGCTAAAAATGCCCGGACATCGGGGTCAAACACAAAGGGCGCCATTTGGGTTCGCGCCTGCGCGCGCGAGGTTAATGTGGCCAAATTCACGGCGCGCAGGGCGGTAAACACGTCGTTATGCCAGGCGGGATAGGCTTTGGGGGCAATGTCCACCACGACCAAATGGGTGAAGCGTTCGGGCGCCCGATCAGCCAGCACCATAGCGAGTTTGCCGCCTAAGGAATGCCCAATGAGCCGCGCCCGCTCCAAACTTGCGCGATCCATCAGCCGCAGCACGTCATCGGCCATCGCCTCGAAGCTTAGGTTGTCGATCCACGGTGAACGGCCGTGGTTGCGTAAATCTAGGTTAATGACGCGGTAGGTGTCGGATAAATCACGGGCAACCCCGCGCCAATTCGCAGAGGAACCAAATAAACCGTGCATAATAAGCACCGGCAATCCCCCGCCCGATTCTTCAAAGTTAAGCATCACGGTCGAATGGGGCATGGCTTAAAGGGCTCCTTGGGTACGGCGTAATTTTGATCAATCGATTGAAATGGCGCTGCGCATAATACCTTATTGTGGCGGGGCACCCGTGTTCCCGCCGGTCTTACTTACTCACGATAGAAGTTACGTATGTCAATTGTGGATTATTCGGCTGATTATTTAGCCACGGATGTTTGTGCCCATTTGCCCCTGCCCGACTTGAGCGCGCCCCGGGTATTTCCGGTGCAAATTCAGCGCGCTGCGACCTTGCTCGATTTAATTCAAACCGAGGGGGCGCCGAGTGATCGCGCGCTTGCCCACGCCTTTCGAGCCGAACGCAGCATGGGCAAGCGCGACCGGAACCAATTGCAGGTTTTGGTGTTTTTTGTGCTTCGATATTGGCGCAGCTTAGATGCGCTGATGGATTTGCCTGCGGATGCGGAACGGGGCTCGTCTTTGCAGCGTTTGGGGGTTGTTTTGGCGTTAGCCGATCGCTTGGACGACACCTTGGCTGCGTTAACCGGGGTGGATAGCGCTGCGATTACCCATCGCCTTGCGCAGCCCATGTCGCTTGCCGCGCAGTTGAGTTTGAGTGATGGCGATATGCAGCGTTTGCGGGCGGCGTTCGGGGCGCAGGCTGTTTCGGTCGGGCTGGCGTTGCTTGCGCGCGCACCCCTGGATATTCGCACCAATACACGCGTCACCACCACCGAGGCCTTGCGCGCAGAGCTACACGCGGCGGGTATCTTAAGTGAGCCGATTGCAGGGTTGGCTCAAGGGGTGCGTTTGGCCGATAACGCGGCGCTCACCACCTTGGCTGCATTTAAAGCTGGTGCGTTTGAAGTTCAAGATGCGGGCAGCCAGTGGATTATCGAAGCCTGCCAGGCCGAGAGCGGCATGAGTGTGCTGGATTTATGCGCGGGTGCGGGCGGCAAAGCCTTAGGCTTGGCGCAAGCGGTGGGCGATACGGGGCGCGTTTTGGCCTGCGATGTGGATTTTGAGCGTTTAAGCCGCCTGCCTGAGCGCAGCGAGCGCGCCGGTTGGACAAATATCGAGTGCCAGCCGATTGATCACGGACGCGACCGTGAAGTATTGCGTCGCGCGCCCTTTGATCGGGTGTTGATTGATGCGCCCTGCTCGGGTTCAGGCACGGTTCGTCGTCATCCCGAATTAAAGCAAGCCGTTATTGATTTGGCCGCCTTAGGTGCGATTCAATCGCAGCTCTTGGATGACGGCGCGCAGGTCACGCGGCCCGATGGTTTGCTCATTTACGCTACCTGTAGCTTATGGCTGGATGAAAACGAGGCGCAGATTGACGCATTTTTGCGCCGTCATCCCGCGTGGCGCCTTGAGCCGTTGCCCGCCACCATAACCGCTTTTGTGGCGCCGCCTGCGGTTGAGCCTGCTTGTGGCATGGCCAGAATCCGCCCTGATATCCACGGGGGCGATGGGTTTTTCTTCGCGGTGTTGCGCGCGCCGATTTAACCCGCACGCCGCGCGGCTATCGACAAACGAAGGCCTGCGCGGCACACTTTCGCCTGGTTTTGTATTTGCGTTGTATGGCGCTTGCACGGTGATTTTTATGACCTTATCGGTGTTTTTATATCGCGCCGCCCCCGCCAGTTTAATTGTGCTGGGCACGTTGCTGGCGGGTTGTGGGCAAAAAGGGCCGCTGGTTTTGCCGCCTCAAGCCCAAACCCAAGCCCAAGTTCAGGGTCAAAGCCCTTCGGTGCAAACGCCGCTTGTCCAAAGCCCGCCGCCCGCCGCGAAAATGTCCTTACAATCCCCTTCAAACTAACCTCAGAGCACTGCCGCCCCATCATGAGCCATCTACCTTATCCCCACCTTGCCCGCGATGCCCATCAAGCACTCATGCTTGATGGTTACCCGTTAAGCCAGATAGCCGATACGTTTGGCACCCCAACCTACGCCTATTCAAGCGCAGCGATTACTCAAGCGTATCAGTCGCTTACCGCCGCGTTTGGTGATCGTAAGCACCAAATTTGTTATGCCGTTAAAGCCAATGGCAATCTTGCCATTTTGGCTCTATTGGCACGGCTGGGCGCGGGGTTCGATATTGTGTCGGGTGGAGAATTGGCGCGGGTACTCAAAGCGGGCGGTGTGCCCGGCAAGATTGTGTTTTCTGGCGTGGGTAAGCGCGCGGATGAAATCCGTTATGCGTTGAGCGTGGGTGTTGGCTGTTTAAATGTGGAATCTCAGGCTGAGCTTGCCCGAATTAGCGCGATTGCCAAAGACATGAACTTAATTGCACCCATTTCTTTGCGGGTTAACCCCGATGTGGATGCCAAAACCCACCCCTATATTTCCACCGGCTTAAAAGACAATAAATTCGGGGTTCCGATAGAGCAAGCGCCAGATTTATATCGGCAGGCCGCGCGTGATCCGCATCTGCGTATCGTGGGCATTGATTGTCATATTGGCTCGCAGTTGATTGATGTGCGCCCATTTGCAGCGGCGGCAGAGCGGGTGCTGGCTTTGCTTGATTTGTTAGTGCTCGAAGGGATCGAATTGCATCACCTTGATTTAGGTGGGGGGTTGGGCATTGCGTACACCGATGAGCATCCGCCCACGGCGGCTGACTGGGTTAGCACCGTGGTGGGGGTGATCGATCGCCACCCCATTGCGCGGCGCTTGCCGATTATGCTGGAGCCGGGGCGATTTTTGGTGGGTCCCTCGGGCGTGTTGTTAAGCCGAGTGGAATACTTAAAACCCCATAAAGCAGAAGGCAAAAATTTTGCCATTATCGATGCCGCCATGAATGATCTTATGCGCCCGGCGCTGTATGGCAGTGTGATGGCGATTGTGGCGGTTAAGCCCGATGCGACCCAGCCCACCACGACATGGGAGATTGTAGGCCCGGTCTGTGAAACCGGCGATTTTTTAGGCCATGCCCGCGAGTTGGCGCTTAAAGAAGGCGACACGGTCGCGATTTTGGGGGCGGGTGCCTATGGCTTTTCAATGGCCTCCAATTACAACACCCGAGGTCGTCCGGCGGAAGTGTTGATTGATTCAGGCCAAGCGCATTTAATCCGCACGCGAGAAACCGTGGAATCGTTATGGGCCAATGAGTGCCTTGCCCCGTAAAAGCGATAGGCTGATGCATGCAATTGGGTTCATGTTAATAGTTTTATTCTATGAAAATAATTAAAAGTATTCATTTCAAACCCAAGGTGGCTTCGCGTATTGTCATCAAAGTTCAATGAAGTTGTTTTTTACTCTTTGGACGAAATTTTAATTCAACAAAAAACTTAAGGAAAAGCACCATGCTCGAATCTCGTGAAGGCCAACGCGTCCCCAAGGTTACATTCCGTACCCGTCAAAACAATCAATGGGTTGATGTCACCACCGACGATTTATTCAAAGGCAAAACCGTGGTTGTGTTCTCGCTGCCCGGTGCGTTTACGCCTACCTGCTCATCGAGCCATGTGCCGCGTTTTAACGAACTGGCGCCCGTGTTTTTTCAGCATGGTGTCGATGACATTCTATGTTTATCGGTTAACGATACCTTTGTGATGAACGAATGGGCTGTTGATCAAAAAGCTGAACACGTTCGCTTTATCCCCGATGGCAATGGCGATTTTAGCGCCGGCATGGGCATGTTGGTCGATAAAGAAAACTTAGGCTTTGGCAAACGGTCATGGCGTTATTCCATGCTGGTGCGCGATGGTGTGGTTGAGAAAATGTTCATCGAGCCGAATGTGGAAGGGGACCCGTATGAAGTCTCGGATGCGGACACGATGCTCGATTGGCTGGCGCCGAATGCCGTTAAACCCCATTCGGTGATGTTGTTCTCGCGGCGCACTTGCCCGTTCTGCGCGCGCGCCAAAGGCATGTTGCACGATGCCGGTATGGCGTTTGATGAGATTTTGGTGGGCGAGCAGGTCAACCTGCGTGCCTTGCGTGCCGCAACCGGTTCTGAATCTGTGCCGCAGGTCTTTATTGATGGCCAGTTGATCGGCGGCAGCGATAAATTGGCTGAATGGATGGCCGCGCGTTAATTGCGTTTCTTTGTTTGTTTGATCTGGGTGCCGGCTCCGGCCGGTATCGAGTCCCCAAAAGATAGGCTGTGAATAGGGCGTTAAAACCCCGCCAAAGTTTGTGTCTTTTTGGGTTTCGGTAGCAACCCGTTAGGCGCGGTTTTTTGCGTTTTAGTTTGGCAATAATCAGGAATATCCCTCATGAATACCCCCATCCCGACCCATTTTGACTTGATTGTTTTGGGCGGCGGCTCAGGCGGCCTTGCTATTGCCGAGCGTGCCGTGCAATACGGCAAAAAAGTGGCCGTGATTGAGCCCGCGCATTTAGGCGGCACCTGCGTGAATTTAGGCTGCGTGCCGAAAAAAGTGATGTGGTATGCCGCCAATATGGCGCATGCCCGGCACGAGGCCAGCGGCTGGGGCTTTGCGCCCGTGCATGATCGCATCGATTTTGCCCAGCTTGTGGCGGGGCGCAATCAGTTTGTCGAACATATTCGTCATTATTGGGATGGGTATGCCGTGGATTTAGGGGTGACCGTGATTGCCGGTCGCGGCGTGTTGCGCTCGGCGACCTCGGTTGAGGTGAATGGTGCTACGTACACCGCGCCGCATATCGTGCTTTCCACCGGTGGCAAGCCGTTTGTGCCCCCCGTGCCCGGCGCTGAGTTGGGGATTAATTCGGATGGATTTTTCTCGCTTACCACCCTGCCCGAGCGGGTGGCCGTGATTGGCGGCGGCTACATTGGGGTTGAGTTGGCCGGCGTGCTCTGCTCATTGGGTAGCGCGGTCACCTTGCTCGATATGCTCGATTCGGTCATTGCCCCGTTTGATGCGATGTTGCGCGAAGTGGCCGCCGAAAATTTGACCACCCTAGGGGTTGAAATGCATTTGCCGTTTCGCGTGCAGCAGCTCACTCAAACCGAGGCGGGTAAGTTTATCGAATCGGCTGATGGCAAGCAGTTAGGCCCATTCGACACCATCATCTGGGCGGTGGGGCGCGCGCCGAACACGCGTGATCTGGGTCTGGCGGCGGCGGGTGTCGAGGTGCTTAAAAATGGCATTATCCCCACCGATGACTATCAAAATACCAACGTACCCAGCATCTTCGCCATCGGTGATATTACGGGGCGTGCGCCGCTCACACCGGTGGCCATTGCCGCTGGTCGTTTATTGGCAGAACGGTTGTATAACAATCACCCCGAAGCGAAGCTCGATTACAGCGATATTCCGACCGTCGTGTTCGCCCATCCGCCGATTGGCACCGTGGGCTTAACCGAAGCGGCGGCGCGGGCAGAATTTGGTGATGCGGCCGTCACTATTTATGAAACCCGTTTTACGCCCATGCGGTATGCCCTTTCGGCGCAGGGGTTTAAAACGGCGATGAAGCTTGTGTGTGTGGGCGAAAACCAACGCGTGGCGGGCTTGCACATCGTGGGCGATGGCGCCGATGAAATGCTGCAAGGGTTTGCGGTGGCGGTAAAAGCGGGTTTAACCAAGGCGCAGTTTGATGCGACGGTGGCGATCCACCCGACCGCATCGGAAGAATTAGTGACACTGAAAACCCCGCGCAGCGCGACCTAAGGTGTTTTTAGAAACCCGCCATTTGCGCACGATTCGCGCGATTGCCGAGAGCGAATCATTGGCGTTGGCGGCAGAGCAGCTCCACCTCACCCAATCAGCGCTCTCGCATCAAATTCGCGCGATTGAGGCCTATTACGGTTTGCCCTTATTTTCGCGCCGGTCGCGCCCCATGCAGGCCACACCCGCCGGGCGACGTTTTTTGCAAGCGGCAGCGCAGGTGTTGCCGATGATGGATGCGTTGGATCGGGATTTGCGGCAATTGGCTGGCGGCGATACCGGGCGGCTGTTCATTGCGCTGGAATGCCATTCGTGTTTTTCATGGCTGCTGCCCACCTTAGATGCGTACCGCGAGCAATGGCCGAATATCGATACCGATTTATCGCTCTCGCACAGCTTTGATGCCTTGGATGCCTTAATGCGGGGGCTTGTGGATGTGGTGGTAAGCTCCGACCCCGTAGATAACCCCGAGCTATGCTTTGTGCCGTTGTTTCATTATGACATCGTGCTCACGTTGGCGCCTTCGCACCCCTTGGCGGCAGAGGCGTTTATCACCCCAATGATGTTGGCCGATCAAACGGTGCTTACCTATCCTGTGAGCCGCCATCGGTTAGATATTTTTTCACGATTTTTAGAGCCGGCCGGCATTGAGCCGGCCGCGACGCGAAGCTCCGAGCTTACGGTGATGATTGCCCAATGGGTGGCCAATGCACGCGGTGTATCGGCCTTGCCTGCTTGGGCGGTGGCCGATGAGCTGGCGCGGGGCTCGATTATTTCGCGCCCCTTAGGGGCAGAGGGCATGCACGCCACGTTGTATTTGGCGTTTCGCCGCCCTGAGCGCGATTTGCCTTATGTGGTGGCCTTGGTGGAAACGGCGCAACGCTCGGCGCGCAAAGTGCTGGCCGATATTCGGATTGCCATTTTGTAGATTAAACGCTGGGCACGGGGGCGGCTGACATAGGGGCTGTTTCGGCCAAGAAATCGCCTTGAACCCAAGCGATGCCGGCTGAACGCGCGGCAGCAAGGTGCAGAGGCGTTTGAATTTGGGTGGCAATAACCACTACCGATAGCGCGCGCGCCAAGCCGAGCAAACTATCGACAAAGGCGCGATCACGCGCAACACGGTCATGATGACTCAACCATTCGGCATCAATTTTGATGTAATCGACCGCATAACGGCGCAAATGCTGAAAAATCCAATGGCCAGAGCTCGCGTTTTCGATGGCGAACTTAAACCCATAGCCGTGCAGCGATTCAATAAACCGATCCAGCATCGTGAGATCCGCCAACGATTCGCGCTCGTTCAGTTCGAGCACTAAGCGATCCCGGGCAATCCCTGCTTGATCGGCGCTTTGCGCAATGCGTTCTAAAAAATTAGGCGCGCGAATGGTGCGCGGTGAAATGCGCACAAACAATAGGCGCTCGCACTGCTGCACCGCAACGGATTGCAATAGCGCGGTAATAACCGAACGGTCGAAGGTTTCCATTTGCCCCCGCCGCTCAATTTGGCTTGCAAACTCATGCGCCAGATGCCAGCGCCCCTCGATATGCACTCGCGCAAAGAGCTCGATGGCAACCCGTTGCAAAAGAAGCTCAGGACCTGATTCGGTGAGGGCATCTTGGGTGGCGAAAATGGATTGATAACACAGCGCGGGCGGCTCGTTGATCAGGGTATCGACCAGCGCTTGCTCATCTATGACGAGGGGGCTTACGGGATCAAACGAATCCTCGGGGCTTGGGAGCGCGTACTGGTTTTTGCCCGCATTTTTTGCACGATACATTTGGTTATCAGCAATGGCGAACAGGCCGCGCGCCGTGGTGGCGTGGCGTGGCCCAATGGCAATGCCGATTGATAAGGAGGCCCGCACCGTCTGGCCTTCGGGTGTTTTTAGGGCTAATTTGCGCAAACGCGAAAGCAGCCTATCGGCCACCATGCGGGCTTCTGTCTCGCCGGCCTCGGGCAAAATGGCCGTGAACTCATCGCCCCCATAACGCGCCACCATGTCCCCTGCCCGCATCGAATCTTGAATTTGCTCAGCCACTTGGTGCAAAAACAAATCACCAAAGGCATGGCCGTAAGAATCGTTGATGGTTTTGAAGTTATCCATATCAATCACCAGCAAACTGAACTCGTAATCGTGGCGTTTTGCGCGCCCCACTTCGTAGTCCAATAGCGACCAAAACATCCGTTGGTTATAGAGCTGGGTGAGTGGGTCGCGGGTGGCGTAAAACTCCAGATCCTCGGTGTGCTTTTCAATCGCCCGCACCGAGCCGACCACATTGAGCATGGTGGATAGGATGGATTCAATCACCAAACGGGCGACGGCAGATTGATCATGCTCGAAGGGTAAAATTAACCCCACCACGCCGCGCATGGGCGGCGTATCCATCGTGAGCACTTTGGTGCGAATTTCAAGCTCGCGGGCGTTGGTGAGCACGGGGCGATGGGATGGTTCAATCGCATGCTGCCTTGGCACTAACGCAGCTGCCGCCACCCCGAGCGTTTCGCTCACCTGTTGTTGTACGCGAAAACTCACGGTTGCCGCGACGTTTTCATCGGTGGCATCGAACCAAAATAGCTCAACCCCCGGCGGGCGATCCCCTACGGCAAACGCGGTAAAAACCCCATGAATAGGCAGCACGGTGTTGATTTCACGCAGTAAATCGCGCACATACCGCCGCCAATCGCGTACCACATCGGAGGTAATGACAAAGCGTTCCAGCAGGCGGATTTCAAATTCCAGCAGATTGCGGTCAACCGCCAGATTACGCAGCTTGTCGGTGAGGGTATCGACCTCAACCAACACATCATCCAGCTCAGAGAACCCGGTGTGGGCATCACTAAAGCGGATATGCGCCAAATCTTCCACCCGCTCGACCCGGCTAATGGCTGATTTCAGCCGTTTGAGTGATCGCCCCATGCGATCTCCCAGCAAAAGGGCAATCAGCAGCGCCGCCAATAAAGGGATTGGCATAATGACCAAAAGGCGATTAAACAGGTCTTGATGGGCTTTTTGCGTGAGCGCGGCAACCGGTTGGGCGATGGAGAGCACGCCCAACACATTGCCCGCTGTGGCGTTGGTGTGGCAGTGCAGGCATTGCGCTTCGGCTATAAGCGGGCGATCGTAGCGGATCACGCCCTGATGCATTTGGCTTATGGTTTGCCCGGTCGCAAACACCGATAAAACCTGCGAATCCGCATCGGGCTGGGTGATAGGGCCGAATAACTCGATCACTTTGCTGCCCCGATACAGCTCGATTTTCGCGCCATCCGCGCCGCCTTGGCTGCGAATGGTGTGCAAAAACTCGTTAAGCTGCGCGCGCGTCCAGCCTTGGCGCATAATTTGATACATGGCATTGAACGTGCCATCGGCAAGCGAGGCCGACATTTCGGTGGCAGATTGGCGTACCGTGCGATCAAACACATCGGCGGTAGCCCAATACATGGCCAGCGCGACCCCAATCGAAACGGCCAAAGCGGCCGCCACAATTAAAAGCCGAAGGGATCGTAGCCACCGTGGAATCAAAGCGTTGTCCTTGTTATGACCTGTGTGGGGTGCTGTTTGGCCGCAAACGAATCGGTGCTTTCGGCCGCATTCCCTGCGGCTAAATAAATTAGCATTTAAGTATAATCAAAAATTCCCGATTAGAAATTAAGGTTTATTGGGGGGGTATTAATCCGAAGCGAAAGCTTGGGGCTTAACATCGGTGGCGTCGGGTGAGGGCGGCTCTTCCTGTTCAGGCTCAGGCTCGGGTGGGCGCTCAATGCCGGTGGCCAACCACTCGCTTAAAATTGCACGTGCCTGGGGCACGCCCACCCCGCGCAGCCCCGAAAAAGGCAGCCACTGAACGGCCGCCAGAGAGGGTTCTCGTTTTAAAGCAAACACCGCCTTGCTGACTTCATTTTGGCTGAGTTTATCGCTCTTGTTCAGCAGGCATAAAATGGGCAGCGCCCGACCCAGCGCGTATTCGATCATTTGCTGATCGGTTTCTTTTAGCGGATGACGAATATCCATAATAACCACCACCCCCGCCAACGAACGGCGCTCCGCAAAATAGGCGGCCAAGGCATCGCCCCAGCGCCGGCGCATCGCCTCGGGTACTTTGGCATAGCCGTAGCCGGGTAAATCGACAAACCGGCGCGTTTCATCCCCCAAGCCAAAGAGGTTAATGAGCTGAGTGCGCCCGGGCGTGCGGGAGGTGCGCGCCAAGCTTTTTTGCCCGACGAGCGCGTTGAGCACCGTCGATTTGCCCGCATTCGATCGGCCTGCAAAGGCGATTTCAGCGCCGAAATCATCGGTTAATTCTTTTGTTGACGGTGCGCTTTTAATAAAAAATGCCGTCCGGAAGTCAATCATCGCCTACGCTCTCTTTGGGGAAATACATCGTCATCATACGCCCCCGAGCGCGCGCAGGCTAAAATGCCGCACGTCGCTTGATAAACAAAGCCTTGGTGGGTATTGATGGATCAGAATCCCACGCGGTGGTTATCGCTGTTAAACTGCAGCCGTTTTGGGTGATAAAACCGAAGTCGGGCGCCTTGCATTAAGATTCGCGCGGCGCGGTTAACGCCGGGGTTGATCAAAGCGAGCGAGGCTGAAATGGCGGCCTACTTGCCCGCCAAGGGCGAGGTGCGTTTGAGTTGGGATGATTTTTGAATTGATTTTGAACAGGTGCCCTATGAGTCAGTTACGTTTATCTATGGTTGCTTTTGCGTTCCGTCAAACCGCATTTAAAGGCGTTTTGGCGCTTGGTTTGACTTTGTCTGGCAGCATGGCAGTGCTGGCGGGCGGCGATATTCAGGCCGGGCTTGAGGCCAGTAAAACCTGCGCCGCCTGCCACGGTGCCGATGGCAACAGCATGGTGCCCCTATTCCCCTCCATTGCGGGTCAAGGGGCGGGTTATATCGCTGAGCAGTTACACGCTTTTCGGGATGGTAACCGCGTAAATGCACTCATGAGCCCGCAGGCGAAAGCACTCACCGATCAACAAATCACCGATTTGGCTGCGTATTATGCAGCGCAAAAACGCGTAGTGAAAACGGCCAGCACCGAGGACTCCATCCCCGGGGCACATTTATGGAAGTTTGGTGGCCACGCTAATACCATTGCCGCTTGCGCCGCGTGCCACGGTGCCCAAGGCCAAGGTAACCAGCCGGCGGGTTTTCCTGCCTTGCGCGGTTTAACCTCGCAATATGTGCTTGAGTCACTCATGGCCTATCGCAACAATGAGCGCAAAACCGAGCACGCCGACATTATGGTGAGCATTGCCTCGAAATTGAGCGACGATGATATGAATGATCTGGCCAAACATGTGGCGACATTCCCGTAACCTCATCTGGACGCTTTTTGAGCCCACCGCAGTAATGTTCCAAGCGGTTTTTTAACGCTTTATTTATTGCGTGCATTAATAACCGAGCGCTAAGCTTGGGAACTTGTGATGATTGAAGTGCTCTTAACGCTTCAGATAATTTTTTGACTGAATATTTGACTTAAATTAGACCAAAGGCTGCGCGCATGTCCGATTCCTTGAATATTCCTAATCCGCCCGCTTCAGAGGCCGAAGCCGCACCTGGGGCGCCGATTCGGGCGATGCAGCCCATAGGGCTTACGAAGCGGATTTTGCTCTGGCTCACCTCCATGAATTTGGCGGTGACCTTGCTTATGTTTTTGGCCATTGCCTCTGTGATTGGCACAGTACTCAAGCAAAACGAAGCATTCAGTAGTTATCTTGATGTGTTCGGGCCGTTTTGGTTTGCGGTGTTCCGCAATTTATCGCTATTTGATGTGTATTCGGCCACTTGGTTTGTGGCGATTCTGTTGTTTTTAGTGGCCTCCACGTCCTCGTGCGTTATCCGCAATGCCCCCAGTTTTTTGCGCGATATGCGCAGTTTTCGCTTAAATGCTCAGGAAAAATCCCTGCGCGCATTTGCCCACCAAACCGAGCTGCGCACCGAATTAACCCCCGCGATGCTCGTGCCGCGTATTCAAGCGTCGCTGAAAAGCGCGGGCTTTTCGAGCCGCGTTAAAGCAGGCCCAAACGAAACCTTAATTTCTGGCCGTAAAGGCAGCATTAACCGTATTGGTTATGTATTAACGCATTTAGGCATCATCGTGATTTTGCTCGGCGGCCTGCTCGATAGCAAAATGCAGCTTAAATTGATGGATGCGCTCGGCATGGTTAAGGTCGAAACGGCCAATATTCCGGTGAGCGAAGTGCCGGAGGCGAGCAAAGTACCGGTGGGTGGTCTGCAAGCCTTTCGCGGCACGGTCAACATCCCCGAGCACAAGTGGGGCGATGTGGTGTTTATCGGCCTTAAAGACGGCTATGTGGTGCAAGAGTTGCCGTTCAAAGTGTTCGTTAATAAATTCAGCATTGAGCATTACGATACGGGCATGCCCAAATCGTATATGTCGAATGTGACGCTCACCGATAAAGCCACCGGCGCAGAAATCACCAAAACCATCGAGGTGAATCATCCTGTTCACTACATGGGCTACAACATTTTCCAATCAAGTTTTGGCGATGGTGGCACCAAACTTAAACTGGACGCGTGGCAGCTCAGCGGCAAAGCGGGCGTGGCACAGCCGATTGATTCGGCGGTGTTCGAGAAAAAGAATTTCGATTTTAACGATCAAAAATACCGGCTCGAATTTACCGATTTCCGCCAATACAACATCAATCCGGTTATTGGCGCCGATGGCCTAGAGCACCAGGTGAATTATGGCCCCTCGGTTACCTTTAAGCTGCGCAACGCGGCCGGCGAGGCCATTGAATACCAAAACTATTTCTTCCCGATCACGTTTAAAGATCACCAATATTTCTTGAGTGGTGTTAAGCGCAGTATCGGCGGCCAGCAGCAGTTTTTATATATTCCCGCCGATCAAAACGGCTCCATAAAAACCTTCATGGCTTTTTTAGCGACGCTATCTGATCCAGCAAAAATGCAAGCCATTGCGGCTCAGTTGATTGGGGATGCGGGTAATGCGACCGGTACCGATGCCGTTGCCAGCACGAAACTCACCCAGGCGGCCAGTGCTTCAATTGCGCAATTGGTTGAAGTGTTTGTGCGCCAAGGCTTCCCCGCCATGCAGGCTAAAATTGCCACGGCTTTGGCCGATCGCAAGCTAAGCCCCGAGGCCAGCCAGCAGGCGGAGCAAGCCTCCATTAGCGTGGTGCGCTCAGTGCTGGAGCGCGCGTTCCTCGATACGCTAACGCAATTGGGTGATAAGCAAGACTTCACCGATAAAGATGCTAAATTCTTTGATGACGCTATGGATGCCATTTCCGCCTTGCCGGTGTATGGCTCACCGATTTTGGTTCAGCCGATGAGCTTTGAGCAGATTCAATCCACGGGCTTGGAAATATCCCGCGCGCCGGGCGCGATTTGGGTCACCATCGGTTCGATCATGCTGGTTTTAGGCATTTTTATGGGCTTTTACATTCACTATCGCAGGCAGTGGATTTTAGTGAAACCCGAAGGTCGTGGGTCTCGGATGCTGGTTGCAGGTTCGGATGTGCGTAAAAATATTGATTTTGATCGGGATTTTGCCCTCTTTTGTGGTGAACTTATGACGATGACCGAGTCAAAACCGATGAAGGATTCCAGCCCGACGGGATCGGGCACACAAGGCAGCCCCGCTTAAAGCTTGTTTTAGGTTAGGTGTTGTCGCTTTAATGCAAGAGCCATGGGGCTGCTAATTGTTTCTGTACTCAGGAGTAACTGATATGTCTGTGCCGAAAGAACACATGATGCCGATGCTTGATGCCTCGATGAAAAAGCCCGTGGCGCGTTTGCGCCTCATTGATGGCATTTATGCCTTAATTCTTTTGGCGGGCGCTTATTACGCGTATGCAAATTATGGCCCGGCCATGGGGTCGTATGGCTCTGGCACCTTGTGGGGCGCGGCCGCTGGCTTGGCTTTTTTGGGTTGGCTGTGGCCGGCTACCCGTGTTTTGGTGGCCGTGGTTGCGGTGTTCTCTCTGCTCACGTTGTATCAATACGGTTTATATACCCCAGGGGGTGATGCCGTTGGGCGAATCAAGCTGCATGAGATTCAGGAAGGCCATTTCTTTTTAACCTACTTCTTATCAAGCCCGGCGGCCACCATGTGGATGGTGACCTTATTCGCTTTGGCGATGCCCACCTATTTCTTTGGCTTGTGGCGCCGGTCTGAATTCACCCTTAAAGTCGGCAGCGCCTTGGTTTGGAGTGGCATTGCGATGGGCTTTATCGGGTTTTTTGCCCGGTGGCGGGAATCGTATTTAATTAACTTCGATTACGGCCATATTCCGGTTAGTAATTTGTATGAAGTGTTCGTTGTGTTCAGCGTGTTCACTTCGATTTTGTATCTGTATTACGAACGACGGTACAAAACCCGCGCTTTGGGTGGGTTTGTGATGACCGTGGTCACCGCCGCGCTCGGCTTTTTAATGTGGTATCAGTTCGCGCAATCGGCCAATACCATTGAGCCCTTAGTGCCCGCGCTTAAAAGCTGGTGGATGAAAATCCATGTACCCGCCAATTTTATTGGGTATGGTAGCTTTGCGATTTCTGCGATGGTCGGCGTAGCTTATTTGCTGAAAGAGAAAATGGGTGGCGATGGCGTGAATGATCGCCTGCCTTCTTTGACCGTGATGGATGACATCATGTACAAATCCATTGCGCTGGGTTTTGCCTTTTTCACCATTGCAACCATTTTGGGCGCCATGTGGGCCGCTGAGGCGTGGGGTGGCTACTGGAGCTGGGATCCTAAAGAAACCTGGGCGCTGATTGTGTGGTTAAACTACGCCGCTTGGTTGCATTTGCGGTTAAGTAAAGGCTGGCGGGGCACGGCAATGGCGTGGTGGTCGGTTGGCGGTTTGCTCATTACCACGTTTGCCTTCCTTGGGGTGAATATGTTCCTATCGGGCTTGCATTCCTACGGTAAGCTTTAAATAGTTCAATCCATCCCCCTCGGCGGGGATGCGCTTAAAATAGCCCCGCTCATGCGGGGTTTATTTTGCATCGGGTTTGTATCTGGCGAACATCCCGCGCTTTGGGTTGTCTATGCCGTACAATCCGCACACAGGCAGCATTGGGTGGGGCGGCACACGCTCTTTGTTTAACAAAAAAATTGATGGGGTTTGCTATGGCTATTTTGAATACAGGCGCGATGACTTGGTCAGGCTGGATGCGGGTTGTTTTCTTGGGTTTAACGCTGAGCCTAGCGCCTTTGGGTGTGCTGCACGCGGCCGATGGGGTGGTAACACCCACGGCGCCGGTTAAATTGCAAGAAAATGTAAATTATCGTGTGGTGATAACCGATGAGGTGGCGCCCAAAGGCAAGATTTTAGTGCAGGAGCTTTTTTGGTATGGCTGCCCGCATTGTTTCCATCTTGAGCCTGCGATCGATGCTTGGCGTAAAACCCTGCCCGCTAATGTTGACTATGAGCCCTATGCCCTGCCCTTAACGCCCGCGTGGGTGCCGTTAACGAAAGCATTTTTTGCCGCGAAACTGATGGGCGTGTTGCCACAAACCCATTTGCAGGTATTTGCCGATATTCATGTGAAAAACATGCGGCCGAACACGCCGGAGCAAATTGCGGATATGTATGCCGATCTTGGGGTCAACCGTGCGCAGTTTGTGCAAATGTATAACTCGTTTGGCGTGGATAACGCGGTGCGCCAAGCCCAAGCGGTGGGGCAAGATGCCGGGGTTACCGGCGTGCCTGCCTTGTTAATTAATGGCAAATATTTGGTGACCGGGGATATGGCCGGTAGCAATGAGGCCATGTTGCCGATTGCGAGCGCCCTGATCGCTAAAATTACTGCCGATCAAAAGAAATAACGGCGACACAACCCACGGCGGGGCGCTTAACGGCGCGTGGCTTAACGCGAATTTTGGAGGGGGTGGGATGACCAAGCCGCTGTTGATCGAACGCAATGCCAATCAGAGTGCCGCGCCAATTTCCTCGGATCGCGGGGTGGGTTCTCACCCTTCAGGCGCCCCGACCTTGAAGTTATTGTCGTACAACATTCAGGCGGGCATTGGCACGCGACATTTTCGGGATTATGTGTTGAATGGCTGGAAGCATGTATTGCCTTTCCCCGAGCGCATGCACAATTTAGATCATATTGCGCAGCTGCTGGGTCAATTTGATTTAATTGCCCTGCAAGAAGCCGATGGTGGCTCGCTACGCAGCCATTTTCTTAATCAGATTGAATATTTAGCGCTCAAATCGGGAGTGCCTTTTTGGGCCTCGCGGGTGAATCGCGATTTGGGTCATTGGGGGCAGCATGCCTTGGGCTTGTTGGCGCGCTGCGAGCCTGTGAATGTGGAGCGTTATGCCCTGCCGGGTCGCATTCCGGGTCGGGGCGTGCTGCTGGCTGACTTTAACTGGCATGGGCAACCACTGCGGGTGCAGGTGAGCCATTTATCCTTGAGCCAGCGCGCGCGCGGCTTGCAGCTCGATCGGGTAATTAGCCGGTGCAATGAGCATACGGGCCTTAATTTAGTCATGGCCGATTTTAACTGCACACCCAGCAACCGCGATTTACAACGGCTGTGTGCCGAGGCCGATTTGAAGCTGCCGCCCTTGCCGCCCAGCACCTATCCAAGCTGGCAACCCAAGCGCGCCATCGATCATATTCTGGTGAGTCGCCGCGTTGAGATTGAATCAGTTGCAGCCCTAACCTATGGCGTATCCGACCATACCCCGCTTGCGATGGATGTGCGTTTGCCGTCATTAGAATATAGTAGCCCGCTGCAGGTTTCTTAATGCGTTGAGGATTGGCGATGAACGAGAAGGTCAAAACGGACTACCGCGTAAAATACGAGCAACTCCTAGCTGAATTTAGCGCGCTTGAGGCCAATGAACAGCGCCAGCAAGATTTACTGCGCAGCTTGCTCAATCGGGTGCTGTTCGCGGTGGATAAAGCCTATCCTGAATTAGCCACTACCTGCCAGTCGCTGCGGGATGTGATGCGCAAAACCGGCGATGCGCCTCTGCCGATAGCCGTTTTGCAGCCGGGCATTGAACAACTCGGGGAAGCGATTCGCCGCATTGAGGCGAGTAGCTTAGCCCCGGATCGCGCCGAATTAAATGAACAAACCCAAGCGGCTGAAAAAGCGGATGTGCGCGATTTTTTGCCGCTCTTGCTTGAGCGCGTAGCATTTACGGAGGCAATGGAAGCGCGGCGTGCCAAGCTTCTAGAAGTGTTGCAAAATCCGCGCGATTTGACCCTTAATTCAGTGTTAATTGATCGCGCCGCCTCGCTGATTAACGATATGCGCCGTGCGCTTGAGCAAGAAAAAATCGAGCTGACGGAGTTTTTGCAGCAGCTCACCGATGCCTTGTCTGAAATTGATCAAAGCACGCTAATGAACTTAGGCGATGTTCAAACCCAGCGTGAATCGCAGCAGGCCTTGAATACAGCCGTAACAGCGCAGGTGGCCGATATTGATCGCACGGTGGCCGATGCCACGGATTTAGACGAGCTTAAACGGGTCGTGCGGGAACGAATTTCACGCATTAGTGAGCATATTCACAGCTTTCGTCAGGCAGAAGACCAAAGGCTCAATACGGTTGAGCTGGAAAACCAGGCCATGCGCGATCGGATTGCGCGCTTAGAGGTTTCGCGCAGCCACTTGCAAGAGCAGCTGGTCGCCAGCACGCAAAAAATGCTGCGCGATACCCTGACAGGCTTGCCCAATCGCCTCGCGTTTGATGAGCGGGTCACGTTAGAGGTGGCGCGGATGCGGCGAGAAAACGGGGCGCTGTGTTTAGCAATCTGGGATATCGACCACTTTAAAAAGGTGAACGATACCTTTGGTCATCAAGCGGGTGATAAAGCCTTGCATGTGGTCGGAAAAACACTGAACAAATTGATCCGAGATGTGGATATGGTGGCGCGGTACGGCGGCGAGGAGTTTGTGATGATTCTCCCGCGCGCCAATTTGCAGCAGGCGTTTGTGGTGCTGGAGCGGATTCGCGAAACCTTGGCCAATACCGCGTTTCGGTTTAAGGATCAGCCGCTGAAAATCACGCTATCGTGTGGGGTGGCAGAGTTCTCGGCCAATGAAACGCACGAGGCGGTGTTAGCGCGCGCCGATGAAGCCCTTTATCTTGCCAAAGCCAATGGCCGAAATCGCACCGAGATGGCGCATTAGCGTTCAGCGGGGGGCGCTGGCGGTTCCGTCAGCGTAAGCCTATGATAGGCTTGGGTTAGCAGTGCCAATGCCCGCACGCTATCGCGCTGGTGCTGGGCTATATCGGCGGCTAATTTTAAGCTTGGCACATCGGGTTGATGCTCAAGGCTGGGTGCCAGCAGGTGTTGCGCGCGTTCGTCATCGCCGCTTAAAAACGCCAGATACGCGGTGGCATACGCACGGGTGGCCTCATCGACGCTGCCACGCGATTGATTCATCCAGCCATCTAAGTGCCCGAGTGCTTGCGCCGGATTGGCGGGGGGAATGGCAAGCCACGCCCGCAGGGTTTCGTTGGTGGCGTGTTGCGCTAAGGCTTTTTCCAGCACGAGCTCCGCTTTGGCGGGTTGCTTGAGCGCAAGCCAAGCCTGCGCCAAGCTGATTAATAAGGTTGTATTGCCACGCAAGTCTTTGGGGACATCAGCCCATAAGGCGGCGAGCGGCTCGGGTTTGTGTTGGCGCGCGAGTTGATCGATTAAACCGCGATAAACCCCAAGCGATAGCCGTTGCAGATGCTGCTCGGTTAAGGCCGGCCAATGTAAGCGGCGCAGCACCGGCAGCAGGGTGGCTAGTTTTTCCCAATCCTCCGCGCTGTACAGTGCTTGCGCTAAGGCGAAGGTGATGGCTTCATCTTTAGGATGGCGGAGATGGAGCGCCTGTAATAACTCAATCGCCGGGGCTAGGTTGTGCTGCGCGTGCAAGCGATTAGCGCAATGCAGGGCTAAATAATCGGCGAAACGCGGAAAGTTCGTGCGCACCTCATCTAATAAATTTAAAGCGGCAGGGGTTTGGCCCTGAGCTAACAGCGCCTCGGTGGCAACCACATAATGCATGGGCGCGATGCTGGCCTGTTTGTGCTGGCTGAGTGCCAATTTGCCGGCAATATCAAACCGCCCCCGCACAAGCTCGGCCCAGGCTTGCAGTAATTGCTCATCGGCCGCAGCGCGTTTTTGGCGAGCGGTGCGTTGCCGCCAAAATTTGGGGATGTTCAAGAGCGCGGCAAAGAGGCGCCAAACTAAACTTAATCCAATAAAGGAGACCAGCAATAGGGCGAGCAAACCCAGCGCCGTGGTTTGTAAGTGCCAGCCCAGCAAGGCAATATCGGCGGTGCCTGGGTCGCGCATAAAATAAATCGCAGCAACCATAGCGAGGATGAGCGCTAAGGCGACGAGGGCTAAACGCTTCATGGGTGAACCTCCGCTGGGCTTGGACTTGGGCTTGGGCTGGATGCAACCGGTGGAGCGCCTTTCGCGGCCTGCCATGCGCTAAAGATGGGGGCTAAGCTAAGGGTTTGTGTCTGCGTGTCGCTTTGCAGCTGGCTTAGGGTCTTAAGTGTGGCTTGAGGGGCGGGCGCTTGGCGTTCGTAGTGGTGGGTTATCCAGCTTTGGGCTTGGGTGATGGCTGCCTCAAGCGATGGGGTGTCGCGGGCAAGCAAGGCTTCGCGCACGGCGGTCAGCCAGGTTAAGGTTTCGCGATCGGTGGCGGCTCGGGCGCTGGTTTTAACCGGCTCATCAGAGCGGGTCAGGGTGAATTGCCGAGCGAACCAGTCGGCCACGGGCTGCCAAGCCGCGTTAGGCCAGCGAATGTACCAGGGGGCTTGGGTTGGTGATTCTTGCGGGTGCGCTTGGCCACTTGCTTGGCCGGATGGGTTGCTGTTTGGTGCGCTCGCCACCGATTGAGATTCGCTCAATGCCAAAGGCCAGTCGCCGAGTTGCGCTGCTGCGCGCCGCAAGCTGAGCGCGACGCCCACCCGATCAAGAGCCGCTGCCGGCGCTAACTGCGTTAAGGCGGTGCTGATGGCCGCGCGCACGGGCAGCATCTGCGGCAAGGCTAGGCGGGCAATATGTTCATCGGCCAGTTTGAGCGCGATGGCGGCGCCGGCAGGATCGTTGGCAATGCTTAAACGCTCTTGCGCGCGGGTGAGAATAAACCCGATATCAGCCCATTGCCACGCGATCTCGCCCTGCCCTAAACGATCTTGAATGCCGGCGATTTTATTTTCGACTTGGCCGATTTGCTGGGCTAAGGCGTGTTGGCTTGCCTTTTGCTCAGCGCTTAATTGCGTCAAGGTTTCGCGCTCGGATTTAATTTCTGCTTGGGTTTGGCTTAAGCCATTTTGCGCGGTGATGAGCGATTGGCTGAACGTGGCTTGCTCCGCGCGCTGATCGGCCAATACGCTGTTGATGCGCTCGGCATTGGTTTGAAAGAGCTTAAACCCCACCCACGAGAGGCTGACAAGCGAGCCTGTAAAAACCACAAAAAAAGTGAGTAGCCAATAGGCATAAACCCGACCGGGTGGAATGGGGCGCTCGGGCTCTGTGGTAGGTTCGGCGTCTGCGCGACCCATGACCGGATCGGAGGCGGGCTGATCCTCTGGCGCAGAAGGTTCGGGTTTTAGGGCTTGGGTCATGGGGTAATCCTGCGTATTTTTTAGTGAATGATCGCCGCGTACCGGCTTATGCGGGCGTTAAGGTTGGCGGGTTTGCGGCGATGCCAATGCCTGTAACAACGCCTGTGCCAGTGCCTGAACGAGCGCCGCATCATCGGGCGCGTGGGCGCGGGTGATGATGCCGGTAAAGCCGAGCGCGCGCGCTTGGTGTTCGGTGCGTTCATTAATCACGATCAAGGGGCAGTGTAACAGCCCGCGCCCGCCCGCGTCAGTGGGGTGCTGATCGGCCAAGGCGCGTAAGCACGCAAGCGCAGCGGGGGCGCTTATGACCCACAGCGTAGGCCATCTCTCGATGGGCGCTTGGCTTGGGGCGCATAACCGCTGATACACGGGGATGGGTTCGGCGCGGGCCCCTGCTGCGATAAGAGCCTCTTTTAGGTGTTCCCGCCCGGTGTCGCCGCGAAAAATCCATACCTGTTGACTGCGCATGGCACCCAAGGGCAGTGCGCGCAGCAAGCCTTCGGAATCTTGGGTGGTGGTGGGAAGTAACACGGGGGGCACGGCCGGAAATACCTCGCGCAGCGCGGCGGCAGTGGCTGTGCCCACGGCCGCCCAACGGCAGTTCAGCGGGCGCAAAGCGTGGGCAAAGTGCACGGCGCGGGGGCTAACAAAAATCAGCCAGTCATCTTGGGTGATTTGGTTGATTTTTGCGATGGGGATGGCCGGATGGGGTGGCGCTGCGAAAGTAAGCAGGGGCCAGTCGATCAGCTCTGCTTGGGGTAGGCGGGCATGAACCGCAGCCGCTAGGCGTTGGTTGCCTGTGGGGCGCGTGAGGGCAATCAGTGGGCTTGCCTTAGCCGATGACAGGGTCGCCGTTAGAGTGGGGCGGCATGAATGCCAACGCCGCGCAAAATGCGATCAGCCCCAGCGGCCAGCATGCGTTCGGCCAGCGTTACGCCTAAGGCTTCCGCATTGCTACGGGCGCCTGTTATTTCATCTCGCAGCAATTCGGTGCCATCGGGATTGCCGACCATGCCGCGTAGCCAAATTTGGTGGTTTGCTTGCAGAATGGCATGGCCGCCAATCGGCACTTGGCAGCCGCCATTTAGGCGGGTGTTAAAGGCGCGCTCACAGCGGACGCGGGTATCGGTGGCGGCATCAATTAAAGGGGCGATGAGGGCATGAATGGCGGCATCATCGCTGCGCGCCTCAATACCGAGCGCGCCTTGCCCAACCGAGGGGAGCGATTGCTCGGGGCTTAAGGCCTGGCGAATGCGGTCATCAAGCCCCATGCGTTTTAAGCCGGCGGCGGCCAGAATAATGGCGTCGTACTCCCCCCGATCAAGCTTGGCCAGCCGTGATTGAATATTGCCGCGCAGCATAGCGATTTTAAGCGTGGGAAATTGCGCCCGTATTTGGGTTTCACGGCGCAGGCTTGAGGTGCCTACCACGGCGCCGTCGGGTAAATCCGCCAGCTGGGCATAGCGGTTTGAAACAAACGCATCGCGCGGATCGTGCCCTTCCAAGATGGCAAATAGCCCTAAGCCCTCGGGAAAGTGCATGGGCACATCTTTCATGGAGTGCACGGCAATGTCGGCGCGGTGTTCGAGCAGAGCCACCTCCAGCTCTTTAACAAACAAGCCTTTGCCGCCAATTTTAGCAAGCGGGCTATCGAGGAGCTGATCGCCTTGGGTGGTCATGCTCACCAGCGCCACCTGCAAACCGGGGTGCAGGCGCATTAATTCAGCGGCAACAAATTCGCTTTGCCACAGCGCCAGCGGGCTTTCGCGCGTGGCAATTTTAATCTGCGTGGGTGCCGGCGCTAAGGTGGGGGTATGTGATGGCATGGCAAGTCTCCTAATAATGTGGGCGTTATGGTACCCAAGAATTTGGCATAACGGGGTGCGGGTTTTTTTAGTCTATGATTTGCCGCATCACATAAGCTGAACATTACAAGGAGCGCGTGCTATGCCCAACCCCCCTTCACCTCGCCGCCGCTGGCTAAAACAAACCTTGCCGGGTGCGTTCTTCGGGCTGTTGGCTTGGCGGGGTTTAATGCAGGCGTCGGCTGCGGCCGATGAGCCGAACCACCTGCCGTTTATGGAAGATTTACACGATTTACCCCGTGATTTAGCCGCCATGCAGGCCCAAAAAATCCCGATGCTGCTGTTTGTTCATGCCAGTTATTGCGGGTTTTGCCATGAGGTGGATAGCCAGTTTATTCAGCCGATGGGGGGCGATCCGGCGTATCGGGGGCGGCTGATTATTCGCCGGGTTGAAATTGATGCCGATGGCACGATTCTCGGTGCGCAGGGCCAAAAAGAAACCAATGCGCAGTTTGCACGGCGGCTGGATGTGCGCCTTGTGCCGGTGGTGGCGTTTTTTGATCCCGAGGGCCATGAAGTGGGCGAACGGATTAAGGGGGTGACCGTGCCAGATTTTTATCCTTATTATCTGAGCGAAGGCATCAAACTTGCCGAACAGTGCGCCAAGTACCCCGACCCCGCGCGCTGCCGGCCGACCAAAGTGACCGATCAGCGCAGTTTGTAGACCAAGCTAATCGTTAAATTCATCGTGCCCATGCCTAATTGCGGCGGAATGGGTTTGAATTGCCCCACCCCTGCGATGGCCGCCATCGCCCCGCGCTCAAGCGCCGCAGAGGGTGCTTGTGTTAGCAGGTGAATGTTCACAATGCGGCCATCGGCCAGCACGGTGAAGCCAATTTCCACGATGCCCTCCTGATTGAGCCTGCGCGCCAGCGGGGGGTAAAATTTTTCCCGCTCAATGGCGGCGGCCAGCGCGGCTTGATAGGCGGCGAGGAGGTCTTGTTGTTGCGCGGCGCTGGGTTTTGCCGGTGGGGTGGGGGCACTGGCGGGTGCTGCGGGTGCCCCGTCAGCGGGGGGGGCGGGGTCGGTGGGGGGCGTTAGCGCTGGCTCGGCGGCGGAATGCGCGCTCGGTGCGGGTTCAGCGGGTTTAGGCTCAGCGGGTTTCGGTTTGACCGGTTTGGGCGCCACAGGCTTCGGGTGAGCCGGTTTGGGTTCGGCCTGTTTGGGTTCGGCCTGTTTGGGTTCGGCCGGTTTGGGTTCGGCCGGTTTGGGCGCGATGGGTGGTTCGGCGCGCGGTGTTCGGGCTTTGGGTGGCTCGGGCGTTGGCTCGGGCGGCGGCTCTGGGCTGGGTGCAGGCGGCTCGACCGGCGCGGCGGGTTCGGGTAAAACCTGCGGCACGGTTGGCGTTTGTACCGGTGCGGGTGCCTGCGCGGGCGCAAACATGCTCAAGCTAATTGGCAGGGCAGTGGGGGGCTTGGGCATGGGGGCGGGTTTAAACCAAAGCCACCAGAGCAGCCCCGCTATGAGGCCATGCAGCGCCAGCGAGGTAAGCAAGCCCGTGCGTGTCGGGGTCATGTCGCCGATTCAGTGCGAATGGTGAGATGCTCAAGGCCACGGCTTTTGAGTGCATCAATAACCGCCACAAAGTCACCAAAGGCGGTTTTTTTATCGACAGAAAAAACAATGGCTTGGGTTTTTTCGATGGTGTTTAAGCGGGTGTTAAGCTCGGCCAGCTGGTGTTTAAGCGGGTGTTAAGCTCGGCCAGCGAAACGGGCGCTGCATCGAGAAATAAGGCGCCTTGGGCATTAATGCTAATGACCAGCGCGGGGTCGCTACTGGCCGGTTGCACCGATGCCGCCTGCGGTAAGTTAACGCTGATTTCACCCTGGGCGATAAACGTGGCCGTAGTGAGCACAATGGCCAGCAGCACCAACATGATGTCGATAAAGGGGATGACATTGATTTGATCAAAGCGTCGCATCGCCATCTCAAAACCCTGCTGGGGTATCGCTGCCCTTACCTTGCGCGCGCTGAATTTGCCCCCAGCGCGCGGTAAGCACATCAATTTTTCGCAAAAACCCGTTGTAAATCAATATGGCAGGAATCGCGACCACCAAGCCCATGGCAGTCGCCTTGAGCGCCAAGGCCAAGCCGAGCATGATTTGATTCGCCGCGATATGCCCGCTTTGGCCTAGCTCGTGGAAGGTAATTAAAATGCCGAGCACGGTGCCAAGCAAACCGACATACGGCGCATTGGCGCCAATAGACGAGAGGGTGGTGAGATGATGGGTGAGCGCAATGCTTAATGATTCCCGATCGGTGAATTGCTCAAGCTTAATGAGCCGATAATACAAAACCCGCTCAATGCTGAGCCAAACCAGCACAAAGCTCATCAGGCCTAAAATGCCTAAAATAAAGGCATCCAGATAATGTTGCATGAAGTCGATCATAAAAATCCTATGCGGTTGTTGTGACGGCGGTTTTGGCGCGCGCCATAGCGTAGCAAATATTCCGGTTTTTCGGTTTGTGTTATTTGCGGTTTGACC
>NCFS01000026.1 GCA_002281295.1 Halothiobacillus sp. 35-54-62 | reverse complement strand
CCCAGTTTTTGCAGGCCATCGGCCATAACCGCAATGCGATCGGACTCTTTAACCCGCAGCTCTTCTGCGCCGGTTAAAACGGTGCGCCCCACGGCACAAGCGGCGGCGATAAATAGCACCGGAAACTCATCAATGGCCAAAGGCACTAACGATTCTGGAATATCAATACCCTGAAGAGGCGCACTTTTTATTTGGATATCCGCGACCGGCTCACCCCCCACATCGCGGGGATTATGCAAGGTAATATCCGCCCCCATGAGTTTTAGGATATCGATAATGCCGGTGCGGGTCGGGTTCATCCCCACATGCAACAGGGTTATGTCGGCCTTGGGCGCAATGCTGGCTGCCACCATAAAAAACGCGGCTGAAGAAATATCTGCCGGCACTTCGATTGCACGGGCGAGAAGGCGCCCGCCCCCCTCAACGCAGGCGGTGGCAGGGCGTCGATCTACGGCATAGCCAAAGCCTTTGAGCATGCGCTCGGTGTGATCGCGCGTGGGCGCAGGCTCGGTCACACAGGTTGTGCCCGCCGCATAAAGCCCCGCCAAAAGCACGCACGATTTAACCTGGGCGCTGGCCATAGGCAACACATAATTAATAGCACGGAGCGTTTGCCCGCCGCGAATGGTGAGGGGTGAGCGCCCGCCCTCGGCCGATTCAATCACGGCGCCCATTTGGGTTAATGGCTCAATCACGCGCTTCATTGGGCGACGCGATAGCGATTCATCGCCTTCGAGTACGGTATCGAACGGTTGCCCAGCCAAAATACCGGCCATCAGGCGCATAGAGGTGCCGGAATTACCCACATATAACGGTTGCGTGGGCGCACGCAAACCCTGCAAACCCACCCCGTCAACCCGCACAAACCCATCAACAGGATCAGTAATAGCGACACCCATCGCCCGAAAACACCGCAAGGTATTTAAACTATCGTCCCCTTGCAAAAAACCGCTAATTTCCGTCACCCCTTCAGCCAGCGCCCCCAGCATAATGGAACGATGCGAGATGGATTTATCACCCGGCACACGCACGTGCCCTGTTAAGGGGGCTAAATGCGCTTGGGTGCGGTAGGTAACCGCAGGCGTGGCAGAATTCATGAAACACACTCAACTATTTGAAATCAGGAAGGATGCGCCACAGAGGGCTGATACAAGGCATCGCGCGCCGCCTTGGCATCGCAAAATAAGTGTTCAACCCCGGCGTAATCGCTCGCATCAATTAAACGGCGCAGGTGCAGCAGTTCGTCTAAATAGTGATCGAGCATGGGCAATAACTCATCGCGATTGGCGACGCAGATATCGCGCCACATCAACGGATCGGAGCTGGCGATGCGGGTAAAATCGCGAAAGCCGCCCGCCGCATATCGAAATACCTCGTAGCGCTCTTCAAGCCGCGACAGCGCCGATACCAAGCCAAACGCCGCCAAATGGGGCAAATGGCTCGTAGCGGCCAGCACATGATCGTGATGCTGCACATCCATTTGCTCAACCACCGCGCCAACCGATGTCCAAAGCGCCACGGCGCGGGTCACAAGCGCCGCTGAATTTTCAGGCAGGGGCGTTAAAATCACCCGGTGATTGATAAACAGGGAGGCGAACGCCGCATCCGGCCCGCTGCGCTCTGTGCCCGCAATGGGGTGGCCTGGCACAAACTGAGCCCACTGCGCGGGGCTTAATGCCGCTTTTGCCGCAGCGACGACACTGCCTTTAACACTGCCCCCGTCGGTAACCAAGGCATGCGGCGCCAAACTGGCGGCCATGGCTTGAAAAACACCCGCCATGGCTTGAACCGGGGTGGCGATAAACACCACATCGGCCCCGCGCACGGCCTCAGCCACCGAATCAACCGAGCGGTCAATTAAACCCAGCTCACACGCGCGAAGGCGCGTTTGTGCTTGGCGGCTGTAACCCACCACCTCACCCACCAGGCCATTTTTTTTGAGTGCTAAACTCAAAGAGCCGCCAATCAGGCCAAGCCCGATTAAGGCCAACCGGTCAATTTTAGCCAAAATTAGCGCGCCTCAGATCGAAGTTGAGCCAGCGCCTTATCCAAGGCATCAAGGACACGCTCATTTTGCGCAGCCGTGCCGATGGTGATGCGAATATGGCAAGAAAGCCCGCCGGTATCGACCCGCCCACCCAACGGGCGAATGATGACACCCGCTTTAAGCAAGGCATCAAACACAAGTCCCGCAGGAAAACCCACGGCCACGGTGACAAAATTGGCTAAAGAAGGAATAACCGCCAAGTTGCGCTTTGCAAACGCGGCCACCATAAACTCAAGCCCTGCCGCATTAATGCGGCGGCTGCGTTCAATAAATTCATGGTCGCCCAGCGCTGCTTCTGCGGCTTTCAAGGCCAAGCTGTTCACGTTAAATGGCTGGCGCACGCGATCGAGCATGGCAATCACCTCGGGCGCGCCAACCGCAAAACCAACCCGCAGCGCGGCCAGTCCATAAATTTTTGAGAAGGTGCGGGTGACCAGCACATTGGGAAATTCACGCGCGAGCACTAAGCCATCCGGAAACCGGCCATCGGCGTACCAACATCGATCCACATATTCGCTATAGGCTTCATCCAGCACAACCAGCACATGCGGCGGAACGGCATTCAAAAACGCCCGCAATTGAGCCGCATCAACCCAAGTGCCCGTGGGGTTATTGGGATTGGCCAAAAACACCACGGACGTTTGAGCATCAATGGCGGCGGCCATGGCGGTTAAATCGGCACCATAAGGCATCGTGGGGTGCGTTGCGGGCAGTGCTGGCACAATTTTAGCGCGGGCGCCCGTGGCTTGGGTCGCCAAGGCATACACGGCAAACGCATAAGCCGAAAACACGGCATTGCGCCCAGGCGCCAAATACGCGCGCGCAGCAAGCTCCAGCAAATCATTTGAGCCATTACCCAAAATAATACCCGCCGGCACCCAATCAAATGCCCGGGCGATCGCCCCTTTCAGCGCAAAACCACCCCCATCGGGATAAATATGCAAATCCGTTAAATCTTGAAGCGCCCTGCGCGCACTCGGGCTGGCACCCAAGGGATTTTCATTTGAGGCCAATTTAAGAATATCGGTTAAACCGAATTCCCGCGCGACTTCATCAATGGGCTTGCCAATAACATAAGGCGAAATAACTTGCACATAATCCAGTGCTTGGGTCGCCAGTTTCTGGCCATGGAGTTCAGACTGACTCACGCGTGATTACCTTAAAATCTTAAAGTGAAGAGGCTTCAGACAAGAGCGCGCGCGGGTAAGAACCCAAAACGCGCAACGAACCGCAAAACGGTTGCATTTGCGCTAAGGCTTTTTGCACACGCTCATCGGTTTGATGGCCTTCAAAATCAATAAAAAAAACATAATCCCATGCCCGATCGCGCGCGGGGCGTGATTCAACCCGGGTGACATCAATACCAAAATTCGCCAAGGGTGCCAAAAGCCGCGCCAGTGCACCCGGCTCATTGTTAACCGAGAGCACAAGTGAGGTTTTATCCACGCCCGATGCCGGCACCGCATCTCGACCAATCACCACAAAGCGGGTGGTGTTAAACACGCTATCTTGAATATTCGCCGCAATAACCTGCAATTCATATTGTTCAGCCGCGAGCACAGGGCCGATTGCAAATACATCCGCCGATTGCGCCGCCAGACGCGCTGCCTCGCCATTGCTTTGCACGGCCATCCGCTCGATGCCGGGGTAATGCACATCCAGCCATTCTCGACACTGCGCTAAAGACTGCGCATGAGAAACAATGCGCTTGGGCTGCACGCCTAGGGCATCGGCGCGGGCAAGTAATTGTTGATTAATTTTAAGTGATAGCTCGCCGCAAATTTGCACATCACCCGCCGCCCAAGCACTGGTGGCTGAACCGAAAGCCAGCGCATCTAAGGTTTGAGAAACGCTGCCTTCGGTCGAGTTTTCAACCGGTACCACGCCAAAATCCACAGACCCAGCCGCCACAGCCCGAAACACCTCAGGAATGCCCGGCTCAAGCACCAATTGTGCCCCATGACCAAACGCCCGCAACGCTGCTTGCTGCGAAAACGTGCCCGAGGGGCCAAGGCAAGCCACGTTTAGCGGTTGCTCCAGAGCTAAACAAGCCGACATGATTTCCCGAAATAACCAAGCGATGGTGTCGTCCGCTAACGGCCCTGGGTTTTTGTCTCGCACACGCAAAAGCACCTGAGCCTCACGCTCAGGGCGATAAAATGATGATAGCGGTTCGTTGCTGGCGATCTTGATTTCCGCCACGCGCTCCGCCAAGCGGGCACGTTGGGAAATAAGCGCAATCAACTCGGTATCGAGCGCATCGATTTGTTGGCGAACTTCAGGCAGCGTGCGGGGTAACGGGTTATCTCGCCAGCCACCCGCCGCATCCGCAGAACCAATCACTTAAGCTATCCTTACAGAACGCGGATGCGCAAAATACCCTTGATTTCGCGCAAGGCGGCCACGGTTTGCTCAGGAACAACCGAATCGACATCAATCAGGGTATACGCCAATTGTTTGCGTGATTCGTTCATCAAACGCTCAATATTCACATTC
Source organism: Halothiobacillus sp. 35-54-62 (assembly GCA_002281295.1). Lineage (GTDB taxonomy): Bacteria > Pseudomonadota > Gammaproteobacteria > Halothiobacillales > Halothiobacillaceae > Halothiobacillus. Next base: position 23,827 of record NCFS01000026.1, on the reverse strand, counting down.
GATTGACCCAGAATATGCGAAATCTGGCCAACCATATCGGGCATATTGCGATTGGCAATTGCAAGCCGTTGCGCGCCAGAGCGAGCCATACGCACTTCGGGGAAGTTCACTGAATTGCGGATATTGCCATTTTCCAGGTAGTCTTTAATTTGATCGGCCACCATAATCGCGCAATTATCTTCCGCCTCTCCGGTTGAAGCGCCCAAGTGCGGGAACGTCAAGCAGCGGGGATGGTTTTTGGTCAAGTTGCCAGGGAAATCAGAGACATAGGCATGCGCCTTGCCCGCATCCAAAGCGGCCACCATAGCGACTTCATCCACAATCCCTTCACGGGCGAAGTTCAGCACCACGACGTTTTCTTTCATAAACGCTAACCGTTCCGCGTTAATCAGATGACGGGTCGCATCGATTAAAGGCACATGAAAGCTCACAAAATCGGCCTTGGCCAGCACTTCATCCACACTGCCTGCTTGGTGCACTTCGGGAGACAATTCCCAAGCGCGCTCAATACTAATGCCCGGATCAAAACCGATCACCCGCATGCCTAAGGCTTTTGCCGCATTAGCAACGCGAACGCCAATGGCGCCCAATCCGATCACCCCTAAGGTGCGCCCGGGCAACTCAAAGCCGACAAAATCTTTTTTGCCGGCTTCAACGGCTTTATGAATTTCTTCATCCGTACCCGATAAGCCACGGGCAAAATCCCAAGCCGCACCTAAGTTGCGGATCGACATCAACATGCCGGCCATAACCAGCTCTTTAACCGCATTGGCGTTAGCGCCGGGAGCATTGAACACCACCACGCCCTGTTCGCTCATTTTCTCGACAGGAATGTTGTTCACGCCCGCGCCCGCACGGCCAATCGCCAGCACTGAAGCCGGCAGGGTCATATCGTGCATTTTGGCCGAGCGCACCAAAATGGCATCGGCCGAATCAATCGGTGCGCCCACGGTGTATTTATCGGCAGGCAAGCGGTCGGTGCCTTTATTGGAAATCGCATTCAGGGTATGAATCTTGAACATGGTTGAGCCTCTTAAAAAATATTAACCGTGGCGCTGAGCGAAATCATGCATAAAGGCGATTAGGGCATCAACCCCCGCCTCAGGCATTGCATTGTAAATACTGGCGCGCATGCCACCCACCGAGCGATGACCGGCCAAAGCCGATAAGCCCGCTTGCTCAGATTCAGCCAAGAAGGGTTTATCCAGCGCGTCATCTTTCAAGATAAACGGCACATTCATCCAAGAGCGGGCATTAACAGCCACAGGATTGCGATAAAAACCTTGGCTTTGATCAATGGCCGCGTAGAGTTTAGCCGCTTTGCGCTCATTGATTTCTGCCATGGCAGAAAGTCCGCCCTTGGCGAGCAAGCGCTCAAACACTAAACCTGCGATATACCAAGCGTAGGTGGGCGGTGTGTTGTACATCGACCCATTTTCGGCATGAATTTTGTAATCGAACATCGCCGGCACATCTTTGCCCGCATGGCCAATCAAATCATCACGCACAAGGGCGATAGTTAAACCCGCCGGGCCAATATTCTTCTGAGCCCCTGCGTAAATAATGCCGAACTTAGACACATCCACGGGACGCGACAAAATTGTCGATGACATATCCGCCACTAAAGGGACGGCGCCCGTGTCAGGCACATAACCAAATTCAACGCCCGCAATCGTTTCGTTCGGCGTGTAATGCGCAAACGCCGCATTCGTGTTGAACACCAATTCATTCGCCGCAGGCAGCATGGTGTATTTGCTGGATTTTGTATCGGCAACCACATTCACGTCCATAAACCGCTTGGCTTCTGCGACGGCTTTTTCGGACCAGTGGCCGGTATTTAAATAATCAGCTGAACCATCGCCCCGCGATTTGAGATTCATCGGGATCATTGCGAACTGCGCCGAGGCGCCGCCTTGCAAAAACAGCACTTTGTAATTTTCAGGAATTGCCATCAGTGTGCGCAAATCGGCTTCTGCCTTTTCGGCAATCGCGACAAATTTTTTGCCACGATGACTCATTTCCATCACCGACATGCCCGTGCTATCGCAGTCGAGCAGTTCATCACGCGCCCGCGCCAACACATCTTCAGGCAATATCGCAGGTCCCGCGCCAAAATTAAATACACGCGCCATGTTCACTCCCGATTTCTGCTTAAAACACACTGTTAAATAAAAAATTAAAACCTTAGCTCACACCGAATCGGGCGCGGCTGCATCATCATCCTTGAGCAACAAATCCTCAACTGGCCGCACGGCATCAGGCAATGCTGTATCGGACTCATTTAATGCCAGTGCATCCAAACCCTCTACCGCCGCAACCGCCGCTAATTGCACCAGTTTCTCGTCATCGCCTAAACGAATCAGAATCACGCCTTGCGTATTGCGCGACACGGAAGAAATTTGACTAATTTCGGTTCGCACCAAGGTGCCCGCATCAGAGATAAGAATCACCTCATCATCATCCTGCACCAATGCCGCGCCCACCAAATGCCCATTACGATCACTGGTTTGGATTGCAATAACGCCCTGCCCGCCGCGCCCTTGCAAGGGGAAATCGTCGATCGGCGTGCGTTTGCCATAGCCATGCTCGGTGGCGGTTAGCACTTGGCCTGCCCCCACCACAATTAACGACACGACTTTTTGCGCGTCATCAATGCGAATTCCGCGCACCCCACCCGCCGTGCGCCCCATCGAGCGGACATCTTCCTCGGCAAAGCGAATCGATTTACCGGCATCGCTAAACAGCATGAGCTCTTTTTTGCCATCGGTTAACGCCGCGCCCACCAAGCGATCATCATCACGCAAATCAATTGCAATAATACCGGCTTGCCGTGGCCGCGAAAAATCATTCAATGGGGTTTTCTTCACCTGGCCTGTGGCGGTGGCGAAGAAAATATAGTGATCGTCCACAAAATGGCGCACCGGCAGCAAGGCATTCACCCGCTCCCCGTCTTGCAAAGGCAAAATATTCACAATGGGACGACCCCGCGCACCGCGTGCGCCCTGGGGTAATTGGTACACTTTGCGCCAATAAACCCGACCCAAATTGGTAAACATTAGCGCCCAAGCATGGGTGCTCGCCACCAGCAGTTGCTCAATGACATCTTCATCTTTCATCCGCGTAGATGACTTGCCGCGCCCACCCCGACGCTGACTTTGGTACTCGCCCAGTGATTGCGTTTTGATATACCCCTCGCGCGATAAGGTCACCACGCGATCTTCTTCGGCGATTAAATCTTCAATCGACAAATCTTCGTAATCAAACACAATCTCCGTGCGCCGCGTATCGCCATATTCATCCAACATCGCGGTCAGCTCATCACGAATGACCTGCATCAAGCGAGTTTCAGAGCGCAAAATATCCAATAAATCGATAATTTTTTCGAGCAAACCCCGATATTCATCAATAATTTTATCTTGCTCAAGCCCCGTTAAACGGTTCAAACGCATCTCTAAAATGGCTTGCGCCTGCTCGGTCGATAACCGATACGTGGCATTTTGCTGCATGCCAAATTCAGCGGGCAAAGTTTCAGGGCGCGAGGCTTGCGCATCCGCACGCTCAAGCATGGTGCGCACCAAGCCTGAATCCCAATCTTGCGCCATTAGTGACACGCGCGCCTCAACCGATGTGGGCGCCGCTTTAATCAGCGCAATCATGGCATCAATATTCGCCAGCGCGACCGCCAAACCTTCTAAAATATGCGCCCGCTCACGCGCTTTTCTTAAATCAAAAATGGTGCGCCGGGTCACCACTTCACGCCGATGGCGTAAAAACACCGTGAGAATATCGCGCAAACCCAAGGTACGCGGCTGGCCATCCACAATGGCAACCATGTTAATGCCGAACACGCTCTGCATTTGGGTTTGCTGATATAAATTATTCAGCATCACATCCGGCAATTCACCCCGACGCAACTCAATAACAATCCGCATGCCGTCTTTATCGGACTCATCACGCAATTCGGTGATGCCTTCAATTTTTTTCTCACGCACCAGCTCGGCAATCCGCTCAATCAAACGTGCTTTATTTACCTGATATGGCAATTCAGTCACGATGATAATGGCTTTGCTCGCGCGCTCATCTTCTTCAAAATGCGTGCGCGCCCGCATCACAACCCGCCCACGCCCGGTAAGGTAAGCCTCACGGATGCCCGCCGCACCATTAATAATGCCTGCCGTGGGGAAATCAGGGCCGGGCACAAAACCCAGCAAAGTTTCATCATCAATGCCCGCATCGTCAATTAAGGCGATGGTGGCATTTAAAATTTCATTGAGATTATGCGGCGGGATATTGGTCGCCATCCCCACCGCAATACCCGAAGAACCATTGACGAGAAGATTAGGATAACGGGCAGGAAAAACCGTAGGCTCGCGCTCGGAGCCATCGTAGTTTTCAACGAAATCAACCGTTTCTTTTTCCAGATCCGCCTGAAGCTCGTGCGCAATTTTGGCCATACGCACTTCGGTATACCGCATCGCCGCAGGCGCATCACCATCGACGGAACCAAAGTTACCCTGGCCATCGATCAGCATGTAGCGCATTGAAAAGTTTTGCGCCATGCGAACCAAAGCGTCATAAACCGCCGTATCGCCATGCGGGTGATATTTACCAATCACATCACCCACAACCCGCGCAGATTTTTTATACGGCTTATTCCAGTCGTTACCCAGATCACGCATGGCATACAACACGCGACGGTGCACGGGCTTTAAACCATCGCGGGCATCGGGCAGCGCCCGCCCGACAATCACACTCATCGCATAATCAAGATATGAACGGCGCATCTCATCTTCGAGATTGACCTTAAACACCTCTTGCGCAAATTCAGACATTATTAATCCTTAAGATTCCACCCGCCGCTCAATCCGGATTGAGGGCATCGACACGCTTGGGTACACGCCAAGAAAAAAAGAGCGCAAAGTTTACCATAAGATGACAATTGCGCACGCCAAGAACGGCTCAAGCGGCATAGATACCCGCAAACGCCATGGGGGCAATCATGGGGGCAATAAGGTAAGAACAACAAAAAAACCAGCCCCCCATCCCCACTGCACCCGCATGAAACATTAAGACGTATCGCAATTGCCACGCCTGTTGCTACAAGACAACAAAGAGAGCAAATTAAAAAGCCCTTAAAACCCCCGTGCCCTGATAATTAAAATAATATTTACAATTCAGCGTGTTAAGAAACAACCCAAGCTGAATAAACCCCATAAACACCTATGATCAGGGCGCGCGCAGCCCGAATAAACACGACAAAACCGCCGCTTTGAGCGCCACCGCACCCAAATCAACCCCACTGTTTGCGCTCAATAGCCGCCAACCGCTACTATTCATTCTTGAATCGGGCATAATAGTTTGCGCATCATGCTTAACATTCTCATGAGTCCATTTTAGAGAAAGGAGACCTTCACAGATGAATAAATTTACCGTAATCGCCACGAGCATCATTGCTGCTGTCGCAATGTCCAGCACGGCTTTCGCTTCTGGCGCTGATAAAAAATTTGGTGACCTGCCTTTGTCACCCTATGTTTTTGATAGCGCCGGCAAGCCTGTGATGACCCCGTATGGCAAATGCGTCCATAACGGTGTGGGTAAAGTCACCCCAGAAACCGCCATCATGGCCTGCGATCCAGATATGCTGGCCAAACCTAAAGAAGCGGCACCTGCGCCTGCTTTAGTTGAAGCGCCCCCAGCACCTGAAATGAAAACAGTCACCTTAACGGCTGACACCTATTTTGATTTCGACAAGTTCAACCTGAAGCCTGCTGGCAAGCAAGCACTGGACAAGTTGATTTCTGAAATGGGCGACATGAACTCAATCGCTAAGATCAAAGTTGTCGGCTATACCGATAGCATCGGCACCGAGAAATACAACATCGGCTTGTCACAGCGTCGTGCTAACACCGTGGCTCAGTACCTGACCGCACACAACATTCCAGCGAACAAAATTGAAACCGTTGGCATGGGTGAAGCGGATCCTGTTGCAACCAACAAAACTGCCGCCGGCCGTGCTCAAAACCGCCGCGTGGTTGTAACCACTGAAGGCGTTGGCAAATAATCATCTGATTTAAAGCGCGCTAACCTGCGCTTTGCCAAACCAAAAACACCGCTCCGGCGGTGTTTTTTTTATTTTAAAATGTCACAAAAACCCATTCAAGCTCAACTTATGGCAAGGATTGGGGTGATTAATTTAAGCGGGATTAATGCGCTTAGCTTGGTTTAAATCCCTTGCGCTGAAATAGATAATTCAATCTTTAAGGGCTATGCCCGCTAATGTAAATTGGCTTCGGGAGTACCCCGCCATCACTTGCGTGCGGACACGGCTACCGGCAAATAGCAATCAAATCGCACCCGCCCACTGGTGATAACCAAGGCAGGGGATTCTTCATTGAGTGCCGGCGCCTGGGGCGGGCGTTTTACGATCCAGCGCGTACCGGACTGTGTTCTTGCCCAGTTAAATAGCGCGCTGGCATCTAAGTCCTCACCGACGAGTTGATGAAAAATACGCATATCTTTTTTAACTAAGGCCGATTTTTGCCGCTCGGGGAACATCGGATCCACAAGCCAAATCGGGTTTATTATCGCGTTATTTTGATCTATGAATGCCCCCTCATACTGACGCGCATCGCCCCGATGGAGGGTAATGCGCTCGGCAATAGCCCGCGTTTTAGGGTGAGCCCGCGCCCGCAGCAAACCATCATTTAATAAAAAATGCACCAGCGGATGGCGCTCAAAGGCGAGAACAGGGCAGCCCGTGCTGGCCAATGCCCAGGTATCTCGCCCCAAACCTGCGGTTAGATCAATAACTAACGGGCGCTGATTAGCACGCAGACCGGCCGCTTTTGCCAAGGGCTCGCGCAGTAACAGCGTTTGGGCAAACCGGGGGTTATGCACAAAATCAACCCATAGTGGGTGTTTACCCAATCCATCGCGCTGCGCGGGCGGAAATAATTGCCACGCATCCATCGCATACGAGAGTTGGTAGCTATCTGCGCGGGGCCGTGCATTGGGCGCATTTTGATCGCATAACCCCCACTGTAAAACAAACGCGGCAGCAGCCGATTCCACCTGCACCGGTACGCCGGCAGGCAAGTTCAACTGAACCTGAGACGCCCAATCGGCCACCGTGATGGGGATTTCTGCCGAGGGGGCGCTTAAAGACATTTTTTAAATATTTTTGAATTGCGCTTGAAGTTATACAGCGCTTGGCGCTCGGCAGGCAGGCGCGCTAATGATTCTTCAACAAAGCCTTTTTCTTTAAAAAAAGCCATGGTTTGCGTTGATAACAAAAAAAGAGAGCTCAATTGCGCGGCACGGGCGCGCAATTCAAGAAAGCTGAGTAAACGCCCTGCTCGCCCACCGCGCTGGTAGGCGGGGTGCACCACGAGTGCGGCAAGCTCGGCGGTGGATTCTTTGGGGTAGGGGTAGAGGGCGGCGCAGCCAATCACATCGCCATCGCGTTCAATTACAACGAATCGATCGAGTTCTAATTCCAGCTGCTCGCGTGAGCGACGCACTAAAACGCCGGTTTGTTCGAGGGGTTCAATTAAGGCCACGATGCCGCCTATGTCATTTAAACTGGCGGCACGAATCTTTTCAAAAGGCTCACTTGAAATGAGCGTGCCGCTGCCATCGCGGGTAAATAGCTCGACCAATAAGGCGCCATCATCCTCGCGATCAACTAAATGCACGCGATCAACCCCGCGTGAGCATGCGCGGATAGCGCTTTCTAAATGCAACCTGAATTCGTCCGATAACGGGATAACCGGATGATCCAGCAGGTTTTGCACTTCGTTAAGCGCCATAACGTTCGGCAAGTTATCGACAGGATCGGTAAGAAAGATTAATTTATCGGCGCCCAAGCTCACCGCCAAGGCTTCGGCCACGTCTTCGGCGCGCAAATTGTATAGCTCGCCGGTGGGAGAAAACCCAAGATTGCTTTGCACCACGATGGACCCATCGCCGAGCGCATCACGAATGCCCGCCACATCAACGCGGCGCACCGAGCCGGTAAAGCCCAGATCGACCCCATCTATCACCCCCATGGGTTTGGCGGTTACAAAATTCCCGGTAAGAACCCGCTGCGCCAAACCCGAACCCGACGACATACTTAAACGGGTTGATAACCAAGATAAAAGATCAAACTGAAGTGCGCCTACGGCTTCAGTCACCGGATCAATCATGTCAAACTCGGTGATTCGCAGGCCTTGATGAAATTTTTGCACCATGCCGGCTTGGGTTAAGCGCCGATTAATTTGGGGGCGCGCGCCGGGTACCAGCACCAGCCGCGCGCCCAAATCGGCCAACAGCACCACATCCCGCACCACTTGCGAAAAGCGCTCTGGGGCATCAAGCGCCTCGCCACCAAAGGCCAGTACAAAGACTTTGCCCTCATGCTCACGAATATACGGCACGGCATTACGCAGGCCTTGCACCAAAATTTGCTGGGAGCTGAGCAACGAATTGGCTACGTCCATGACGCCTTAGTTCCTATTGGGGGTTGGAAAAACTATTGGGGGTTGGATAAATCAGTCGAGACATCACCCAAAATCAAAAACTCCAGCAAGGCTTTTTGGGTGTGCAATCGCGCCTCCGCTTCTTCCCACACGATGCTTTGCGGGCCATCCATCACCTCAGCCGACACCTCTTCATCTCGGTGGGCAGGCAGGCAATGCATAAACACCGCATCGGCATTCGCTTGCGCCATCACAGCGTTATTAATCGAGAAGCCCGAAAAATCGCGTAATCGCCGTTCGCGCTCTTCTTCTTGCCCCATGCTGGCCCAGACATCGGTGACCAGTAAATCGGCATTTTTGGCCGCTTCTTGCGCCGTGTTCACTAACCGAACGCGAGCGCCCGCCGCCGCCACAATTTTATGATCGGGCGCGTAGCCGGGCGGGGTTGCGATCACGAGTTCAAAATCGAACACTTGCGCTGCATTAATGTACGAGTGGCACATATTAAAGCCATCGCCAATCCAGGCGACTCGCTTGCCCTGAATGGACCCTCGGTTCTGCTCGAACGCGAACACATCGGCCAACAATTGGCAGGGGTGATTAAGATCAGTTAAGGCATTAATGACCGGCACTTTTGAATGCGCGGCAAATTCTTCAATCATCGCGTGATCTTTGGTGCGAATCATAACCGCATCGACCATGCGCGACATTACCCGAGCCGAATCGGCAATCGGCTCACCCCGCCCCAATTGGGTATCGCGTGGGGATAAAAAAATCGCCGTGCCGCCCAATTGCGCCATGCCGGCTTCAAAAGACAAGCGCGTGCGGGTGGATGCTTTCTCGAAAATCATCCCCAGCACGCGTTGCCGCAAAGTAGCCGGACGAAGACCCGCCGCGTAGGCCTGCTTCAAATCGGCCGCGCGAGTTAAAATACGGCGATAATCGGTTTCGGTGTAGTCTAATAAACTTAGAAAATGACGTACCGTCATAATAAAATCTCTAAAATGCAATACCTTAGAATGTATTGCGTTCGGTTCAAAAAGTAATGGTCACCGCGATTGCACGCCTAATGCTCGGCTGCGGCAACAAAATAACCCGATTAATCGGTGACTTGCGCCGCGTTTTCAGCCAGCCAATCCTGCACCAGTGCCACAAGCCCATACACGAGCTCATCGGCCTGTTCATCGGTTAAAATCAAGGGGGGCAGCAATCGAATCACGGAACCTGCCGTTACGTTAATCAACAACCCCCGATCAAGCGCCCGCCGAACCAACTCGCCACAAGGCTGATTGAGCACAACCCCAATCAACAAACCTAAGCCACGCACCTCTAGCACCGCAGGCTCCGAGGCAAACCCCGCAATTAACCCCTGCCGAATGCGGGCGCTAAGCACGGTGGCACGAGCGAGCAGATCATCGCGCTCAATGACATTTAAAACGGTATACCCCACGCGGCACACCAGCGGATTACCGCCAAAGGTGGTGCCATGATTGCCGGGCGCAAAGAGCTTAGCCGCCTTACCCGCCGCTACGCTCGCGCCGATCGGCACGCCATTACCCAAGCCTTTAGCTAAGCTCATCACATCAGGCAACAAGCCTGCTTCATGCTGAAAGCCAAACCAGCAGCCAGTGCGGCCAATACCCGTTTGCACCTCATCGACCATCATCAGCCAATCATGCTGATCGCACAACGCGCGAATGCCCCGCAAAAACCCTTTGGGCGCTGGCCGTACGCCGCCTTCGCCTTGCACGGGCTCAACCAACACCGCCACGATGGTGTCGTGTGCGGCGGCCAGTTGCTCTATCGCGGCCAAATCGCCATAAGGCACACGCAAAAAACCACCGACCAAGGGCTCAAATCCTTTTTGGATTAGCGGGTTGCCGGTTGCCGCCAAGGTAGCCAAGGTGCGGCCATGAAAGCTTGTTTCCATGACAATAATTTGCGGGTTTTCGATTTTTTTCTGATGGGCAAATAATCGCGCGAGCTTGATGGCCGCCTCATTGGCTTCAGCGCCAGAATTGCAGAAAAACACCGAAGACATACCAGAAATTTCAGCCAGCTTATCGGCCAATTTGGCTTGCCATTCAATGCCATACACATTAGAGGTATGAATTAAAGTTTTTGCCTGATCACAAATCGCTTCGCTAATATCAGGCTGTGCATGACCCAAGCCAGTCACCGCGATACCGCTTAAGGCATCCAGATAAACGCGCCCAGCCGTGTCCCACAAACGCGCACCCTCGCCGCGCACGAACGTGACGGGCTGGCGATTATACGTGGGCATTAAATGGCTGTTCATGGCGCATTACTCCTGAGCGGTGAGAATAATTCAAGTGATTCATAAGGTAACGAGAAACGGGGTAACACATAAAGGGAATAACTTTCCCTTGCCAAGGAGCTTATCACAAAACCACCATCCCGCTGCGCGAACCTCAGCGTAAACTTTATTGCGGCAAGGCGGGCGATGCATGAACGGGCATCCTGCTAAACTAGCGACCTATTTCCCTTATTGCTACCCCAAGGAACATGAACTTATGTCCCGCATACCGAGCTCCAGTGCGCGCCCCGATGAGCTATTCAAATTTAACCAGCTGGCCGATCAATGGTGGGATGAAGCCGGCGCATTTGCCGCGCTGCATGCTATTAACCCATTACGCTTAGGGTTCATTGAGCAGCACACCGAAGTTTCTGGCCGCCGTGGGCTGGATGTGGGCTGCGGTGGCGGGATTTTAAGCGAGGCACTCGCACACGCTGGCGCCGAAATAACCGCCCTAGATTTAGCGGCCGATACCCTTGCGGCCGCCCGCGTTCATGCCGAGGCGCACGGCGTGAATATTCATTATCAATTGGCGGATATTTTAAGCTTCGCGCCAGCGCATCCCCATGCGTTTGATTTCATTACCTGCATGGAAATGCTGGAGCATGTCGATGAGCCGGCCGCTGTGGTGCAGGCTCTAGCGCACGCGGTTAAACCCGGGGGTTGGGTATTTTTATCGACACTCAACCGCAACCCTAAATCGTGGTTATTTGGCATCGTGGCGGCGGAATATCTTCTCAAGTTAGTGCCCCGTGGCGCGCACGATCACAAGCGGTTCATCACCCCCGCCGAGCTTGCACGCATGGCGCGTACGGCTGGACTAACGCCGGCTGCCTTCAGCGGCATCACCTATAATCCACTCACCCAAGCCTATGCGATTAACCCGCAGGATTTAGATGTGAACTACCTTCTGGCGTGCCGTCGCGATGATAACTAACCCCATCCACGGCGTGCTGTTCGATTTAGATGGCACCCTAATCGACACCGCGCCCGATATGGCGCTTGCGCTCAATCGCCTGCGCTTGGAGTGCAATCTTCCCCCTTTACCATTTGAAACCATCCGCCCACAAGTTTCTAATGGCGCGCGCGGCTTATTGGCGATTGGCTTTAATTTAAGCCCAGGGCAAACGGGTTTTAATGAATTGCGGGATCGGTTTTTACAGCTCTATCGTCAAGATATTGCACATCAATCCCACTTATTTGATGGGTTAGCGCCCGTGCTTTTGGCCTTTGCCGCGCGCAGGCTCAGCTGGGGGATTGTGACCAATAAACCAGGATTTTTAACCCGGCAATTGCTCAAAGCGCTAAACATTACGCCCCCCGTGGTCGTCGCGGGCGATGATTTAGCCCGCCGCAAACCGGCACCCGATCAGCTCATTTATGCCGCAGGTCGGCTGCGTTTGCCGCCGCAAAACCTTATTTATGTCGGCGATCACGAACGGGATATTCAGGCCAGTTTAGCCGCGCACATGCCAGCCGTTGCCGTTCGCTGGGGCTATTTAGATGGTGAACGCCCAATTGAAGACTGGCAAGCCACCGCCATTATCAGCGCACCCGCTGAATTGCTCACCTTCATTGACGCCAGACACCGCGCTTAACCAATTACTTTTAAAGGTTTTTTCATGGCAACCTCTGTTTTACGCTTTTTGCCTTGGTCTGTACCCGCAAAAACGCAGCCCCAGCGCCCGGCAGAATTAATCGCAGAATTTGCTGATCTGATGCATTTTTATCGCGCCGAACTCCCCTCGTTTCGCCCCGCCCAGTACGCCCGCATTCAGCAAAAAAACCCCGCGCAAGCCGCCCAAATTGATGGCTTAATAAGCGCTTTGCTTATTCTCGATGGCCTACTCACCGCGCGCGCGGAGCTCATAGCACAGCGCCCAGCGAGGCTCCCTCAAGCCGAACTTGCCGACTATAAAGTCACCCCCGAGCACTTCATTCAGCAAACGGTAGATTTTGCGTGGCGGCGCTTATGTGAGCGCTATGTGCGCCGCAGCCGCGATTTACTGCAAGCATCGGCACCCTTAGGTAAACCATGGCTGCGCGGTATGCCTTATCGATTGAGTATCGCGCGAGCCGAGCAAGTGCTCAGACAAATTCAGGTTGATCCCGCAGTGGCGTACCAAGGCGCAACGAAACGTGCGTGGGTTGACGAACTCACCGCCAGCGCCCGCATTGCTTGGCGCACGCTCACGGGCCGGCGATAAAAATTACACCGCAGATGAGGGCGTGCGCTGTTTAAGTTCGTCATACCAAGCGGCAAACACCGGGCTTGCGGCCTTGGCCAGCGTGACAGCGGCCAGCCCATCGGTGGAACGAAATACGCCAAACACGCTTAAATCGGCTAAATCGGGCGTGGTGCCGCCGTGGAATGCTTGGCCGGCCAAGCCCGCCGTTACCCAATGCTGCACCGCCTCGGTTAAGCCTTTAGGCGCATCGGTAATACCGCGTTCGCGGGCTTTTTTGATGGACACGCGAGACATCGCCAGCGCGCCGGCAAACCGGATTAACGTGCGCTTCATCGGTCCATAACCTGCGGGTTTTAACACTTGACCAAAGGTTTGCCATGAGGTCGAAAAATTCTTATGAATAATCGGGGGCAAAAAATGCACCAAGCTCGCATCCACCCAAGTGCGCCATTCGGCAACTGAATCATTAGCGGCCAAATGCGCATAGTGCTCATTGATGTAATCCATCACCACCGACGATTCCGTCACGATCTGCTCGCCATCGACCAGCACCGGCACTTTCTTTAAGCCTAAGGGTTCCAGCTCTTTGGAGTTCATGGGATTAACTTCAATCGCCGTGTAGGGGATTTTAGAAAAATGCAATAACGCCTTGACTTTCCAGCAAAAAGGGCAAGATTCAAACTGATATAAGGTCAACATAAAGCAAACATCCTCATAAATAATTACCGCAATAAGTATCAGTATGAACCTATTGGCATGAATTTTATCCACAAACGCGCGCAAAGCCTCGTGTAAACTACGCGCACATTTTACCTAAAACGACCTGTTGATTATGAACAAACCCCCGCTCAATGCTGATCAAACCCCACTGACCTACCGCGATGCCGGCGTCGATATTGACGCGGGTGAAGCCCTCGTTGAGTGCATTAAACCCGCCGTAAAACGCACCAATCGCCCCGAAGTGATTGGGGGTTTAGGCGGCTTTGGCGGGTTATTCGCCTTAGGTAATAAATATAAAGACCCGGTTTTGGTTTCCGGCACCGATGGCGTGGGCACCAAATTGCGTTTAGCGATTGATTTAGATCGCCACGATCATATTGGCATTGATTTGGTGGCCATGTGTGTCAACGATATTGTCGTCACGGGTGCTGAGCCTTTGTTTTTCTTGGATTATTACGCCACCAGCCGGCTGGATGTGCCCGTTGCCACGCGCGTAATTAACGGCATTGCCGCTGGCTGCGAGCTGGCAGGCTGCGCGTTAGTCGGCGGCGAAACGGCTGAGATGCCCAGCATGTACCACACCGGCGACTATGATTTAGCCGGCTTTGCCGTGGGCGTGGTCGAGCGCAATCAAATGATTGATGGCCATTTAGTCGCGGCGGGCGATGTGCTGATTGCCCTGCCCTCATCAGGCCCCCATTCCAACGGGTACTCGTTAATTCGTAAAATTATGGCGCGCGCCCAGCCCGATTTAAACGCCCCCATGGCCGATGGGCGTGCGTTTATCGAGCATATCCTCGCCCCGACCCGCATTTACACCAAAACCGTGCTGCAACTGCGCCAAGCGGTTGATATTCATGCCCTCTGCCATATTACCGGCGGCGGCTTAACCGATAATTTACCGCGTGTGTACGGGGATAATTTAACCGCTGCGGTTAATTTATCCGGCTGGCAGCGGCCTGAAATCTTCGATTGGTTGGCTGAACACGGCCAAGTTGAGCCCAATGAAATGCTGCGCACCTTCAACAACGGGGTCGGCATGGTGATTGTGGTTTGCGCCGATGCAACACAAGCCACCCTCGCCGCATTGCGCGCCCAAGGGGAAAGCCCTTGGATACTGGGTGAAATGGTCGATCGCGGCACGCAAGCCCCCGTCGTTTACCGCTAACCCCGCATGACAACACAAACCACCCCACGCGCGCGGGTGTGCGTGCTGATTTCGGGTAATGGCTCAAATTTGCAAGCCCTGATTGATGCCTGCGCTCGCCATGAGATACCCGCCGAGATCATTCAGGTCATTAGCAACCGTGCCGATGCCTTCGGGTTGCAACGGGCGCAAAAGGCCGGCATCCCGACCGCTGTGCTCGATCATAGAACCTTCGCTGATCGCGCCGCATTTGATGCAGCACTGGCTGATTTAATTAGCCAATCACAACCCGACTGGGTCGTGCTGGCCGGCTTTATGCGCATTTTAACGCCGGAATTTGTGCAGCGTTTCATAGGCAAACTCATTAACATTCACCCCTCGTTGCTGCCCCGGCATCCGGGCTTAAACACGCATGCCCGCGCGCTAGCAGCAGAAGATACCGAGCACGGTGCCACTGTGCATTTTGTGACCCCCACGGTGGATGCCGGCCCCGCCATTATTCAGGGCGTGTGCGCAGTTCAGGCAGAGGAATCGGCCGAATCATTGCAAGCGCGCGTTCACCAGCTAGAGCACCAAATTTACCCCCTAGCCTTAGCCGCTTTAGTGGCAGGGGCGGTGCGTTATGAGCATGGCCAAGCGCAATGGGCCTCGGGCAACCCAGCCAACGCGCCGCGCCAAATATTCGCGTGAGGGGTTATCCCGCCGGAAACACGCCCGTGGATAAATAACGATCCCCGCGATCGCAAATAATACTCACCATCACCGCATCGCTTAGCTCGGCCGATAACTGCAAAGCGGCTGCCATCGCCCCCCCCGATGAAATGCCCGCCAAAATACCCTCTTCACGCGCTAAACGCCGGGTGGTTTCTTCTGCCAGTGCTTGCCCTACATCAATAATGCGATCAACCACGCTGGCATCATAAATTTTGGGCAAATACGCCGCAGGCCAGCGACGAATGCCGGGGATTTGCGCGCCATCGGCAGGCTGCACCCCAATAATTTGAATGGCGGGATTTTGCTGCTTGAGATAGCGCCCCGTGCCCACAATCGTGCCGGTGGTGCCCATCGATGACACAAAATGGGTAATTTTACCCGCCGTATCGCGCCAAATTTCAGGGCCCGTGGTGGCAAAGTGCGCCGCAGGATTATCCGCATTGCTAAATTGATCGAGCACAATCCCCTCCCCTCGCGCGGCCATTTCTGCGGCCAAATCGCGTGCGCGCTCCATGCCTTGCGCCTTGGGCACTAAAATCAGTTCAGCGCCATAGGCCGCCATCGATTGGCGCCGCTCCAGCGACATGTTATCTGGCATGATGAGCCTTATGCGCAGCCCAAAAGAGGCGGCCACCATCGCAAGGGCAATGCCGGTATTGCCCGAGGTTGCCTCAATCAGCCGATCGCCCACCTGAATTTGGCCGCGCGCCAACGCCTGCTCAATCATCCAAAGCGCGGGGCGATCTTTTACCGATCCACCGGGATTATTGCCCTCCAATTTGCCCAAGATAAGATTACCCTGGCCGCTGGCGCCTAAATTCAGCCGCTCAATGCGCACCAAGGGCGTGTTACCGATTAATTGGGGTAAGCGTTTACCCATCGGCGTGTTCGTGCTATTTGCATTCATGGCATCGCAGTCTCTAAACTTCGTAAAAATGGCCGAGATTATGGCAAGAAACAGCGATTAAACCGCCTACTTCAGGGCGCTATGCATTGCCCTAGAGAATAAGTTCATGCACAGTACTCAAACCAACAAGAGATTAGCAGCGCACGGGGTTCACGTGAAGTTCGGCGGCGCGAAACTTACCCTTTAAGCTCACTGTGATAGCGATGCCCTCTTCTCAACGCACCCCAAAAACCGCCACCCGAGCCGCCCGAGCCGCCCCGTTGACCACTCGGCACCTTAGGCTCGATTTAAAACGCTACCCCCTCCCCATTTGGCCGCTGTTACTCGGTATTTTATTAACCCCATTCCTAACTGCATGGCTTATTCCGCTTAGCCCCGCCCCCGCGCTTGATGCCACTCCTTGGCTTTGCACCCTTCAAAACACCCTGGACCATGCCGGATTAAGCATTGCCTGGCTGGGCCTCTGGCTTAGCCTTGCCTTTGTGGCTCGATGGGCGCGTTTTCGCCATGAATTTACCGAAAATTTCGCAAATTCAAGGCAAGAAGCCCCCCCGCACCCTCAGGCTTCAGCGCAACAAATTGCCCAACTCAATCAACATTGGGTGACACCGCTAGGGCACATCCGCGCCGCCGCCGACGCGCTGGCCAGCTTAAATGAATCAGCCGCTTTTAATGAGCGAATCACCCCAGAATTAATCGTTATTCGGGCCGCCAATGCCCAATTAAGGCTCACCATTGAAAATGTGCTGGATTATTACGAGCTGGCATCGGCACGATTAGATGCCACACCCCGCAAAACAGATATTCGCTTGCAAATTGAGGATGCGGTGGCGGAATGGCAAATTCCCGCCCAACACCGAGCCGGCTTAATTCAATATATTTGCTTCCACGATGTACCGGCGTTGGTCATGGTAGATATTCGCCTGCTGCGTCGCTTGCTTGATAACCTCTTCGCCATTTTGCTCGAACAATCGGGCATAAGCGATTGCGCGCTCACGCTCCTTGTGGCCGAACACGCTGAAGAAATAAAGTTAGTGACATCAACCCCATCGCCCGAAGCCGGCCACTACCTTGAGCTGATAATTGACGCCAAAACAGCTGAACCCATGAATGATTTAGCCCAATCGATCAAGTACCAAAACCCCCGCTTTAGTGTGCTCAACGGGGAGCCTTTGTTTATGAGCCAAGAGATTACAGCCAAGCTCATCAAAGCGTTAACCCAAAAACTGGGGGCCGAACTCACCGTCGGCCCCACCCGCCCGCACCGGCAAGGCTTTCGATTAACCTTCCCCGCCCCCATGTTAGAAGCCGCCATCGGCGGGCAACCGTGGCTTAAAGACAAACGATGCAGCGTGCTCACGCAATCGCCAACCCACGCGCAGGCCTGGCGCGGGCACCTCTTAGCCTTTGGCACCGAAATCGTACTCGACCCCGCACAAGACAACCGCATCAACTGCCTGTTTATTGATGAACCCCAATGGCTGCGGCTGCAAGCCGAGCAACCCGCTTGGTTCAAAGGGATTACCGGCCGCACCCGCATTATTGGCTTAAACGCCCACATTTCTTTGCGGGGCCGGCCGCTCAATAACTTTGATTGGGCGCAAATCACCCTCCCCTTATTTATTCGCCAGCGCGCACTGCAAACCCTGTTACCCCGCATTGCACAACACCCCCCCCAGAGCCGCCAAACCAAAAACTCACCGGCTAAGCCCACGCATGCCTCAAGCCTTAATCCAAATTTACCCTCGTTTCTCGGTCGCACCGCACTGGTTATTGATGATGATCGCATTTATCAAGCGCACTTAATGAGCCTGCTCACACAAATCGGCATGACGGTTTACCCCGCCGCAGAGGGCAAAACCGGCTTAAATACCGCCGAACAAACCGATTTAGACATTATTTTAACCGACATGCACCTACCCGATATCCTCGGCACCGGCATTGTGCGCATGCTGCGCAAACAAGAACGGCATAAAGACACCCCAATTATCGCCATTACCGCCAACGTGCAAACTCAAGTGCATCAATCGCTCCTAGGCGCCGGAGCCGACATGGTGCTCACAAAACCCACCTCATTGGGCGAACTGATTAACGCGATTAGCCAATTTCTGCAACCCATAGCACCCGCCCTTACCCAGACCGTAACAGGCGATTCGCCCGAGCCCGACCGCGTTTTAAACGCTTTACTCTGCGATGAACTCCCCATTTATTACCGTGGTTTATCCCTGCCGCAAGATGATCTGGTTGCCTTGCGGCACTTAGCGCACAAATTACGCGGCGCGGCGGCTTGCTGCCAAGCCAAAAAAATTCAAGCCTACGCAGGCGAACTCGAAGACAGCTTGCTCGGCAACACCCTAGATGAAACCCGCCTTGCACAGCTCAAAACGGTTTTATTACAAGCGATTGAAGACACTATTAAAGAGCGAAACTGCCAACCCCATTAATAAGTATGCGTTTCCCAAAAATAAACCAATACGCCCGCAAGACAAATATCGGTATGCTAAAAAATAATTAGCACTTATTTTATATTAGGAAATAGCCAATCCATGGACGCGTTCGAATTGCTGGATGGACTACAACAACCCGTGTTTATCATCGATAACGCGGCCGCGCTGCGCTATATCAATCCCCGCGCTTTGCGGCTGCTGGGGCTGCCCCCATCGGGCACGCTCACCCCCGCAGATATCACAAGCAAACTCTTTTTGCGGGATGGCACACCGCTCACACGGGATGGCACACCGCTCACACGCTTAAGCGCACGGCATCAAAGCCCGTTACCCATCAGCCTGCAATCGGGTGCCTATTTAAAAATCGATGCCGTTTTGCACACCTCAACGGTGGGTGAAAGCACCTGCTTTGAGCTGCATTTATGCCAAAACAACACCGCAACCAGCATCGATGCCCTAACCGGGCTGATGGATCGCGGGCAAATGCTGCAACTCATTGGTATTAAACGCCGCCAAGGCCTAGGCGCACTCATATTGATTGATATTGATCGCTTAAAAATTATTAATGATTTTCTAGGCTACCAAACGGGCGATGAAGTCATCCACAACTTAGGCTATGCCTTTGGCAACGCTATCCCGAGCGAGGTCATGCTCGCCCGCTGGAGTGGTCATGAATTTATGGCGCTGGTGCCGGCAAAACTCGTGGGGCAAACCCAAGCCATTGCCGAACAATTCAATACCATTGCCCACAGCCTGCCGCTAGCACAAAGCCTTAAAATCCCCGGCGGGCATTTAAGCTTAAGCGTGGGGTACAGCACATTTAATGCCACCGATGACAAGGGCCAAGACCCCTTAACCGAAGTGAACGCGGCCGTCTTTGAAGCCAAACGCGCCGGGCGCAACCGCGCAGTTAATGCCCAGCAACTCACCCGCCCCTCCATTTATATTACCGGCGGCACACTGGAATCCGCGTTGGCCGAAAACCGCATCGTCGCCGCCGTGCAACCTATTTTTGATCTCAAAACAGGCGAAATTGTCGCCGATGAATCGCTTGCGCGCATGATCACCCCGCAAGGCAAAATTATAGCGGCGGGCGAGTTTATCGCCGCCGCATCCTCGCTACAGCTGGCTCATCGCATCGATCAAGCCATCATCAGCCAAACCATCAATTACTGCGTTACCAGCCATTTCAGCTCACCAAGAGCGCATTTTGTTAATATTTCGGGCGATTTTTTGCACCATCCCGAGCTGATTGCCGAAACCATTTTAAATGCCATGAACGCCTGCGCCTGCACCCACCCCGATCAGGCCAGCAGCCGCCAAACCAAACCCCTTGTTATTGAAATTACCGAGCGGGAACTGGTCGAAGATACCCAAGAAGCATTGCGGGCCTTGCAACCCCTGCTCGATTTCGGCCTGCGTCTTGCGCTCGATGACTTTGGCAGCGGCTACTCATCCTACCGTTACTTGCTCGACCTGCCCTTCCACTTTCTGAAAATTGAAGGCGAGTTAGTGCGCCATATCACCACCAACAACAAAGCCAAACGCATTGTGCAGCACATCCAAAACATGGCCGCCGATCTTGGCCTAATCACGGTCGCAGAATTTATAACCGACCAAGCCACCGCGCAAGAATTAGCCGAAATGGGCATCGATTGGGGGCAAGGATTTTATTTAGGCAAACCTGCGCTCATGCAAGCAAGCCATATCGCGCTGAAAGCCGCAGAATACCCGCACACACTTAAATCCTAATAGCCCCCATCCTGCGCACCGCCCGATGGGCGATTAGCGCAAACGCTTAACCCCCCACCACAAGCCGCTCACCCCCAGGGCGCAAGCCAAGCCAATCAGCGCCCCGCCCAACACATCGGCCGGAAAATGCGCGCCCACCGCCAAGCGCGACCAAGCCACCCAAAACGCAAACACCCCCAACCCCCAGCGAACAGGCCAAGCCGCGCCGGGCGCCAAACTTACCCACAGCAAAAAAACAAATGCCGCGTGCCCCGAAGGAAAACTATGCACATACTCCGGCCGGCCAACCACATGCACCACCCCATCGCCCAGCACCGCCAAAGGCCTGGGTAAATCGAGCAGCGGCTTTAAGCTTGCAATAACCCACCAACTCAACAAATAACTCCAAACCAAAACCCCCACCCGCTCCGGCAAAACCCAAGCCGGGCGCGCCAGAGACACCGTAAATGCCAACGCAATCACCACCGGATACCACTTGTGATCGCCTAAGAATGTCCCCGCCGCAGCCAAGGTATCCTTACCCGGCCATTGCGCCCCGTTAATCCATAAAAACAGCGCTTGATTCCAACCATCCCAGCTATAAAACACCGAATCCCGAACAGCCGCCGCATTCATGACATCGCAACCAATGCCATACCCCACAAACCCATCCCAACGGTCGCGCTCAGCAACCCCGCACCGAATAACCAGCGGCGACCCGTTAAAGCCGTAATGGAAGCCAGCGATATTGCAATTTGAAAGAAAATCATCGCAATTTCCAAATCATGATGCGGCTTATTCAACCGAAACGATTCGGCATTGGCATCAAAAGATTCTTTCTCCAGCGCATCAGCCCGCTGCTTAATTTCCACCTTTTGGGTTTTATATTTAGCAATCTCATCCTTAAAGCCCGCCACTCGATCGGGTGTCGATAACACCACGGCCAATTCCATCAAATGCGATTTTGTACTCACCGCTTGATAGTAATTCCACTCATCCGTCGCTTTAGTTTTTTTCAGAACCGCTTCATTTTTATAGAGTAAAACCTCATTCATGAGATTACTCCCCTGATAACTCACCATCGCCCCCAGCGCCGCAATGATGGCCGTAAAAATCGCCACCCACTGATTCAAACTATGCGGCGCCGCACCCCCACCATGCGCAGCCTCATGAACCGCCTCATCATGCGGCGCGTGGGTATGCAAACCATGACTCATATAAGATCCTTAAAAGTAAATAAACTAAAAACCCAACGAAACATTAAGAAAGGCTCATTGTTAGAAGCGGCATACTCCAACGCAGCCCACCCGCGGTCAAGCAAAAAATATTGGATTAGATGCTTTCATCTTGAAAGCAATTAAGCTAAGATTCGCGCCTCATTTTGAACGGCACCAACCGAACAAGATTCTCGGGATGTAGCGCAGCCTGGTAGCGCACCTGCATGGGGTGTAGGTGGTCGGAGGTTCAAATCCTCTCATCCCGACCAATTAAATCAACGATTTACTTAAACCGCCGAAAGGCGGTTTTTTGTTTTTCGCCAATTCGTTTACACATTCGTTTACACCTACTGGTTGGATCAATCTGTCCCCCTGAGTAGATGCCGGATTTTTGCAAATGTTGTTTAGTGGCAGCGCCTGATCGTGAGAGCCCCTTCATCACAAACTGTGCACACTTTCTTCATTCACTGACTTCCATTGGTCAGTGTGGAAATAGGTGCCATGAAGGAAATCAAAACTTTTTTGAATATTTATTTTGATTCTAATTTTTTGGGCCGGCTAAAGAAGTTCACATACCTCATGAAGGACTTCATATGAACGAAAAATCAAACACGGGATTTCTCTCTGCAAAGATGGTCTGCACTTACTTCACGATTTCACGATCTACACTGACTCGGTGGAGGCGTGAAAAAAAACGAAAATTTCCACGACCTGTTCGGCTTGGTCCTGGTCGAATTGCGTGGCCAGTCGAAGAAATCGAAAAGTACACGCAAGAACTGGTACAAAATAATTTAGACGAAGATAACATTCACTGAATGTGAATTCGTCTGCGAATTATCAATTCACTTAACCGTTGAATTTCTGCGGATCTGATCACTTTGCTGCTCGAATTGTTTAGGTATTCGTCTACGGTGAGCAGCATCCACCAGTTGAATCCACAGGCCATAGCGGACGTCCACCCCCCCACCAGTTAATGTCTTTACCTGATCCTTTTCACAACCGTCCGAGAAAACAAGGTAGAACATGTCATGAGGTGAGAATCCAATGCATGGATCTACTCCATCTTTCATGCAAGTGCAAACTATGTAACGATGAATCTAATTGATGGTGGTTGGAACTATCAAGTAAATACGCCAGATCCATCACTGAAGAGACTTTTTAAGCAAGCTTGATATAAGTGTCCATGAATTCGTGGGGAGCCTAGTCATACCCTCACCATTCTACCGGACGCTGCCAAAGAACCCGCGCCGCACGCGGGTATTAGAATGTAAGATTTATCACAACAGAAGGAGTGGTTATGAGTTCGCGTCACAAAGTATTTGTTAGTTACCACCACAAAAACGATCAGGGTTACAGAGACAAATTTGAAACTCTTTTCGCGGATACACATGACATCATGGTTTCCAACTCTGTCCAGATTGGAGAAATTGATGCAGGCCTAAAGACAGAAACTGTGAGGCAAAAAATTCGTGACGAATATTTGAGAGATTCAACGGTAACCGTCGTATTAATCGGCTCTGAAACGTGGAAGAGGAAACATGTTGATTGGGAGATTGCGTCGAGCATTAGGCAAACCCAGTACAGTTCCCGTTCAGGGTTACTAGGGATTATCCTTCCTTCGTATTCTCGTACTGACGTAACCAAATACGACCGATATACCATCCCACCAAGACTTTACGACAACATCAAATGTGGCTTTGCTGAAATCTACAATTGGACGACCGACCACGAAAAGATTAAAAAATGGATTCATGAAGCATTTGAAAAACGAAACCTTATAACCCCTGATAACTCTTTTGAAAATTATTTAAAAAACAGATCGGGCGATAGGTGGCAAAAGTAAAACGTAGCAAGTAACTAGAAAAACTAGTCGTGAGGAACAGAGGGTGTAAGAATTTTTGTGTAAACGGTCATTTGGCAGGAAACTGCCGCCCTTCACGAGAGAGCCATAATGACCGTAAGCAATGAACTGATTGACA
>NCFS01000114.1 GCA_002281295.1 Halothiobacillus sp. 35-54-62 | reverse complement strand
GCAGTGGGGTGTTATCCATCGGGGTGACGGTGAAATTGAGCGTTTGTTGTGTGATCATTTTGTTATCCGAATCTTTTTGCGCTTGACCGGCGATATAAGCGCCCTGCGCCTGCATTTGTGCCATTTGCAGCGCGCGCAGTTTGCGCATTTGCTGTACTTGCGCCATGGCAATGGAGTTGCCTGCCTGAATGGCCTGCATACGGCCTGTTGCCGATTGGCTTTGGGCTTCAATGCTATTTAGGGCAGCTTGCTCGCTGGTGAAGTCTTTGGATTGAAGATTCGCGGCATTCAGCGCGCCACGAACGCTATCTAGTGTGGAATCGGTAATATTCTGATAAGCCGCGCCAAAATCTTGCGGTGGGGTATAGCCGGGGTACTTTTGCTTAAACAGACTGTCAATATTGGTGGCAGAGAAGGCCAATGCCTGCCCCTGATTTACGATACCCACCAATTGATTGAGCAAGCCATCGGCGTTCTGCCAAATCTGATTGGGAATATTCAGGGTATTGGTGACCATGTTCTGGTACGCCTGAATCTGGTTTTGAATCTGTAGTAATTGATTTGAGACTTGCTCAGCTTGCTTGGCCACGCCAGCAACCAACTCAATGTTGTTCATAATCTGAGTGGGTTCGGTCGCACCAGCAACCGCGCCGCTGGCATGCACCATGGGTGAAATAAGGAAGGCAATTGGGGAAATCATGGCGGCGGCCAAGGTAATTACGCGGAATTTTGGTTTCATAACAGTGCTCCTTGTTGACTGGCAAGGAACACGTTAGCAAGTCGTTTTGGAATTCGGTTTATGCTCGTAATAAACGCATTCTGGTCACAAACCCCGCCAATAATCGCCCCACTCACTCAATCCGTGCTGATCCAGCCAATGGGCTGGCCACGATTCACCGTATTGGCTAATCATTGCTCTCGCCTGCTTGATCTGCTCAGGGCTGGATTTGGCGGTGAATGCCAAAGCCACGGCACCTAATCCCAAATCAAATACGCGTCGCCCGTTGGGGGATTTGTAGTAGTAATGCCGCTTGGGTGTGGCGTTGGCTAAAATCTCGATTTCTCGATCATTCAGGCCAATTTCGTGATACCAATCGCGTTGCGCCGGTTCTTGCGCTTCGGGATTGGGGAGCAGAATTTTGGTGGGGCAACTGGCTAAAATCGCATCACGAATCGGGCTGTTCATCACATCGGCCAACTCTTGGGTGGCCAGCACAGCGGCGGCATTCTTTTTGCGCCACGTTTTGAGCCATTCGCGCACCTTTTCGCGGAACATGGGGTGTGAAAGCGCGAGCCAGGCTTCATCAATGAATACCAAGGTGGGGCTGCCATCTAAGCGCAGTTCAACTTGTCGAAACAGGTATAGCAGCACCGGTATCACGGCCTTTTCGCCCATGTTCATCAGGTGTTCCATTTCAAACACTTGATAGCGGTTCGCTTTGAGGCCGTCTTTTTCAGCATCCAGCAGATGACCGAGTGGCCCGGCTACGGTGTAGTAGTTCAAGGCGCTGCGCATCCCTACGTCCTGAATTTGCGAGACAAATTCGGTCAGTGTGCGCACGCTGCTATAGCTCAAACGTTGCACAGCGTCATAAATCAGGCTGCGGTTATTGGGGGTAATGGTCACGCCTTGCAGGGCAAGTAGGGTTTCAACCCATTCGACCGCCCAAGATTGTTCTTCTTTGGAATCAATTTGTGCCAGCGGGCAGAAGGCTAAATCACTGTGTTCACCGGCAATGTCGTAATACTCGCCACCGGCAGCATTGCAGAGCACAAAGCTTGAGTAGCCTTTATCGAAGGAGAAAACCTGAGCATTAGGGTAGCGAAAATGCTGGGCAGCCAGAAAGGCCAAGGCGGTAGATTTTCCCCCGCCGGTTTTGCCCAGCATGAGGGTGTGCCCCACATCATTCACATGCAGGGAGAGCCTGAACGGGGTATGCCCGGAGGTGGCCGTATAGGTTAAGGGTGGCGACTGCTCGGGATAGAACGGACAGGGGTTGAATTCAGCGCCTGCCCACACGGCGGTAATGGGCAGCATGTCGGACAGATTCAGAGTATGCAGCAAGGGGCGGCGCACGTTGTATTGGCTGTGCCCGGGTAGCGAGCCTAACCAAGCTTCGACGGCGTTGATGGTTTCGATCCGCGCATTAAAGCCCAATTCCAGAATGGCTTTACGGACTTTCTGCGCCTGCTCCTTGAGCACCACAGGATCATCGTGCATCACAATGATGTTTGAGGTGTGATAGCCAAATTTCAACACGCCCGATTCCACCTCGGACATGGCCGATTCCACATCATTGGTTTGTTGCAGGGCATCGAGGTCAACTGCACCAGAGGCGGTTTTGAAGATTTGGTCTTTTAACCCGCGTTGTTTTTGTTGCCATTTTTTGCGGTGTTTATTCATGATGATTTTGGCTTCATGCCCATCCAGAAAAATAAAACGCGTGTTCCAGCGATAGGCAATGGGCAGGGTATCCAGCACGCCGAGCATGCCTGGCCAGCTTTCTTGCGGGTAGCCATCTAGGGCAATCACGGCAATGTGCTTTTCGCCGATTTGCGGCTCAATGCCGGTCAGCAAGGGCTGATTACCAATAATGGCATCAAGATACATCGGCACGGGCGGTAAACGCACCGGGTGATCTTCGCCGGTGATGCAGTAATTGAAAAAGCGCAGTTGCTCATCAAGGGTATATGCCGCTCCCCATGCGTTGTGGCCAATCAAGCCGTCAGTGTGCTCGGTTGCCCGCATGCGGCGGCCTTTGAGCACCCCGGAAATCGCCGATTCAAAATCGGCCAGTGCGTTTTTATAGTGTTGGATAATTCGCCCAGCCATGCCCTCGGAATCGTTCTTTTTACCGGCATAAATCCAACCTGTAATTCTGGTTTCGGCAGCCTTGGGCGGCAAATAGGTTAGCGTCATGGTGTAAATGGATTCCAGATGCACTTCTTCCTGCTCATATTGCGCACGGCGTTCTGCGTCCATCACCAAGGTGGTGCGGTTGGGGAAGGGGCACGGAGGCGGGTAGTTACGAGCGTATTGGCGGATCGCATCGACATGAATCATCCAGCCAGAGCCCAGTTGAACCAAGGTATGGTTCAACCGCGCCGAGAGCTGGGCTAACTCTTGGTGTGTCGATGACCCCATGTCTTCGCCGCGAAAATACCAGCTTGCCATTAAAGAGCCATCTTTACCCTGCACAATACCCTCGTCGGGGATGAGGGCGTAATTGAGTAAATCCGGCAAACCCACCGCCGTATCGCGGTATTGTTTCAATTTAAGCATTTTGTTTAATTCCTTGTGTATGCGCCTGATTTTGCAGGGTAATAAGAGCGATATTTCACATGCCTCAGATACACTTTGCTCATCATGGTATCGGCTTTGGCCATACGGATAACAATCCCCAGCATGATGACCCACAGCAATGCGCCCACGCCAAAGCTCAGGGGGTTCATGCCCGATGCCACCACGAGGGCGACAATCAGCACGCTCAGCAAAGCCAACTCCCGCTCCGCACCGAGCAGCAAGTGAGCGCGGTTGAATGAGGTGTGAATGGGAATCGTTCGGTGGCCGGTTTCTGTGCTCATGGCAATCTCCTTTAAGTTCAAAAAATCAGGGTGCAAAAACGCACCCTGACATTCGATTAGTGGATGATTGCGCCAGAGGCAGAAAAGAGCTTGGTCATGAGGGATGCACCAGAAACCAGCAGCGCCAAAGCCATCACGAGCATGATGATTTTGCGGGTGAATTCAGACAGTTCACCGCCAAATACCAGCGCCGCACCGGCGGCAGCTAACGCGATAATTGAAATCGCCAAGGCAATCGGTCCAGTTAAAGATTGCTTGATGGTATCCATGGGCGTTTCCCAAGGTAACCCTGTGGCGGTGCCCGCCATCGAGGGTTCAGATACCACCATAGCGGCAACGCCCAGCACGCTTAGAAATGCCATGCGGCGCCCGAGTTTGGTGACGCGCTCATCAGCGGCACCAATGGCGGCAAAGTGATAGATTTTGTTATTTACAGCATCGCCAGCACAACGAAATACAGACAGGATTTTTTTCATATCAACCTCTTGATTCAAAAATGGTGAAACGGGTTTTTGCCCGTAACATCACGTTATCCACGTTATCAAGAGGTTTGGGAATTCAGATTAACTAGAAACTTGGCAATTAAAGGAGCGCAGCCATTCACCCCTCAAACACAAACCGCCCATCCTTGAAACCCCGCACGCGCACGACCTGTTTTACCTGCCGCCCCGGTGCCATGGGGATTCGCTCGATAAACACCACCACATTCACCGTGCTGGCAATCATTCTGCCCACCATGTCGTGGGAGAAATTACGCGCATCCGGTGCTTCAAAAATGTACTGACTGAGCTTATCTAACCCCTCTTCTGCGCTATTGGCGTGGATGGTGGCCAAACCCCCGGGGTGGCCACTGTTCCAGGATTTAAGCAAGGTATACGCTTCGCTGCCGCGCACCTCACCGACGATGATGCGATCAGGGCGTAGGCGCATTGTGGCGCGAAGCAGGCGCGACATCGGTACTTGTTCAGATGCACGAAGCAAAACGGCGTTTTCTACGCGCACTTGCAGCTCCATCGTGTCCTCAATCGCCACGATTCGATCGTGCGGGCATTGTTCAGATAACGAATGCAGCAAAGCGTTGGCCAACGTGGTTTTACCCGAGCCGGTGCCGCCCACAACCAAAATATTCATCTTTTCCCGAATCGCCCATTCCAGCCGTGCCGACAGGGCATGGCTCGCCCAACTCGCCTCGGCGCTTTGGGCGGGTTTCACTACTGGGGAAAGAAAATCATGGGGTTCGGCGGCGTGTTCAGCAAGAATACCGCGCTCGATGTAATCGGCTAGGGTAAAAACCTTGAGTGCCTTTTTTCGAATAGCAAACACGGCGGTTGAGGATATGGGCGGGATTATTCCCTGAAGACGTGAGCCATCCAGCGGAAATTCGCCTTCCAGAATGGGATTTTCGCGGGTTAACGCAGTTCCGAGCATCGAAGCGCAGGTGGATAAGATGGATTCGGCGCGCGAACCGGCCATTTCCCCTAAACACTTCATGCCAACCCCTGAAAAATCCGCCCAAAGGCGACCATCAGAGTTGCGCATCACTTCGATCACATCAGGGTTTTTGAGCGCCGAGATAAAAACCTCACCGCCTTCGCGTTCGAGTTTTTCCAGTAACCGGCGTTGGGTGACTTCATCAAGCATGGTGTTCTCCTGTAGGACTTGTGCCTACAGGGTTCACCATGGGGCGGGAATTGGATTAAGGTTGCGAGCGTGAAAAAACCTTGAAGCTCTTGCCGTCTTGAGAGAGCTGATACGCATAAGCGTTGCCCTTCAAATCAAGAGGCAACTTGTCGATATATCCACCAGTACGCCATTGATCAAGGCCAGATGGCCGCTGAACCAAAGCTTGCAGTCCCTCTTTATCACTGGGGTAATGCCCAACATCTAATTTGAAAAAGTTCAATGCAGCACTAATCGCGGCAATATCTTCAGCCACTTTTCTTTTATTAATTTCTAGGGGAGTTTCTGGCGTTTCTTTTTTGCTCAATAAATCTTTCAATTGCTGCTCGTCTTTATGGGATGGATTACTTTTCAACCCAACAAAATAAGCGAAAGAGGCAACCAAAAATAAACCCAACACGCCAAGCACCAAAAATTTTCTATTCTTCATATAAAAACCATAGAGTTGTCTAGCCTAAATCATAAATAAGTAGAAAATGCACACCCTTCGGTCATCAGGCCGCCGGTCGAAGTACTGCTGGCAGCAAAAGCGGGAGCGGCAGAAAAAAAACGCCCAGTAGGATGAGAAAGAGAAATTTTGTGTTCTTTAAGCTCATGGTTTCGATCCAACTTGTGGCAACGGGGTGTTATCCATCGGGGTG
>NCFS01000025.1 GCA_002281295.1 Halothiobacillus sp. 35-54-62 | reverse complement strand
CTCGTTCGCGCCTCGCCTATCTACTTGATATGTCTCGTTGCTCACTGCGCGGCTCCTTGCACTCGAACGTGCTCGTGACGGTTTTTCGAGGTGCCCTTTGATAAAAAGCGACCCGCCCGCGCAAATAATGTATGGCGCCTGCGACAATTAAGCCGCCCAGCGCGAGTAAAAAAAGGCTTGTCTGCACATAGCCTAGCATGGCGATGGCCGCGCCGATCAGGCCCAAATGCCGCCCCAGAACGCGCGTTGCGCGGGTTAGGGCAATGCCCAAAGCCGATAACGCACCCAGCTCCAGTGCGAGCAGCACCATCACGCCCATTAAAACGCTCGCATAGGCGGGATAAATCACCGCGAGCGCCCCCAGCCCCCAGCCCCAGTGCCAAAATGAACACGGCTATGACCACCCGCTGCTGGGTGCGGGTCGGGGTGGATTTTGGCAAGTAATCGTTCAACCGCAGCCACAGCATGAGGCCAGCGGCGAACGTCCACACGCCAATAAATAGGCTTACGACGGCAATCAGCCGTAAATCCCAAGTGTAGGCCTCGTGATCGGTTTCAACCCAGCCGGTTAAACCCAGCAAGGCAACCGATACCCCGCCACCAATGGTAATGAGCGAGAGCCCACTTAAAATGCTGTCTTGACCGCCTTCCGGTTTGATTTCTGTGTGTTCACTCATCGCGTGATGGCGGCTCGATCGCCGTGCGGATAAGGGGGCTGCGGCCATTCCGAGCAAAATCATAATGACGGCTAATAGCGTGTTGCTGCCATCGGAGGTCCAGAGCACCGAGCCCAGCATTAAGCCCATTGCCACAATAAGCAGCCCCACCGCCGCTTTTGGCCAAGGGGCTCGCCCGGATGCTTGCTGGCCGCTTAAGCCCTGCACGGCCACCAGAATGGCGATTAAGGCGAACCAACCAATGAGATCAATTTGCATGCCCACATTCATGGGTGCGGCGCTGTTTCGGTGATTTTGGGTGCAGCGACCCGCGCATCCCCAGGCTCGGCAGCGTGCCAATGCGACGACTGGGGCGGCGGCTCGGGCGGCGACTCGGGCGGCATTGGGCGGTTTCTGGCCAGCGGTTCAAAACAAATTTCCCGCCATAAAAGCGACAATGCGGTGGTAGCCGATTGCGCGGCAAACAGCACGGCCAGCGCGGTGAGAATCATGCCGGTTATTGAGGTGGTATTAACGAGCGCGCTGGTGGCGGCCACCAGCATAAAACCGGCCAATGCCGCCGCCAGTAAAAGCCCGCGCCCCCGCCGCCGGGCATCGCCACGCACAAAGCCTGACAACCCCAGCGCGACCGCCAGCAGCACCGTGTAGAGGGCAATAACCGGATCCATTCGGGGCTCCTAAAAATTGGCCGTGTTATTCCAAGCCTTCAAGATAAGTTTTGGCATCTAGCGCTGCCATGCAGCCGGTGCCCGCTGAGGTAATCGCTTGGCGATAAACATGATCCATCACATCGCCTGCGGCAAATACTCCGGGCACTGAGGTGGCCGTGGCATTGCCTTGGGTGCCACTTTTCACCTGCACATAGCAGCCAGCTAAATCGAGTTGGCCTTCAAAAATCCCCGTGTTGGGCGCGTGACCAATGGCGATAAACACGCCCGTTAGGGCTAAATCGTTGTGATGCGCGGTTTTAACGTGCTTGATGCGCAAACCGGTAACGCCGGTTTTATCCCCCAATACCTCTTCCACCGCGCTATGCCAGTGAATTTCAACCTTGCCTTCCTCGACTTTTTTCATCAGGCGATCAATCAAAATATTCTCGGCTTTAAATTTATCGCGGCGATGAATGACATGCACTTTTGAGGCGATATTGGCCAAATACAGCGCTTCCTCCACGGCGGTATTGCCCCCGCCAACCACGGCAACCGTTTGGTTGCGATAGAAAAATCCATCGCAGGTGGCGCAGGCAGAAACGCCTTTTCCCTTGAATTGGGTTTCCGATTCGATTCCTAAATATTTGGCACTCGCGCCGGTCGCGATAATCAGCGCATCACAGGTATAGGTGGCAGAATCGCCGTGGAGCACAAAAGGGCGCTGCTTTAAGTTCGTGCTCTGAATATGATCGATGATGATTTCGGTATCGAATTTTTCGGCATGGGCTTTCATGCGATCCATCAGCGCGGGGCCGGTTAATTCATCGGGGTCGCCCGGCCAGTTTTCAACGTCGGTCGTGGTGGTGAGCTGGCCGCCCATTTCCATGCCGGTAATGAGCACCGGGTGCAAGTTGGCGCGGGCGGCATACACCGCCGCCGCATAGCCGGCGGGGCCTGAGCCCAAAATTAATAGCCGAACATGACGGGGGGTAACTTCAGACATAATTAATTCCTCACGAATAGACGGTGTTTTTAGTAATTTGCTGCCTACAATCATACTTTGATTTTTATGGCCGTTTACAATTCGGCACACAAACACCACTTAAACGTTAAGGATAAAGGCATGAAGTTTCAAGGCGAACCGAACTACGCTCATGGCAGCGCCGAGCGCATCGGGGTTTTATTGCTGAATTTAGGTACGCCCGATGAACCCACCACGCCCGCCTTGCGGCGTTATTTGAAGCAGTTTTTATCGGATCCGCGTGTGATCGAGGTGAATAAATTTCTGTGGTGGCCGATTTTAAACCTCATTATTTTGAACACCCGCCCCGCCAAATCGGCAGCGGCCTATCGCGAGGTGTGGAGCCATTATGAAGAAGGCTCGCCTCTGCTCACCATTTCACGCCAGCAGCAACGCGGCCTGCAAGCCCGCTTATCTTCGCACATGGCCGGTCCTGTTTCGGTTGCACTGGGCATGCGTTATGGCAATCCCTCGGTCGCCAGCGCCTTGGCGGAACTGCGCGATGCCGGCGCCCGGCGCATTGTGGTGCTCCCGATGTACCCACAATATGCCGCCGCCACCACCGCATCCAGTTTCGATGCGGTGTTCGATGAGCTTAAAACCTGGCGCTGGATGCCCGAACTGCGCCTCATTACCCATTATCACCGTGAGCCGGCTTATTTAGATGCGCTGGCGGCCAGCGTACGCGAGCATTTTGCCGAACACGGCCAGCCGCAAAAACTCATGATGAGCTTTCATGGCGTACCTAAGCGCTATTTGCTGGCGGGCGATCCTTATCATTGCGAATGCCATGTTACGGGGCGTTTACTGGCCGAGCGCCTAGGGCTGACGCCTGAGCAATACATGGTCACATTCCAATCGCGCTTTGGCCGCGAGGAATGGTTGCGCCCATACACCGATGAAACCATGAAAGCCTTGCCCGGCCAGGGCATCAAAAACATTGCCGTGATTTGCCCCGGTTTTTCAGCCGATTGCTTGGAAACCATCGAAGAGATTGGCCAAGAAAATCGTGAGTACTTTATGGAAGCAGGCGGTGAAACCTATCAGTACATCGAAGCGCTCAACGCCCGTGATGACCATCTCGACGCGTTGGCACGCCTCATTGCGCGCCACACCCAAGGCTGGCCGGAGGCCGCCGGATTCGATGCCCACGCCGATGAGCAAGAACGCGCCCTTGTGCAAGCCAACGCGCTCAAAATGGGCGCCGCCCAATGAGCGCGCCGCCCATCGGGGTGCTGATAATTGGCGATGAAATACTGTCCGGGCGCCGCCGCGATACGCATTTGGCGGCGGTTATCGAGCGCTTGGCGCCGCGCGGGTTGCGTTTAAGCTGGGCGCAGATGATCGGTGATGAGGCCGGCCTCATCGAGGCCACCTTGCGTAGAAGCTTTGCCGCAGGGAGCATCACTTTTTGTTTTGGCGGCATAGGCGCCACGCCCGATGATTTAACCCGGGCGTGCGCGGCACGGGCATTTGATCGACCCCTTGTGCGCCACCCTGAGGCGGAGCGCCGCATTATCGCGCAATTTGGTGATGCCGCGTTTCCCCATCGGGTGCACATGGCCGATTTTCCAGATGCAGTTGATTTAATTCCCAATTCTGTGAATAACGTGGCCGGTTTTTTTCTGGCACAGCATTTTTTTATGCCCGGGTTTCCTGAGATGGCGCACCCCATGCTCGACTGGATCTTGGCCAACCCGCTGCAGGCTCTAGGGGCTGATCAGTACCGCGAGCAGGCTGTTTGGACGATCGGTGCATCGGAAAACGATTTACTGGTGCTTATGACCGATCTATGCGCGCAATTTCCGGATCTTAAATTATTCAGCCTGCCGACCTGGCAAGGCAAACACCGGCTGATTGAACTCGGGTTCAAAGGGGACTCGGCCAAGGTAACCGAGGCAATGGCGGTATTACAAAATCATCTGCAAGCACGCCACATACCTTTTCAGGCAGAAAGACCCGCCCCCACCGAGGCTTGATAGCCCAATGAACTAATACCGAAGAATATCGTCAGAAACATCATGCAGCGCGTTAGCAGATTGCTCAATTGGCGAGTGTTAAATGCTGTCGCTCTGCGTTGTTCTAACACAGCCCTGAATTTTATTTAGCAGAGGTACCGTATGCGAACCCCCATGTTGACCCAAATTATTCGCGCCACGCTGGCACCCCGAGGTCGGGTTTTGTTGACTGCGGCTTTAATCGCCGCCCCCTTGATGGCGATGACCCCCAATCTCAGCTTTGCCGACACCGCGATGCCCGATTATGTGCAGCTCGTAAAGCAATCGAGCCCTTGGGTTGTGAATATCAGCACCATCTCCAAGCCCAAAGCGCAACAAGCCTTCGATAGCGGCAGCGCGCCGACATTCCCGCCCGGTCCTGCGGGCGATATGATGCGCCGCTTCTTTGAGCAAATGCCGCAAAACCAAAAATCTGAACCGGTTCGCTCCCTTGGCTCAGGTTTTATCATATCCTCCGATGGCTATATTTTAACCAATGCGCATGTGATTGACGGCGCTGATAAAATTACAGTGCGCATGCCCGATCGTCAAAGTTATACGGCCAAGGTGATCGGTAAAGATAAACGCACCGATATTGCGCTGATTAAAATTGATGCGACTAATCTCCCCGTCGCCCCGATCGGCAATTCCGACAATGTTCAAGTGGGTGAATGGGTGTTGGCCATTGGCGAGCCATTCGGGCTCGATCACACCGCCACGCATGGCATTGTTTCAGCTGTCGGGCGCGATTTGCCCGATGAAAGTTATGTGCCGTTCATCCAAACCGATGCGCCGGTTAACCCCGGTAATTCTGGTGGCCCCCTCATTGATACCAATGGCAAAGTCATTGGTATTAACTCGCAGATTTACACAAAATCCGGCGGGTTTATGGGGATTTCATTCGCCATTCCCATCAATGTCGCCATGAATATTGTCGATCAACTTAAAGCGACGGGTTCGGTGACGCGCGGTTATTTGGGTGTGTTGATTCAGCCGGTCACCGATGAGCTGGCCAAATCGTTCGGCATGAGCAACACCAAAGGCGCGCTCGTGGCTAAGGTAGAGCCCAACACGCCCGCCGCCAAAGCCGGTTTGAAATCAGGCGATGTGATTTTGAAATTCAACGGCAAAGAAATTAATCGCTCCGGCGAGCTTCCCATCATGGTCGGCATGTCGGCGATTGGTAAACCGGCCACCTTGAGCGTGTTGCGCGATGGCACCGAGCGTGAAATGACCGTGACGGTTGAAAAACTCGATAAAGCCGCCCTAGAAGCCGAGGGGGGCACCAGTGCCGCTATCGAAAAAATGGGGCTTAAAGTGTCTGAATTAAGTGCCAGCGATTTGCAGCAGCTTAATGTGCAATATGGCGTTAAGGTGGATGCGGTAAGTAATGACTCGCCTTTTGCGACCGTGCTGGCACCCAAAGATGTGCTGCTTGAGGTGAACCGTATGCCCATGAAAACAACCGAGGATTTGAAAAAAGCCCTAGATAGCGCGCCGAAAGATCGCCCCATTGCCATCCGCTTACTGCGCGATGGTCAGCCCTTATTTATGGCGGTGCAGTTAGGTAAATAGCGCGTCTCCCCTGAGGTGGCCGCCGCCTGCGGGGCGCAAGCGTTTTTTATTCACCTCTATCAATTTTTTTGAATGGATGAGTGAACTAATCGCCAAGCCCCCTATCTCAGTAAGCGGCTCCTCAAGGATGAACCATTGCCCCGAATGATCCGGGGCTTTTTTTTGCCCGTCATTTATCCAAGGAACGTATTCAAGGAATGCGGGGCTGGTACACTGCCGGCTCAATTTAAGGGCGGGAGAATGCGCGATGCGGGTTATTTCATTCAATGCAAACGGCATTCGTTCGGCGGCCAAAAAAGGCTTTTTTGATTGGCTTGTTCGCCAGAACGCCGATTTTGTTTGCATTCAAGAAACCAAAGCCCAACCCGATCAACTCACCGATGCGGTGTTTAATCCGGCCGGTTACACCTGCCAGTATGTGTCTGCCCAAAAAAAAGGCTATAGCGGCGTGGCTATTTATGCGCGGCGGCCGCCGGAGCGCATCATCACCGCGCTGGGCTTGCCCGAGTTTGATGCCGAGGGCCGCTATTGCGCGTTTGAATATCCCGATTTAATCGTGGCCTCTTTGTATTTGCCCTCAGGCTCGGCGGGCGATCATCGCCAAGAATCGAAAGATCGCTTTCTTGCCGCCTATTTGCCGTTGCTCACGGCCTATCGCCAAGCGCAAACTAAACCCTTAATTTTGTGCGGAGATTGGAATATCGCCCATAAAGAACGGGACTTGAAAAATTGGCGCAGCAATCAGAAAAACTCAGGCTTTCTGCCGCATGAGCGGGCGTGGTTGGATGAGTTATTTAACAGGTTAGGCTATGTGGATGCGCACCGTGTGGTGGCGCCCGATGAGGCGATTTATACCTGGTGGTCGAACCGCGCTAATGCCTGGGAAAATAACGTGGGTTGGCGCATCGATTATCAAATTATCACGCCCGATTTAGCGGGTCGTGTGGCGGCGGCATCAGTGTATCGGGATGAAAAATTCTCCGATCACGCCCCTTTGATGATTGAGTACACCGATTAATCCGGCAGCGCGTTTGAGCTGAGTTGCGCGCGTTTTTTGCGCATGCGGATATTGAGCGCTTCCACAATCAGCGAGAACGCCATGGCCGCATAGATATAGCCTTTGGGTACATGCTGGCCGAAAGATTCGGCGATTAAAAACACGCCGACCAAGATCAAAAACGATAACGCTAGCATTTTAATGGTGGGGTGATGCTCCACAAATTCGCTGATGGACTTAGCCGCCACCATCATCACCAACACCGCGACAACAATAGCCGCCACCATAATTTCGATGTGCTTAACCAAACCAATTGCGGTAATTACCGAATCGAGCGAGAACACAATATCGATTAAAGCGATTTGCATAACCACGGTCCAAAGCGCCACTTTTTTGAGGGTGGGGCCGCTGTTGGTTTCGACATGGCCGCCGGTTTCCATGGTGTCGTGCATTTCGGTCACGGCCTTGTACACCAAGAATAAGCCGCCTACGAGCAAGATTAAATCGCGCCCTGAAAAGGCCAGCGCCCCGATATGCAAGAAGGGTTCGGTTAAGCCCATCAGCCAAACCAGCGAGAACAGCAGCCCAATTCGCGTCACCATGGCTAATGCCAGACCAAATAACCGCCCCGCTGCCCGTTGGTGCGCGGGCAGTTTAGACACCAAAATGGCGATAACAATAATGTTGTCGATGCCTAAAACAATTTCGAGCGCAGTCAAGGTGGCGAATGCGATCCACGTTTCGGGTAAAAAAAGCAGCTCTAGCATGGCAAACCTGTTGTATTGCGAAGGATTTTAAAACGATTGAGTCGTCAATTTAACATTGCGCGCCGCATTTAAGAAATTTTACTGCGCTAGATGACCATTTGTTTATCTGGCGTGCAGTGCATCCTGTTTTGCCCGATAGTTTCGTATACTGAGGGTTCGTTTTCTATCGGGGGAAAAATCATGGGGTTGCGAATCATCGCGCTGGGCGTTTTGGGTGGATTAAGCGTTATTTTAAGTGGCTGCGTGACACCAATGACCGGGGATGTGTATAACCAAAACACCGCCATGCAAATGCAAACGGTGCAGTACGGCACAATCGAAGGCTTGCGTGGGGTG
Source organism: Halothiobacillus sp. 35-54-62 (assembly GCA_002281295.1). Classification (GTDB taxonomy): domain Bacteria; phylum Pseudomonadota; class Gammaproteobacteria; order Halothiobacillales; family Halothiobacillaceae; genus Halothiobacillus. The sequence continues at coordinate 16,255 of NCFS01000025.1, read as the reverse complement.
CAAATTGCCGGCACACAATCGCCCGTGGGCATGATTGGCGGCGCCGTGGTGGGCGGCTTGCTGGGCAGTGGCGTGGGCGGCGGGCTGGGGCGTGATTTGGCCACCGTGGGCGGTGCCATTGCGGGCGGCGTGGCCGGTTCTGCCATTGAGAATAATGTCACGCAGCAAAATGGCGTGGAAATTGTCGTGCGCTTAGATAATGGCCGCACCGTTTCAATTGTGCAGGCCGTGGGTGCGCAGATGTTTTCACTGGGGCAGCGGGTGCAAGTGCTAAGCGCGCCGAATGGCACTAGCCGTGTAACGGCTGGCTAATTGTGCGTGCCGTTTGCTATATCTGCGTGAGGGATTGCTGTGTTTGGTATTGATATCGCCGCCCTTTTAGCGCAATACGGCTTGTTGGTGTTAGCCATCGGCTGCCTGCTTGAAGGCGAAACCGTGTTGGTGCTCGCAGGCCTAGCGGCACACCAAGGTTTGCTCGGTTTGCCGCAGGTTTTGATAGTGGCTATGTTTTTTGGCTGGCTGGGTGATCAGATTTTTTTCTGGCTGGGGCGGTGGAAAGGCGATGCGATTTTGCAGCGCTTTCCCAGCTGGGCGAAGCAAAAACCCCGTTTGGATCGTTGGATTTATAAATACCACGCGCCGGTTATTATCATGGTGCGTTTTATGTATGGCTTGCGTGCGGCAGGCCCTGTTTTGATTGGCCACAGCGGGTTGTGCCCGTGGAAGTTTATGCTCTATAACGCGATTGGCGCGGTGATTTGGGCTGTTTTATTTGTGAGTTTAGGCTGGGTTTTTGGCCAGGCAGCAGAACACGTAATAACTCAAATTGATGCGTTGGGGCATTATGTTTTTTATGTGGGCGCCGGTGTGGTTTTGGTGGTGGGCGCGGGGATTTGGTTCTGGAATCGTCGTCGGGCGGCGCGTCTTGCGCGGGCGGCTCGGCTGGCGCGCCAAGCCGAGGGTCTTGAGTAGATTTGAGGTAATTGATGGTGATGTCGGGGCAGTTGTTTATTATTTCCGCACCCTCGGGCGCAGGAAAAACCAGTTTGATCAAAGCGTTGCGATCGCAAATGCCCGATTTGGGTTTGTCGGTATCGCATACCACCCGCCCCATGCGGCTAGGCGAGGTAGATGGGCAGCATTATCACTTCGTGCGTGTGCCGCAATTTGAGGCACTGATCGAAGCCCATGCTTTTGTCGAGCACGCCCGCGTATTTGATAATTATTACGGCACGTCAAAAGCCGCCATTCAGCAAGTTTTAGCCCGAGGGCAAGATTTAATTCTTGAAATTGATTGGCAAGGGGCTGCGCAGGTTCGAGCCTTGTTTCCCGCTGTGCGCAGTATTTTTATACTGCCGCCTAGCCTTGAAGCGCTGGCAGAACGTTTGGCCACCCGCGCGCAAGATGATGCCAAGGTCATCGCCCGCCGGCTGGCCGAGGCTCGCCGTGAAATGCAGGAATACCCTCACTACGATTACTTAATTATCAATGATGATTTTTCTCACGCACTCAGTCAGTTACGTTCAATTTTTGAAAGCGAGCGCTTGCGCACCCCGCGTCAAGCCGAGATTGAACACCTTCGCTTAGAAAATTTGGCTATAGCCCCCAAAAAGCCGTAAACTACGCGGTCAGTTTCACTTATCCTGGGTAGGGTTGTCATGGCGCGTGTCACCGTAGAAGATTGTCTTGTAAAGATTCCGAACCGCTTTGAGCTGGTTTTAATGGCCGCCCGCCGTGCCCGCCAAATTGAACAGGGCGCCGAGCCCTTGGTGCCGATGGGCAAAGAAAAGCCCGTGGTCATCGCGTTGCGCGAAATTGGCGAGGGCAAAATTGATTCGGCTCGCATTGAAGAAATTCAATCCAACATGGTTATTTTGCGCTCGCAGATTTCTGAAGCCGAAATTCGGGCAGAGCTTGCGCAATTTGCCGACGAGGATGAAGGCGGCAGTGTTCGTCGCCCGGCGACCACGAGCGACGAGGGCTAAATTGCCCGAAGTCTCGTCTTTGTCCCCATTGAGCATGGCGCGGGGGGCAAATCAGGCCGCACAGGTCTTGGCCGCTGAGGCCGCCGGGACAGAAAAATACTTCGCGCCCTTGGCGATGGTACTTTCTCCTTACATTGATTCAACAGGCATCTCGCATGTGCGGGATGCCTTTATTTTTGGCGCCAATGCGCATGTGGGGCAGTCGCGCCAGAGCGGTGAGCCTTATATCAGCCATCCCCTTGCGGTGGCGGAAATTTTGGCAGGCCTGCATATGGATGAGGCGACCTTGGTTGCCGCCATTTTGCATGATGTGATTGAAGACACCGCCGTGGCGCGCGAGGAGATTGTGCTGCGCTTTGGTGAAGAGGTGGCGCGCCTGGTGGATGGGGTTTCTAAGCTCACTCAAATCCGCTTTAAATCAAAAGCTGAGGCGCAGGCAGCCAATTTTCGCAAAATGATGATGGCGATGGTCGAAGACGTGCGCGTCATCCTCATCAAGTTGGCCGATCGGCTGCACAACATGCGCACGCTGGGGGTGATGCGCCCCGATAAACGCCGCCGCATTGCGCGTGAAACCTTAGATATTTACACCCCAATCGCCAGCCGCTTGGGTTTAAACGCGCTCCGCCACGAGCTGGAAGATATGGGCTTTGCGGCCTTGTATCCGACGCGGTATCGGGTGCTGTCTGAATCGGTGCGTAAAGCGCGGGGCAATCGCAAAGAAGTGGTTGCGGGGATTGAAGAGCGATTTGTGCGCCGGTTTGGTGAAGAGGCTTTAAAGGCGCAAATTGATGCGCGCGAAAAACGCCCCTATTCAATTTACCGCAAAATGCTGCAAAAACACCTAAGTTTCAAAGAAGTGTTTGATGTGTTTGCGGTGCGTATCGTGGTGCAAAATGTCGATGAGTGCTATCGCGCGCTCGGTATCGTGCACAACCTTTATAAGCCTTTACCGGGGCGGTTTAAAGATTACATTGCCATCCCCAAGGCCAATGGATATCAATCGCTGCACACCATTTTATTCGGCCCGCACGGCATTCCGCTGGAAGTGCAAATTCGCACCAATGAAATGCACCAGTTCGCCGAAAGCGGGATTGCGGCGCACTGGTTGTATAAATCCAGCGGCGATCACGGCACGGTAACCCAAGCGCGCGCGCGTGAATGGCTGCGTGATTTACTCGAAATTCAGCAAAAAGCCGGCAATCCGCAGGAGTTTTTGGAATCGGTTAAGGTCGATCTTTTCCCTGATGAGGTGTATGTGTTCACCCCGATGGGCGAGATTATCGAGCTGCCGCGCCGCGCCACGGTGGTGGATTTTGCCTATGCCATTCATACCGATGTGGGCAATCGCTGTGTAGCCTGCAAAATTGATCGGCGTTTTGCGCCCTTGTCTGCCCCGCTGGAAAATGGCCAAACCATTGAGATTATTACGGCGGCTGGCGCTGAGCCCAATCCCAATTGGCTCTCGTTTGTTGTTACGGCTAAGGCGCGTGCCAATATTCGAAATTACCTTAAAAACCTGCACGATACCGAGGCCATTAAATTAGGGCATCGCCTGCTGGTTAAAGCGCTGAATGCAGAACAAGTGGAGCTTGAGGCAGTACGACCCGAGCGCATGGCGCGGTTGTTGGCGGAGTATCACTTTGATGGCCTGCAAGATTTACTCCATGAAATTGGTCTAGGTAACCGGATGGCGCCCTTGGTTGCGCGGTTGCTGGTAATGGAAGAGGGCGAAGGGGTTGCCGCCGTGGGCGGATTGCCGGGCATGAGCGCGGCCCAGCCGCCGATGATTATTAGTGGCACCGAAGGGTTGGTGGTGGATTTTGCCAAATGCTGCCATCCGATTCCGGGCGATGCCGTGGTGGGGTTTTTGAGCACAGGCCGAGGCATCGTGGTGCACCGCTGCGATTGCAGTAACGCGGTCGATGCTGGCATCCACCCCGAGCGCTGGCTGGCGGTGAACTGGGCCAGCACGCCCACGGGCGAATATCAGGCACTGATAATTGTGCATGCTAAAAATGTGCGGGGTGGTTTGGCGCGTATTGCAGGCTCTGTGGCTGAAACCGGGTCGGATATTGATGATGTGCGTTTCGATGACCGGGATGTCAATCTCACCATTATTACGATTGCTTTGCGCGTGGCTGATCGCATTCATTTAGCCCGCGTGATGCGGCGAATTAAGCAAGTGCCTGATGTGGTTAAGGTGATTCGCCCATAGCGGGTTTGTTGATTAAAATTTTATTTAATGAGGCTCCGTGCATGACAAACAAAACCATTATTCATACCGAACAAGCGCCTCGGGCGATTGGCACCTACTCCCAAGCGGTACGGGTGGATAAAACCGTGTATTTATCGGGGCAAATCGCGCTCGATCCGCACACCATGACGATGGTGAATGACACCATCGAGCAAGAAATTCGCCAAGTGCTGACAAACTTATCGGCCGTGTGCGTGGCGGCGGGTGGCTCGTTGGCAGAGATTGTGAAATTGCAGGTGTACTTAACCGATTTAGCCCATTTTGCCAGTGTGAACAGCCTGATGGCTGAGTTTATGCAGGCGCCCTATCCTGCCCGGGCGGCCATTGGTGTGGCGCAATTGCCTCGGGGCGCGCGGGTTGAGATGGATGGGGTTTTGGTGGTGGGCTAGACCGGCGTTTTTCCCCTGCGGGCTTGGTTAATCTTCCGTTGATTCGCCGTTTTGGGGGCGGCACTGCTCGTACCAAGTTTGCGCGTAGTCGGGCAGGGCGCGGCACAAGTGTAAAAACTGCGCTTGATCTAAATACCCGCGCCGATTCAAGGCGCAAGCGAGCGCAAAGTATCGCGCTTCTTCTCGGCGTGAATTGAGCTCGGGCGGGGGATTGCGGATTAGCGCGATGGTGCGGGGGGATAGCGCCCAAGCCTCCGCGATGCGGGCACTATACGCAGGCACCAGCGCCCTAAATTCAGCCACATAAGCGGCGCTTAAGTTGGCGCCGGTTAAGGGTTTTTGCCGAATGAGCGCAATTAACCCCGTATGCTCAATAAGCATAGAGAGATAAAGCTCAAAGCCTAAGTTGGCATCAATTTTTGTGCGGGATGCGCTTTGATGTTTAAGCCCTTGGCGCAGCGCATTGGCCGCCCGCAGGCTTGCCGGCCAAATATCGTGAATCAGCAAAGGGTGAATGCCCTCGATATGGCTGAGTTGCGCTATGGGGCTGAACATGGCGGCTGAAACCACCTCACGCATCCCTGAAAAGCCGAGCAACATCACCGCTTGTTCGAGTGAGGTGATCTGTTCGCGCCGCACCCGCATGGCGGGGCTGTTGATTAAGCGCAGTACGTGCGTTGAGATAATCGGATCCGATTCAATCAGTTCGGTCAGGCTGCGAATGGGGGTGTCGATATTATTTAGTGCCGTCATCAATTTGGGCAGCACGCTGGGCAGGCGCGGCACCAGCTGGGTGAGCTGGGTGGGTGTTTGATTTAAGTCCTCGGTGCGCGCTTTTAGCCAGAGCGCCTCGGGCGCGCTGAGTTGATCGGGCTCGGTGCGTTGATCGGGCTTTGCGTTCAACAATTGTTGATAGAACGTTAGAGTTATTTCGGCCGCATCGGGGAAGTGGTTATCTGCCGCAGAACCCCCGGGGGGGTGTTCCGTGGGGAATTTCGCGGCGCCCGCTTGCGGCGCTGGGCGGGGTGTGCGGCGGTGTTGCGGGGCGGATTTGGCTGGTTTTTTTGCCAGAAGCTCGGTAAGCCATTGCCACATAATTGTTTCTGCCCGTTAGTGATTTTGGCCAGCGCAATTCGGGGATGCCGGCGCAACGCCAGTTTTGGCCCATTCGGCCGGTGTAAACGTGTGCAGCGATAAGGCATGCATACCCGCATCGCGCTCGGCTTGAAGCAGGCTTTGCACATGGCGATGTCGTGCAAGTAAACCTAGCGTTGCAAACGATTCGCTCACAATCACACAGCGATAATGGGTTTCTTCCCGCGTGCCGGCATGCAGATGGGATTCGTTATCAATTTCAAGATGCGTGGGGGCAAGCTGGGCTTCAATTTGGCTGCGAATACGGTCGGCTCGGTTCATGGTGTGATTGCCTTGATTAAATAAATTGATGAATCATAACAAGCCAACGCCCAGCATGGGGTAAATTTCTGCGGGTAAACCCGGGCGACCGATCAAATACCCTTGAAAAGAATCGCAGCCGAGGGCTTCAAGCAAATCCCGTTCGGCCGTGGTTTCAACCCCTTCGGCCACCACTTCTAAACGTAACGCGTGCCCCATGGCGATAATGGCTTTAACAATTTCAAGGTCCTTGGGGTCATCGAGAATATCGCGCACAAAGCTCTGATCGATTTTCAGGCGATCAAAAGAAAATTGGGTGAGATAACTTAACGAAGAATAGCCGGTACCAAAGTCATCCAGCGCCAACTGCACCCCCAGCGCTTTGAGTTCGGCCAAGGTGTTGGCGGCGGTGTGGGGGTCGTTAACCAGCGCGGATTCGGTGAGCTCAAGCTCAAGCAAGGCAGGTGGAATGCCCGATTGCGCCAAGGCCGCCCGCACGCGCCCCACAAAACAGGGGGCATGCATTTGGATACTGGATACATTCACCGCCACGGTAATGCGCTCACCCAGCGGCACACGCCAGCGGGCAATTTGCTTGCATGCCTCTAAGAGCACCCAGCCGCCGATTTCGATAATAAGCCCTGATTGCTCAAGCAAAGGGATAAATCGATCAGGGCCGGCCGCAAGGTCGGGCGTGGTGTGGCGCCAGCGTAATAAGGCTTCAACCCCTGTGATGGCAAGGCTGTTGGCATTTTGCTGAACTTGGTACACCAGATAAAAGCGGTTATCGGCCTGACCTTGGCGCAGCGCCGTGAGGAGCTGTGCGCGCCAGTTTTGTTCGGCGGCAATGCGGGGCGAGAATACGGCATGACCATTGCGCCCCTGCGCCTTGGCGGCGTACATGGCAGAATCGGCCAGATGCAATAATTCGTGCATAGCGCTGCCGTGATCGGGCCAAATGGCCATGCCGGTGCTGGCGGTGGTGAGCACGGTGAGGTGATCCATGTGGAAGGGCTTGGCCACCAAGGCTTTGACCCGAGCGCCCAAGGCATCGAGTGCGGCTTGGGAGCCTTCGGTGGGAAGCAGCAGGGCGAACTCATCACCGCCCAATCGGGCAATTAAAATCCGCTCAACGGCGCACTCATTTTGTAGGCGCTGGGCAATTTGCTTTAAAAGCTGATCGCCGCGAGGATGGCCGTAGCTGTCGTTAATGGAGCGGAAATAATCGAGATCGAACTCAATGAGGGCGAGTTTTTGTATGGGTTCTCCCTCAAGTTCATCCATCCAACGTTGGGCTTCTATTTGAAAAAACTGGCGATTGAGTAGGCCGGTTAATTCATCTTGACTGGCTAGTTTTTCGTAGCGTTCTTGGGCTAATTCCCGCTCGGTTACATCGCGCCCAATAATAATCAATAGCTTGCGCTCGCCTTGCTCGGTAAAGGAGGGCAGTTTTAAGGTATCAAACACCCGGTGGCCACCGTTTTGCTCGGGCAGGGTTTCAAGCGCGCGGGTGCGTTGTTTGGCTGCCCAAGCACGGTCATCGGAGTGGGTGCAGGCGCTCAATGCCGCACCAAAAATGGGGGCGGTTAATTCAGCCAGTTGCGTATCGGTTTTGCCCCACCAAGGGATTGTTTGCAGATGAAAAAGGGCCAGTGCGGCTTGGTTAGCCAAAAGCCAGCGTCCTTGGCCGTCTTTAATCGCGATAAAATCGGGCGTGGCATCAATCAATAGCCGCATTAATTGCTCGTTGTCACCTAGGGCGTGTTCGAGCGCTTTAATGTGTGAAATTTCATGCGCTAAAATAAATTCATGCAGGGCTGAAGCCGGTGGCGCCTGGATTAGCATGCGATGAAAAATGCGCGCATGGCCTTGGCTATCGACAATGGCGTGTTCATCGGCGCTATGGGCGCCATCAACGGGGGCGATATGCTGGGTGAGCTGGGTGATAAATTCGGGGTCGCGCAGTTCACGGGCGGCGCGATTCAAAAACTGGATGGTTTGGGTTTCATCGCGGCCAATCACTAAGTCGGGTAGGCGATCGAGCCAGCCCATCGCATCGGGCGACACGCCGGGATAAGCGGAAATATGCAATAAGCGCGCCGGGGCGGCATCAGCCCCCATCGCGGGCGGCGTGGTGAGTTTTGCCAAGTGCTGGCTGTCAATCCAGCGCGCCCGCCAAACCCAGCCGTGCAGGCTTTCTGATGGGCCCGCGCGGCCGGTGTTTTCTTGCCAGCGGGGATCGCCCGATAGCACGCCAAGTATTAAATCCAGTCGATAAGATTCGCCTTGAGCGAACGGGGTGGAAGGCGGCGTGTGCGATTGTGCTAAAACGCGCCAATCAGCGATGCGATGGTGCGCATCAAGCGCCACCCACAACCAAACCTCGCTGTAGTCGTTGGTTGCCGGCGGCGGGCTATCTGTTCTGGCGATTTGGCTCATGGGGTGGGGCGTTGTCGGTGGGGGTGTGCGGTGTGCAACATGCGTGAAAATCCTTTTTTTCGCTCGTTGGTGTAAAAAATTTCATTGGACGGAGCATAGCCAATTAAATCGATGGGGTATATTGCAATTTCATGATGATGGGGCGAGGGATGGGTTGTTTTCCGGTTCAGCGGAGTCGGATGCTAAAAAAACGGCATCACCTTTGATGCAAATGGGCACGGTTTGCAGGTGCGTGCCCGGGCAAGGACCTTGGGTGCAAGCGCCGCTTTGACTATCAAAGTGGGCATTATGCACCGCGCAGCGTAGCGCCACGCCATCGGGCTTGTCGATAAGATAGCCGCGCTGCGTTTTGCTTAAGGGTGAGCCGTTATGCGGGCAAATATTACGATAAGCCTGTAGGGTTTTGTTGGTGCGCACCACAATGATGCTCGGAATGCCGTTCACGGGGCGCACGCCGAGCGCATCGGCGGCGCCTAAGTCATCTAAGTGGCACAGGGGTTGGGCTTTGGCGGTTTGAGTTGCCTCTGTGTTCAGGTTATCGAGGCCAATTTGTTGGATTTTTCGCTCCGCAAGGCGCACGCCAAACCGGACGGCAGGCGACCAATCATCGGTTGCCCTTTGGCTTGAGCGGGCATGAATAACGCCGGCAATTAAGGTATCTCCGGCGCCAATCGTATCAACGACGGGGTCGATGATTTGGCTTTCGATGGCGTGAATGCGGCCGTTAGACGGCGCCAGCCAATAGGCCCCCGCCGCGCCCCAAGCGAGAATGAGCACGGCTTGGGGCGCCCAATGATGCGCGGCGGTTAAAAAGGCCTGGGGGTCGGTAAAGTTGCGGCCTTGGGCAAACGCGCGTGAGAAAAAAATAACATCGGGAAAAGAAAAGAGCTGCTCTAGGTGCGGGCGCTCTTTTTCAATTTCAAGCGATAGGGTTTGCGCGGGGTTCATGCTGCGGGCGAACGCCAGCATGGCGGCAGTATCCATGCAGTGACGGGCTTCAAAATGCAGCCAGTCGAACGGGGTTAAATCGATGCTTAGAAACGCGCTGAGATCAAATTCGGGTGCATCGCGATAATGCACAATGGTGCGGCTGCCGTTGCGGCGGTTGAGCGTGATGTATGAGGTGGGCGCATGGCCGAAGCCTATTTTATGGCTGGGTGATACATCGATGCCGCGCTGCGTGATTTTTTCTTGAATGAACACGCCATCGGCATCAGACGTGAGCACGGCAGCCAGCGCGCAGTGATGCTCAAATTGGCGCAGCACGCTTAAGGTGTTGCACACATTGCCGCCGGTGCGCTTGCGCTGAGCCTGCGCCCGTTGTTCGCTGTCTTCAGCGGGGAACTGCGTTACTTCATTGATGATGTCGAGGGTGGCAATGCCAATGCCTAAGATAGCGGCCATAACGCAAACCTGCTCCAAAAGGTGAGATTGCCTTCTTCGCGTGATTTGCGTGAGGCGATTCGGGCATTGATTATGCCGAATTTATGCGGCAGGTTCAGCTCAGCTTGAGAGCGTTTTTTCTTCAACCCACCAGCGGTCATGTGCGGCATGGAGCACAAGGCAACCCGCACCGCCGTAGGCGCGCACTTTGCCGGCGGCTCCGGGGTTTAATACCCAAATTTCTTGGTTGGTATCAATGCTGCGGTGATGGGTGTGGCCGTACACAATCGCGCGCGCTTCAGGGTGGCGGATGCGCAGCTTTTCATGGCGTTGGTGGGCGGGGTTAACACGATGGCCATGTTCAATAACAAGCAGGCCACCCGGCAGCTTGAGCCGCGCTATTTCCGGCAGGGATTCGAGCAAATGCGCGGTGCCGCTTGGCCATTGGTCAACGGTGTCGTTATTGCCGCGCACCGCAATGATGTGGCCTGATTTTGGGGTGGCTCGTCTCAAAATATCGGGATCTAAAATATCCCCCGCATGCACGATGACATCACACTGCTGCATGAGCGCGAGGATGGAGAGTTCAATCGCCCCATGCGTGTCGGAAATAATCCCGACGCAAACGGATGCCTGTGCTTCAAGATCCACATTGCCTCCTGTGTTTGCGGTGGATGGGTTGTTTTAAGTCGCTCTTAAATACGCGCGCTGCTGCTAAGACCCCCCAACGGCGTGCGCGTTCCTTTAAGCATTGCTTCGCCATCGTGCGAAGCAATGGCCATGGTGCATTGCGGTGGGTGGCAGGGTTAACGTCCGTTGGGTTGCTAGTATGTTAGGTGGCGCGGTATCTGTCATCTTTCGTGTGGCATCTAGGGCGCCAATGCCCATTTAAACGCAGGGGCGCGATGCATTGAGATGCGCCAAGTCGGCTGATCGCACGTATTATGGCCGCCATTCCCTGCGGTGGCAGGGTGTTGTTGGGTCGGGCGAGGAGTACAGGGCTTATGAATTATCAACATCACTTTCACGCGGGCAACCATGCCGACGTGCTTAAGCATTTAGTTTTGCTCCAACTCATTGAATTAATGCAGCAAAAGCCAGGTGGTTTTTTGATGCTCGATACCCACGCGGGGGCGGGTTTATATGATTTAACCGCCGATGAAGCGCGTCGGGGCGATGAAGCGCGGGGGGGCATAGAGCGCTTGCGTGCCGCAATGTCGCAAACACCGCCCAGCGAAGCGCCCGCAATGCGCTTAATTTCTGATTATTTGGCGCGCGTGCAGCGTTTCGGGCGCACGCAGTATCCCGGCTCGCCGTTGCTGGCGGTGACGCAGTTGCGCACGCAAGATCGGTTCGTGGGCGTGGAGCTCGTATCGAAAGTCGCGCGCGAATTAAGCCGCCATTTAGATTTGTGCCCACGGCGTGAGGCGGGCGTTGCCCTCCGGCGCACGGTGGCGCGCTGCGGTGAAGGTTTGGCGGCATTGAAATCAGATTTACCCCCCATTGAGCGGCGCGGCTTAATTTTAATTGATCCACCCTATGAGCAACCCCATGAGCGCGATGACATTGTTGCCGCACTAGAGGTCGGTTTGCAGCGGTTTGAAATGGGGGTATTTGCCCTGTGGTACCCCATCAAGCAGCGGCCTTATTTGAATCGTTGGTTAAATCGCATGGCCCGCCTGACCGATCGGCCCGTGTTAACGATTGAGAACTCGCTCGTGCCCGATGAGCTGGGTAATCGCTTAACGGGATCAGGCGTGCTAATTATCAACCCACCGTGGCAGTTTGATACGTTGATTCGCCCCGCGTTAACGTATCTCAATGCGGCTTTGCGTGAGGATACGGCGGCGCCTTGCGCGATGACATGGCTTAACCCGCAAAAATAAACCCACCCGAGGCAAGGCGATGACAGGTTTTGGTTACGTTCTACAAGGCTTTCGTTTGATGTGGCGCCCGGGTATTCGGCGATTCACCCTCATTCCGCTGGCGATTAACCTCGTATTATTTGGCTTGGGCACCTGGGGCGTGGTGCACACCGCGCGGCAAATGCTCGATCATCTCTTACCCGATTGGTTAAATTGGCTGAGCTGGCTCTTATTGCCCTTGTTGTTAATCGGGCTTTTACTGATGGCCTATTTTAGCTTCACGATGATCGCCAATTTTATCGCCGCGCCTTTTAATGCCCTGCTCGCCCAAAAGCTTGAGTTACAGCTTACGGGCCAATCCACGCCCGAAGATAACACCTCTTTTTGGCAACTCACCCGGCAAACCGTGGCGGCAGAATGGCGCAAGTTGCGTTATTTTCTGGGGTACGCCATACCCCTCTCGCTTTTGTGGTTGGTGCCGGGTTTGAATTTATTAGCGCCATTTTTATGGTTTGGCTTTTCAGCCTGGATGATGGCGTTGCAATATGTCGATGCCCCGGCGGGCAATCATCGGATGGAGTTTGAGGCGCAGCGCCTCTGGCTGGGGCGCATGCCCATGACAAGCCTAACCTTTGGCGCCACCATGACGGGCATGACTATGATTCCGGTGCTCAATTTTTTGGCCCTGCCGGTCGGGGTGTGTGCGGCCACGGCGATGTGGGTTAATAACAAACCGGCACACAAACCTCTGGCATCCGGTATTTTGGGGTGAATTTATTTGCGCGGCCGGCTGGCTAATTAATTGCGCATGTACTAATTAATTGAGGTAACTTTTAACAAGGAATCCCTCATGAAACGCCGTGAATTTATAGCCACTGCCTTTGCCGGCACCGCCGCCCTTGCCCTTTCATCTAACGCGGCACAAGCCGCGCCGCACAGCCAAGAAAATGTAGTGTTTGATGCGCAAAACCCCGGTCACTGGAAATCCGTTGAAGCGCTCCATGTGCCCATTATTGAGCGCAAGGGCAGCCAAATAACGATTCGAACCCCGCATCCGATGAGCGAGGAACACTACATCGTGAGCCATACGGTGGTTTTGGATGGTGGCAAGTTTTTGGATCGAAAAACCTTTAGTTGGAAAGATCAACCCGTCTCAGAACACACCTTGCCGGCGGGCTACACGGGAAAAATTACCGTGACAAGCACCTGCAATTTGCATGATTTCTGGATTAAAGAAACGCGGGTTTAAACTTTGCGGGCGCCACCCAATAGCAGCAAACCACCCAGCGCCATAACACCCAAACCCGCCCAAATTGGGATGTTCACGGTTTGGGTTTCTTTAACATTCAATTCAATCGGGCCAATTTTGGCTTGATTGGTGTTTTTAGTGTAACTAAAACTGCCGTAAGCTAAGCCCAAAGCGCCGCCAACAATCAAAGCCAGTGCAATTATGCGTAATCCGTTCATTTTATGAGCCCTCGGCAAGCCGAAATGGTGCGTTAAGACACTGTTTTATCGATTTTGAGTCTAACACGGTTGATTGCGGCGCCCGGCGTTTGGTTGTACGTGAGATGTTTGAATCGCCCATCGGTTTGCCTTGGATAACGCGCAGGCTTGCCGCAAAATACGCGCCCGAAAGCGCCAAGTTTTGGCGCCTAACCCAAATTTACGAGCAGCACTATGGCAGAGTCCCTTTTCGACCAGCTGAAAAAAGCGGGTTTGGTTGACGCGCAAAAAGCCCAAAAAGCCCAAAAGGCGAAAGGCAAAGCGCAGTATCAGCAGGTTAAGCAGAACACATCGGCAAACCACGAGGTAGCCGAGCACGCGGCGCAGGCGCTTGCGCAAAAAGTGGAGCGCGATCGGGCATTAAACCAAGCGCGTGAAGCGATACAGGCGCAAAAAGCGCGTGAAGTGCAAGCGCGCCAGCTGATTGAATCGAACCGATTGAGCGCGGTTGACGGGGCAATGGCCTATCATTTTTCAGATAATGGCTGCGTAAAAACGCTTTACGTTAATGCTGAAACGCATCATAAGCTCGCCTCTGCGCGCATTCGAATCGCCCGATTTGACGGGGGGTATGCGCTTATTTCAGCCGCTGCCGCCGAAAAACTGGCATCGAGAGCAGCCGCCTTATTAATTGCCCGCCCAAACGAGGCGCCGCCTACGCCCCCCGCCGACGACTATTACGCGCAATTTACCGTGCCCGATGATTTGAACTGGTAGAGCAGCCCCGCTCTGCCGTTGCGGTGCTGACTTAGCGCCCCGAAGGCTTGCGCCCGCCGCCGGGTTTGCCCCCGCTGCGCTGGGCGGGTTTTGCCGCCGGGCGCGCTGAAAGGGCGCTTTTGCGGCTGGCAGGCTTGGCTGCCGCTTTAGGGTGTGCTTTCACCGGCGGCTTTGCGCTCGGTTTTGCGCTCGGTTTCGCCGCAGGCCGAGCGGCCGCGGGCTTGGGTTTAGATGCGGGCCGCGTGGTGGGTTTGGTGGCGGCTTTTGCCGACGCGGCGACGGGTTTGCCCGTGGTGCCCGCAGGGCCTGTGGCCGCTTCCATGCGGGCGCGCCGCTCGGCATTGGCGGCTGATTTGCGTTTCATGCCGGCAATTTGGCGCTCTTCTTTTTTCTCTTTGTAGCGTTGCAACGGGGTTCGGTTATCGAACTTGCCTTCAAAGGGGTTGCTATCGGTTTTAAATTCGAGGCGAATTGGCGTGCCCATCAGCAAAAATTCTCGCCGGAACCACCCCTCTAAATAGCGCGAATAATTGCCGGGCAAGCGATCGGTTTGTTTGCCGTGGATCACAATGATGGGTGGGTTGCTGCCGCCTTGATGGGCGTAGCGCAGTTTAATGCGCCGGCCATGCACCAGCGGCGGCTGATGCGCGAATACCGCCGCTTCCAGTGAGCGGGTGAGCACATTGGTGCTAATGTCGCGCATGGCGGCGGCGTAGGCGGTATCCACGCTTTCAAACAAATTGCCCACGCCCGTGCCGTGCAATGCCGAGATGTAATGCATTTCAGCGTAGTTGATGAAATCGAGCTTGAGATCAATTTGCCGTTTGACTTCCGCACGGGCGTAATCGGTCATGTTGTCCCATTTGTTAATGGCGATAACCAGCGCGCGACCCCGATCGTGAATAAACCCGAGCAAATGCTGATCTTGTTCGCTTACGCCTTCGTGGGCATCGCAGACTAAAATCACCACATTGGCGGCTTCAATGGCTTGCAAGGTTTTGACGATGCTGAATTTTTCGATCATCTCATTCACGCGCGCGCGCCGCCGCACGCCCGCCGTATCAATTAAGGTGTACAGCTTGCCGTTTTGCTCGAAGGGGATGTAAATACTGTCGCGGGTGGTGCCCGGTTGATCAAAGGCCAGCACGCGCTCCTCACCCAGTAAGCGGTTAGTGAGGGTGGATTTGCCCACGTTCGGGCGGCCAATTAAGGCCACGCGAATGGTTTTTTCATCGTATTCAGGCAGGCTTGGGGTGTTGGGGAATTTGGCGGCGATTTTAATCATGACCGCCTCCCACAAGCTGCTAATGCCGCGCCCGTGTGATGCGGTGGTAAATACCGGTTCGCTTAAGCCCATACGGGAAAATTCTGCCTGCACGAGCGACTCATCCACGCCATCGACTTTATTCACCACCAGCTGAATAATTTTGCTGGTGCGGCGCAGTTTTTCGGCGATTTCCTGATCGGCCATGGTTAAACCCGCGCGGGCATCCACCAAAAACACCACGCAATCGGCCTCTTCAATGGCCGCCCAGGCTTGATCTTGCATTAAGGCTTCAATGCCGCCGCGCTCGCCGGTGAGCCCGCCGGTATCAATCACGATAAATTCACGGCCCTCATGCTCGGCCGAGCCATATTGCCGATCACGGGTTAAGCCCGCGTAATCGGCAACCAAGGCGGCGCGGGTGCGCGTCATTTGGTTGAACATAGTAGATTTGCCGACGTTTGGTCGGCCAACTAGGGCAATAACAGGTTTCATGCGGGTTACCAAGCAGGCGCTTTACAGAAAATTGGGGCAGCTCGCAGCTTTTGCGGCGCGTATTGCGCGCGATTATCGCAGCCTTAAGGGAAGATTGCCGAACTATCGACCGATTGGCCATTGATTTGCCAACCGTCGGCGCCGTAGCTTAGGTTCGTGGGCGCATCTTGTGGCGGGTTATCGGCCAGCGCGGTGCGTAGCTGCGCATGAACCTGCCAAGTGAGCGGCGGCGGTTTGTGGGCGGCTTTTTGGGGCGTTGAGGGGGTGAAGCGCGGGCCAAAGGCTTCACCGGCTAATTCAAATTGCCCCGCCGAGCTTTGCCATTGCAACCCACTTAAGCGAATCTCGGCGGCGCGCAGGGCAACCCATATTGCAGGCAGGGTATCTTGCGGGAGGGCGTGGCGCAGTTGTGCCCAGTATTTTGCATCGGGTGGCTGCAGGCTTGCACCGACCTGCCCAAGCGCGCGGGGTAAATCGGTGAGGAGCGTTGCAAAATGGCCGATAAACGCCGGTTCAGCGCCCTGAATGGTGAGGGCCAATTGCCCGCCGCCCCAGGGGTG
>NCFS01000024.1 GCA_002281295.1 Halothiobacillus sp. 35-54-62 | reverse complement strand
ATCAAACTAATGCAACCCCAGCCAACCGGCCAGAAGTTTGGGCTGGTAGCTAAACACATACCACGCCCCGACCGCCAGCAGGAGCGCAATCACAAAAGCGATCAGCCCCGCAAAACGCACATTGGGGTTTTGTACCCGCTCGCCAGATTTAAGCTCACGCTGCCCTGTAATCATGGCGCGCACTAACGGCTCGTGTTTTTTGAATTGATAAAACGCAATCGCCGCCAAATGCAGGCCGATCAACCCAAGCAAAATATAAAAGTTAACTTCATGGATATAGGTGAGCAGGTCTTGAGTGCGCTCGGAGACATAATCTGAAAACGGGCCTTCAGAATAGATTTGGTCATTGGCAAATAAGCCCGTGCCTAACTGCACCATAATCACCAACAACAAGGCCACCACCGAAAGCGCACCCAGTGGGTTATGCCCCAATGCCACCGAATCGTCTGATTTTCGCAAGTAGCTAATAATGTGGCCAGGCCCGCGAATGAAGTGCCGAAATCGGGCGGTATCGCTGCCAATAAACCCCCAAATAAGCCGGAATACAATCAGGCCGATCAATGCGTACCCAATCGCCATGTGCAGGCTTAAACGATCAAGCACATCGGCGGTGAACCACATGGCAAAAATACCGATTACGAGCAACCAATGGAATAAACGGGTGGGCAAATCCCACACTTTGACGCGGCGGGATGGGGCTGTTTTAAGGTCAGTCATACAAAGTTCTTCCTATTTTTACAACATTAAAAAAGGGGCTTTATCTGCCCCTTTTCAACACACTTATTTGCCGAGCAATTGCGCTAAGATCGCCGGATTTTCTAGGGTAGACACATCGCCGTGCGGCAACTCGCCCACCGCAATGCCGCGCAGTAAGCGCCGCATAATTTTTCCGGAACGGGTTTTGGGCAGGTTATCGCCGAAGCGAATATCATCGGGCTTGGCAATAGGCCCGATTTGCTCGGCTACCCAATCGCGCAGGGTTTTTATCATGGCATCGGCGGCGGCACCCTCGGGGCGCTCCCCCTTGCACACCACAAAAGCCATGATGGATTCGCCCTTAATATCGTGGGGCTTGCCCACCACCGCCGCTTCGGCAACCATCGGATGCGCCACCAGCGCCGATTCGATTTCCATGGTGCCCAGCCGGTGGCCGGATACGTTCAGCACGTCATCGATGCGCCCCATAATCCAGAAATAGCCCGCATCATCGCGGCGGGCCGAATCGCCGGCTAAATAATAGCCTTTGAGTTTTTCGGGGAAATAGCTGCGCACAAAGCGGGCGTCATCCCCCCAAATGGTGCGGATCATCGAGGGCCAGGGTTTGGTGATAACAAGATTCCCGCCTTGATTCGGTCCCACCGCCTCACCGTCATCATTAACAATAGCCGCCATAATGCCGGGCAATGGCAGGGTGCAAGAGCCGGGTTTGGTGGCAATGGCGCCAGGCAATGGGGCGATCATATGCGCGCCGGTTTCGGTTTGCCACCAGGTATCGGCAATGGGGCAGCGCTCCGCCCCGATCACGCGGTGATACCACATCCACGCTTCGGGGTTGATGGGTTCACCCACGGTGCCGAGCAAGCGCAGGCTCGATAAATCCGATTGGGCGGGCAGTTCATCGCCCAATTTCATAAGCGCCCGAATGGCCGTAGGCGCTGTGTAGAACACCGACACTTTGTGCCGCTCGATCATCTGCCAGAAGCGCCCGCCATCGGGGTAAGAGGGGATGCCTTCAAAGATCACTTGGGTTACGCCCAGCGCGAGCGGGCCGTACGTCACATAGCTGTGGCCGGTAATCCAGCCCACATCGGCGGTGCACCAATACACATCGTTATCGTTCAAATCAAACACCCAGGCGTTGGTGATTGCCGCGTTCACCATAAACCCGCCCGTGGCATGCTGCACGCCCTTGGGCTTGCCAGTAGAGCCTGAGGTATACAGCAAAAACAGAGGGTGCTCGGCCTCAACCATCACCGGTGGGCAGTCGGCCGCTTGATCTTGACACAGGGCACGCCAAGACACATCCCGCCCATCCGCCAACGTGGCTTGGCCGATGCGCTCGAATACCACCACTTTTTCGACCGTCGGGCAGCCGGCTTCTAACGCCTTATCCACTGCCGCTTTGAGGGGAACCGCTCGACCACCCCGCAGGCCACCATCGGCCGTGATAACGAGCCGCGCGCCGGTATCATTCATGCGATCGCGCAGGGCTTCAGCAGAAAAGCCGCCAAAAACCACCGAGTGAATCGCGCCAATCCGCGCGCAGGCCAGCATGGCGACGCTGGCCTCGGGGATCATCGGCATATAAATAATGACGCGATCGCCCTTGGTGATACCCAGTGATTTCAGACCATTGGCAAGGCGGGCGACATCATCATGCAATTGCTGATAGGTAATTTCGCGCACACGGCCATCATCGGCCTCGGCAATAAAGGCGATTTTTTGGGCTTTCGCCGGCAGATGACGATCAATACAGTTCACCGAGGCATTCAAAGTACCATCGGTAAACCAGCGATAATGCGGTGCATCTGCGGCATCGAGCACCGTTGAAAACGGTTTATCCCAGCTAACAAACTCACGCGCCAAGCGCGCCCAAAAACCTTCATAATCGGCGGCAGCTTCCGCCACCAAGGCATCATAAGCCGCGCGAGAACCAATGCGCGCATGGGCAGCAAAGGCCGGATTGGGCGGGAATACCCGATTTTCCGTTAGAATTGATTCGAGATTATTCATCATTTATTCCTGAGGGGCTCTGCGCCTGCCGCAAATCCGCTTGCGGGACAATAAAAACAGGCTAAAAAAAGCAAGCGCAGCAACCAGATAGTTAACAGCCGAGTATTTTGCCAAATAGGGGCAGGTTTGACCATCATTGTAATGGCTTAACTTGGATGGCCTCGCCCTTGATAGGGGATATTTTAAGTGAGTTTTTATGAACACTGAATCCACCATTCCCAGCCTGAATACCGCCGAATTAGCACAACTGCTGCGGGAAACCTTCAGCGCGCCGCAGTTTGCCGTGCCCCTGATGATTTGGGGTGCGCCGGGCATTGGTAAATCCGATTGTGTGCGTTCGGCGGCAGCTAACTTAGGCTTAACGCTGATTGATGTACGCTTATCGCAGCTAGAACCCACCGACCTTCGCGGCATTCCACTGCACGAGAACGGCAAGGTGCGCTGGGCGCCCCCGGATGAACTCCCGAATGCCGAGCGCGATGGCGCCAGCGGCGTACTGTTTTTGGACGAAATCAATGCCGCCCTCCCCTCGGTTGCCGCCAGCGCCTATCAGCTCATATTAGATCGGCGGCTGGGGGCTTATCATCTGCCCGAAGGCTGGAGCATCGTTGCGGCGGGCAATCGGCTGGATGATCGCGGCATCACCTATGCCATGCCGGCGCCCTTGGCTAACCGGTTTATGCACATCCACCTGCAAGCCGATAGCGAAGCGTGGCTCGATTGGGCCGACCGCCAAAACATCAGCCCCTTGCTGCTGGAATTTATTGAACACGAACCTGAGTGGCTCACGCGCTTTGCGCCCGAACCTGAAATTAAAGCCTTCCCCAGCCCGCGCAGCTGGGTATTTGCCCACCGGGTTATCGCGCGGCGTGGCCGGCTGGATGCCACCACGTTTGCGCACATTGCCGCTTGCGTGGGCTTGGCTGCGGCCGCCGCCTTGCAAGCCTTTGCCGGCCACACCGCCGAGCAAAAAACACCCCTTACCGCTTGGCTGGCCGCGCCCGAGGCCTTAATGCAAATAACCGACTTAAGCCAGCAAATGGATGCCGTGCAAGCCATTGGCAACGCCCTAGATCAGCAACGCATTAACCTCGATGAGGCCCTAACCTTAGCCAAACACCTACCCGATGATGCCTTAAGTTTTGGCCTCATTGAACAGCTGCATCAAGCCGTGGGCGATCGGCTGTTTGATGAACCGGCCTTCTCCCTGTGGGTTGCCGCGCGGGGTGGCAAGCCTTTAATGATGAACCCGCCCACCTCGGCATGAGCGCCGCATGACGCCATCAAAACACCGTGCGGGGCAAGCACTCGATGATTGGCACCGCCAGCGCGATGCCTTAAGCCGCCAGTGGCCAAGCCTGCTGCGCGCACTCCCGCCCAAGGTTGTATTGGTTGAGCGGGGGGGCGGCATCGGGCTTACCCCGGCAGCGGTGGTATTGCACCGTGACTGGCTCATGCAAGCAAGCCCCGCTGAACTTCAGCAAGCCTTGCTGCATTTAAGTGCGCATGCGGCTTTAGGGCACCGGCCTTGGCGCTGGCACCCCGCCGCCCTTGATGCCCAACTCGATGCCGCCGCTAATGCGTTTTTGCGCGCGCTGGGCGTGCGTGAATTAATGAGCCAATGGCAGGCCGATCACCACGGCACCTGGCCTAACCTCCCCATCCAACAACCAGGCGACAGCCTGATGGCGCGGGCTGCCGCGCTTAAGCCGCCCCCAAACCCAACCCCGCCGCCAGCCGAAAGCCAGACCGTACCCGATTTTGATGCGCAGCAAGCCAAGCAAGCCCGCCCGCAAAGCCAAATCGGTTTGGCGCACCGCGCCGGAACCGCGCCCGCAGCACCCAGCTCACCTAAGGTTGCCGGCATCCCTTGGCAATCCGTGCTGCCGATTTGGCTCAGCCAACGGGCGTATCAGCGTTGGCAATTTAACCGCCCTGCCCGCAGGCAAGCGGCGCCCTTTATTGTGCCGCGTTTGGGTGGCCGACAATTGCAGGTGGTGCTGGCCATTGACATCAGCGGTTCGATTGCCCCCGAATGGATTGGGCAATTTTTAAATGAAATCGACCGATTGCGCAGCCAAATCCCCCTGCAATTGCGTCTTATCACCTGCGATAATCGCATTCATCGGGATGAGCGGCTGTTTGGCATCACCCGCTGGACGGCCGTGCAGGGTGGCGGCGGCACCGATTTTCGCCCCGTGTTTGAGCGCTTGCAAGGGGATGCCGCCGTCGATGGGCTGATTTATTGCACCGATTTAGCAGGACAGTTTCCCTTGCAGGCGCCGCGCTTCCCCGTGTTTTGGCTCGTGCCGCACAGCCTAGGGCAACCCATGACAGGCTCGCCCACCGGGCTTAAACCGCCGCCGTTTGGGCAGGTGCTCACCCCCTAAAACAACGCAAATGCCCCAATTTAAGGATACCGCCGTGACTGCAACGCCCCCCCCGATAGAGCCCAATGATGAACACCTCATCAATGCGTTCATCAATGCCTTATGGCTAGAAGAAGGCCTCAGCCCCAACACGCAATCGGCCTATCGCTCTGATTTGCGGCACGCCGCAGCGGATGTTAAAAAACAGGGTGTGACTTTGTTTGAGCTATCACCCGAGCATATTCCAAGCCTCTTTGCTGACCGCCTGGCAGCGGGGCAATCGGCTCGAACCATTGCGCGGCAACGTTCTGCCTTAAAGCGGTTTTTTGGCTGGCTACAACGCCAAAACCTGCGCAGCGATAACCCCGCAAGCCGCATTGCAGCGCCCCGTTTGCCCCGCAGCTTGCCGCACACGCTCTCGGAAGATGACGTGCTCAATCTATTAGCCGCGCCCAACCTAGCCGACCCCATTGGCCTGAGGGATCGCGCCATGCTGGAGCTACTCTACGCGAGTGGTTTGCGGGTTTCGGAACTGATTGGCCTGCAATTGGGTCAGATTAACCTCGTGCACGGCGTAGTGCGCGTGACCGGCAAAGGCAATAAAGAACGCCTGGTGCCCGTGGGCGATGAAGCCTTGGATTGGTTGGCGCGCTATGCCCGCACAGCGCGCCCACAGCTCCTCGGGCGGCGCGAGTCAAACGCGCTCTTTGTTACCGAGCGCGGCGAGGGCATGACCCGCCAAGCCTTTTGGTATCGCATCAAACAACAGGCACAAACGGCTGGTTTAGCCCGCCTGCCCTCCCCGCACACCTTGCGCCACGCCTTTGCCACGCACTTGCTGAATCACGGTGCCGATTTACGCGTGTTGCAAATGTTACTGGGGCATGCGGATTTATCCACCACCCAAATTTACACGCATGTGGCCACCGCACGCCTGAAAGCCTTGCATACCGAGCATCACCCCCGTGGATAAGTTATGCTTATCGACAATTTTTTAAGCCCATAACATCAAGAGAACCTCGCTATGACATTTTCCCGCTCTCTCGCCCTAAGCGCGCTTATGGCCTCAACCCTCACGCTTTCAATGCAGGCGGCATGGGCCGATACCCAAGCCAAAAACCAAGCGAGCAACCAGGCTAAAAACCAGGCCGATGAGCAAGTCATTCGCAAAAGCCTAAGCCAAACCATGGCCAGCCTGCCGATCGACACCCTTACCCCCACACCGGTTAAAGGCATCTACCAAATTACCTCTCAAGGCCAGGTGGCTTATGTCACAGCCGATGGTAACTACCTATTCGCGGGTAATTTACTGGACTTAAAAAATCAGGTGAATTTAACCGAGCAGGTTAAAAATAAAGAACGCTTAGCCGTACTCAAAACCGTACCTGCCAATCACAAAGTGGTTTACGCCGCTGAAGGCGCCAAAAAAGCCACCTTAACGATTCTGACCGACCCGACCTGCCCTTATTGCGAAAAACTGCACCGAGAAATTCCCGCGCTGCAAAAAGCCGGCATTGAAGTGCAAACCATTTTAACCCCGCGTGCCGGGGCAGGCTCACCGGGGTTTGTTGAATCCTCACAAATTATGTGCGGCAAACAGCAACAAGCCGATATCGACACCGCCATGGCGCGCAAACCCTTAAAGGGCGCGGCCTGCCAAGATGCGATGATTAATGACAACATGCAATTGGCCGAGAAGCTCGGCATGAGCGGCACGCCTTACATTATTTTGCCCGATGGCAGCGCTGTACCAGGCTATCGCCCCGCAGCGGCTTTAATTGCGGTGGTGAGCGGCAAAGCGAACCCCGCGCAATTACAATAAATAAAAGCCGCCTCATGGGGCGGCTTTTCATGGCAGCTTTCAGCTTGCAGCGGCTGATTAATCCTTTGTCTCGCGGCTTAAAGCCAAGGCAATCAAGGTAATTAGCGCTGCCGTGGAAAGGTAATACCCCACAAACGCCAAACCCCACTCATTGGCCAGCCAAGTGGCCAAATAAGGCGCCATCGACGCGCCAAAAATACCCGACAAATTAAACGCCATCGACGTGCCGGTGTAGCGGACCGCCGTGGGGAATAATTCCGATAACATGGTGCCCAGCGGGCCGTACGTCATCCCCATCAGCCCTAATCCCAGCGCTAAAAACGCCAAAACCCCCACCAAACTGCCCGAACCAAACAGCGGCGCAAAAGCAAAACCAAACAGAAAAATACCCACCGTGACCAGCATTAAGGTCAACCTTCGGCCATAGCGATCAGCAAGCCAGCTTGAAATAGGGATCGTGAGCGCAAAAAACACCACACCAAACAATTGCGCTTGCAGAAAAGTCTCACGGCTATAGCCCAAACCATTTTTCGCCGTGCCGTAGGTGAGGGCGAATACGGTCATCAGGTAAAACGTGACAAAGGTTGCCAACGCAATCAGGGTGCCGAGCACTACCGGTTTAACGTGGTGAATAAACACGGTCGCAATCGGCAGGCGCACGCGCTGATTATTAGCCATCGCCGCTTCAAAGGCGGGCGTTTCATGCAAGCGCAGGCGCACATAAAGCCCAACAGCCACCAATAACGCGCTGGCTAAAAAAGGAATTCGCCAACCAAAGCTGAAAAACTGCGCTTCGGTTAAAAAGGCAGTCAAAAACAAAAACGAGGTGGTTGCCAGAATAAACCCCAAGGGCGCGCCCAATTGCGGAAACATGCCGTACCACGCCCGCTTACCCGGCGGTGCATTTTCGGTCGCGAGCAAAATGGCGCCGCCCCACTCCCCACCCAAGCCCAGCCCTTGCCCAAACCGAAAAATGGCGAGCAAAATCGGAGCGGCAATGCCAATGGATACATAAGTGGGCAACAGCCCAATGGCAACGGTGGAAAGCCCCATGGTGAGCAAGGCGGCCACTAACGTGGCTTTACGCCCCACCCGATCACCAAAATGCCCAAAGAGCGCAGCACCCAAAGGGCGGGCAAAAAAAGCCAAAGCAAAGGTGGCAAGCGATTGCAGCGTGGCGGTCGCCGCATCAGATTCAGGGAAAAATAAACGCGGAAACACCAAAGCGGCAGCCGTGGCGTAAATATAAAAATCAAAGAACTCAATCGTGGTACCGATCAAGCTTGCAAATAACACCCGCCGCGCGGAATTAACCGGGCGATGAGCGGTTATGTCAGCGCTTTGCGCCATAACAGGCAATCCTTAAAAAACGGGGCATAAATTCAAGCCCAAACACCCGCACACAGCGGGATGGCGGGGGCTAAATTTAAGCCTTGGGCGCGGGGATGTTATTCGCAGTGCGGGTGGCTTTAAGCACTTGCGCAGCATCCGAGGCTTCGGTTTCTAAGCCTAACTTTTTGTACGCGGCAATCAAAATTTCCAACGCGGGGATAGTCGATGTGGAGCCGTTGTACTTAGTTAAGGCGGTTTGCGCCCGATTCGCAGCGGCAAGCCAAGCGCCGCGCTGCATGTAGTAATCGGCCACATAAAGCTCATGCTGCGCCAAATAATCCCGAATTTTTACGAGGCGAATACTGGCATCGCCCACATATTTGCTCTCAGGGTAGCGATTAACCAGCTCGGCAAATGCGGCATAGGCATTTTGCAAAATACTTTGATCTCGGTAGGCTAAATTGGGTTTGGCGATTTTATTAATCAGCGAATCACCGCGATCCATATTGGCCAACCCTTTCAAATACAGCGCGTAATCAACGCTTTTGCCTTGCGGGTGCAATTGAATATAGCGATCGGCGGCGGCAATGGCCGAATCCGGTTCATCGTATTTATAGTAGGCATAAGCCACTTCAAGCTGGGCTTGCTCGGTGTAGGCCCCAAAGGGATAACGGCCTTCAAGGGTTTCGAATTTTTTAATCGCGTTACCGTAATCGCTCCGCCGCATCGAACTTGAGGCTTCATCGTACAATTGCGCAGCGGAAATGGTGGGATCAGCCACCTCGGCCTTCTCTTTATCTCCCTTAGAAAACCACGAGCAACC
Source organism: Halothiobacillus sp. 35-54-62 (assembly GCA_002281295.1). Lineage (GTDB taxonomy): Bacteria > Pseudomonadota > Gammaproteobacteria > Halothiobacillales > Halothiobacillaceae > Halothiobacillus. Next base: position 27,425 of record NCFS01000024.1, on the reverse strand, counting down.
GCTGGTGAGCGCGATGGCGGTGGCGAGAATCAGGCTGCCATAAAATTTTTTGGCGCGGAATACTTGATACCAATGGGTACGGGCAGACATACTGGAGGGAATCCTGAAATATAAAATAGGCATTGAAGGTAAATCTTAAGCGGCTTATGTTCGCAGATTCAAAACGATAAACCAAGCAATCCCCTCGTTATTTCACCATTAATTTTCGACACGACGCGCAGCCCCTGTGCCCACGCTTTTGGAACCCCTCATGCAGCTTGAAGAAACCCTGATTATCCCAACCCAATACGCGGGACAACGCCTTGACGCCGCCCTTGCAAAATGTTGGCCGGATTTTTCCCGCAGCCGGATTCAAGACTGGATTAAATCAGGGGAAATTTTGTGTGATGGCGCCATTGCTCGCCCCCGCGCCACCGTGCTCGGCGGCGAGCAAATCGAGTTACTGGCTGAGATTGAAGAAGCCGTAACCGCCTTGCCGCAAGATATTCCGCTCAACATCATCTATGAAGATGAGGCCATCCTTGTGCTGAATAAATCGGCCAACATGGTGGTGCATCCGGCGGCGGGCAACCCCGATGGCACCTTAGTTAATGCCCTGTTATTTCATGATCCCTCGCTAATTACCGTGCCGCGTGCCGGCGTGGTGCACAGGCTCGATAAAAATACCTCAGGCGTGATGGTGGTAGCCAAAACCTTAGCCGCGCACAAAACGCTGGTCGCGAATCTGGCCGCCAGAAAAATCCGGCGCGAATACGACACCCTCGTCATGGGCAATGTGGTTGCCGGTGGCACGGTGGATGCGCCGATTGGTCGCCACCCACGCGATCGCCAGCGTCAAGCCGTTACCGCCACGGGCAAGCACGCCGTCACGCATTATCGGGTGCTGCAACATTATGGCGAGCAAACTTGGCTGCGCGTGCAGCTCGAAACCGGGCGCACCCATCAAATCCGCGTGCACATGGCGCATATTCGGTATCCGGTGATTGGTGACCCCGTTTATGGCGGTCGCCCGCGCATTCCGAACCGCGCCTCTACCGCCTTGATTGACGTGCTGCGCCATTTTGAGCGCCAAGCGCTGCATGCCCGCTATTTAACGTTGGCGCACCCCGTCACCGGCGAGGTGATGCGGTTTGAAGCGCCGCTGCCCGATGACATCCGTGATTTAATGGCGCTGCTGACCGAATACCGCAACGGCCTTTATCACCGCGCAGCCGATGAGGACGAAACCGACGGCGATGAAGCAGAAATTATTTATGTGCGTGATGACGAATAATATTGAGCTCATTACCCCCAACTGGCGTGCCCCACCCGGTGTGCATGCTTGCTGCACCACCCGCCTAGGCGGGGTGAGCGCGGCACCCTTTAATGCCCTGAATTTAGCCACCCATGTGCAAGACGCGCCGCCCGCCGTGAGCGAAAACCGGCGCCGGCTGCGTGCCACGCTCGCGCTGCCGGCCGAGCCGTTCTGGTTAAATCAAGTGCATGGCACCACCGTAGCCGAAGCGGGTTCCTGCGCCCTGCCGGATGCCGATGCCGCCTTTACCCATCAACCCGACACGGTGTTAGCTATTTTGACCGCCGATTGCCTCTCGGTGGTGTTTGCCCGCCAAGATGGGGGCGAGATTGCGGCGGCACATGCCGGTTGGCGCGGATTAGCGGCTGGGGTGCTGGAAGCCACACTGGCGAAATTTCAGGCTCCGCCCGAGCAGATTGAAGTATGGCTGGGGCCTGCCATCGGCCCTACGTTTTTTGAGGTGGGCGAAGAGGTGCGTCATGCCTTTGTGCACAGCCACCCTGCGGATGCCGCAGGGTTTGTGCCCAGCCCCGTACCGGGCAAATATCACGCGGATTTATTTCAACTGGCGCGATTACGGCTTCAACGCGCCGGCGTTCAGGCGATCAGTGGTGGCGGGCTGTGCACTTTTAGTGATGCCTCGCGCTTATTTTCGTATCGCCGTGATCAGGGCCAAACCGGGCGAATGGCCACACTCATTTGGCGATCCTAAGCCCACCCGCCGCCCCCGACCCACGGATGAGGCATAATGCCCCCTCGCACCGTGACTCAGGGAGATAAACATGCAAAATAATTGGTTAATTTTAACGTTAGTTGGCGAAGACCGCCCCGGTATTGTGGCAAATATCACCCGCGTGCTTTTTGCCGTGGGCGCCGAATTGGGTGAGGCGGCGATGATGCGCTTAGGGGGGCAATTTGCCATCATGATGATGGTGCGCAGCGCCGGATCACCCGAAGATGTCATAGGCTTACTTGAATCAACCCGCATGGCATTCGATCTTAAACTGCATGTGGATGAAACCGATGCCAGCTTGCACCAAGCGCGCGAGGCGGATGTTCTCGTCACCGTTCACGGGGCCGATCGCGCGGGCATCGTGGCAGAGGTAACCGCTGCCTTGGTTGAATCCGGCTTAAATATTTTAGATTTACGCTCCGATGTGGGCGGCACCCGAGCGGCACCCATTTATATTATGCAAATCGAAGGTGAAGCCCGCCAAGGCATTGATGCCATCGAAGCGGCCATTGCCGCGCTGGGCGCTCAAGGGCTGTCTGTGCGGATTACCCCGCTGGATACGGTACGGGGTTAATCGTGGCGCTTTTAGACATCATCACCTACCCCGATGAACGCTTAAAAACCGGCTGCGAGCCCGTGGAAACGTTTGATCCGGCCCTGCAATCGTTTATCGACCACCTCATCGAAACCTGCACCCAAGGCCCCGGCGCGGTGGGCATTGCTGCACCGCAAGTAGGTATTTTGCAACGCATTTGCATTGTTGATGCCACCCGCGCGCGCCGCCCGGTCGATAACCACGGCCACTTAGTTTTAATTAACCCCGAAATTACCCACTGGGATGGCTTTGCCGTGGGCCAAGAGGGCTGCCTTTCTGTACCCGATTACACCGGCAAAGTGATCCGAGCCGAACGCATTGAGCTTAAAGCGCAAGATCGGTTTGGCGCCCCCTGCACATTCACCATGACCGGGTTTGAAGCACGCATTGCCCAGCATGAGGTTGATCATCTGGATGGCATCTTATTTCTCGACCGCTTAGTCAGCCGCCACGCCGATCTTAAGCGACGCACCCCAAGCTAAAACCGATCGCCCGCCGTTAGCGGCAAGGCGCCTCCGCTTGGGCGCGCTGTCAAAAAAATAACATCAAATCAACATCCGAATGTCACCCAAATGAGGCATAAACGTCACAGGTTTTCTTACCGGAGTGACCGCCTCATGCCCCATGCCGCCCCCCGCGCCAACCCCGCCCTAACTTATCGCAGCGTATTTATCTCGGATGTGCACTTAGGCACCAAAGATGCGCGCGCTGAATATTTGCTGGATTTTTTGGCACACATTGATTGCGAGTATTTATTTTTAGATGGCGACATTTTCGATATCTGGAAAATGAAAACCAGCCGCTGGCACTGGCCCCTGCTCAATACCCAGCTGCTACAGCGCGTTATGGAGTTAGCCACCGGCGGCATTCAGGTGATTTATGTGCCCGGCAACCACGATGAGTTCTTCCGCGATTACCTCGGTTCAGAATTAGGCGGCGTGCACATTCACCGTGAATACCGGCACACCTTAGCGGATGGTCGCAAGGCCTTAATTTTGCATGGCGATGAGTTTGATGGCGTGGTTCGTCACAACCGCTTACTCAAGTGGGTGGGTAATGCGGGCTACGAAGCACTGATGGCGCTCAATCGCGCCAGCACCCGCATTCGTCGCATCTTGGGTAAAGGCTATTGGTCCTTATCACTGGCAATTAAAAATCAGGTGCCCAATGCACGGGTTTATATCGAAAAATTTGAAGAAGCGGCCTTGCGCCATGCGCGCGAGCAAGGGGTGGATGTCATTGTGTGTGGCCATATTCACCATGCCAACCTTCGAACCGTCGATGGCGTGACCTATGCCAATGCCGGTGATTGGGTTGAGCATTGCACCGCGATTGTCGAGCAGAAAAATGGGCAACTTGAGCTTATCCATTGGGCAAAAGAAAGCGCCCATCGGTTAGATGGGCGCAAATCCCGAGAGCATACCCCCTTAACCGCCCTACCCGCCCCAAACCAACCCGCGCCGACCCCAAAGCCACAGCCGGTTAGCGCAAAAACCGCGCACTCATAAATTTAAGCCAAAAAAACGCCTGCCAACCATTTTCAGGGGGCAGGCGGCTTGGGTTTAATAAAAATTAAACGGCGGGGCGATCGCGCAAGGCTTTAACCCAGCCTTCAATGGCCATCGTGGCAATGGGCATAGGGGGTTCCATAAAATTAACCACGAAATGATCCGCGAATTCCGTTACGCCAATCGAACGGGGGCGAACCGCCATCACGCGCGGGTTTTGGGGCAGCTTGATGCCAAAGCAAAAAATAATATTTTGAGCCGCGATAATTTCTTCCGCCACCTCGCCCATAGGCAAGCTTTTGGTGTGGGCATAATGATCAAACACCGCAATAAAGGCGACGCTGGGGTGAGCATCAATGTCTGCCTTCAAGCGGGCGATTAAATCGCTGGCGCAGGTGGCGGAGGTTTGCGCTTTGGGAATTTCAATCTCAAAAACGGGATATTTATCGTCAAAATGGGTTTTTTGCATCAGGCCAGCCTCTTGAAAGAAGTTAATTTATGGAGCATCAAGGATTGTAATAACTAAACCCTAATAATACCAGAGCTAATTACCCCGAATTATTACCCAATAAATATCAGGAAATATCAGGAAATATCAGGAAATATCAGGAAATATCATCGTGCATTCTTGAATTTAGACCAATCGCCGTCATAACTTAGGGCATGAACTATTGATCCGGTCAGTTTTATCCGTGATCGTCCGCTCAGTTGTAGGGTGCGCCCTGCGCACCATTTAGCCCATCGGTGCGCAGGGCACACCCTACGGTTTCATGGATTATTCGTGCCGAATCGATAAGCAACGCCCGAGCCACCACCCGTAATTTTATGAGGATGTCGTCATCATGAGAATGGACAAATTAACCGCAAAGTTTCAAATGGCCTTAGCCGATGCGCAATCCCTCGCGGTGGGGCGCGATCATCAATTTATCGAACCGGTGCATTTATTTACGGCGCTGCTAGATCAGGAAGGCGGCACCGTTCGGCATTTACTCGCGCAATCGGATGTTAATACCGGCTTGCTGCGCTCGCAGCTGGGCGAAATGATCGATCATTTGCCGTCGGTATCGGGCGCGCAAGCCGGTGAAGTGCATGTGTCCAACGATTTATCCCGCCTGCTGAATGTGACCGATAAACTGGCTCAGCAACGCAAAGATCAATTTATTTCCAGTGAGCTCTTTGTGCTGGCCGCCGTTGAAGATAAAAGCGCCCTAGGTGAGCTGCTTCGCAAGGCGGGTGCGAGCAAAGGCGCGCTAACCAAAGCGGTTGATACCCTGCGAGGCGGGCAATCGGTAAACGATGCCAATGCCGAGGAATCTCGCCAAGCACTTGAAAAATATAGCATTGATCTCACCGCGCGCGCCGAGGCGGGTAAACTTGATCCGGTGATTGGCCGCGATGAGGAAATTCGCCGCGCGATTCAAGTGCTGCAACGCCGCACCAAAAACAACCCTGTGTTAATCGGCGAGCCGGGCGTGGGCAAAACGGCGATTGTCGAAGGGCTAGCGCAGCGTATCGTGAATGGTGAAGTGCCGGAAAATCTTAAAAACAAGCGGGTTTTATCGCTCGATATGGGCGCGCTCTTGGCGGGCGCGAAGTTTCGGGGTGATTTTGAAGAGCGTTTAAAGGGCGTATTAAACGATGTGGCCAAACAAGAAGGCCGAATCATTTTATTCATTGATGAAATTCACACCATGGTCGGCGCCGGTAAGGGGGAAGGGGCGATGGATGCGGGCAATATGCTCAAACCCGCCCTAGCGCGCGGCGAGTTGCATTGCATCGGCGCGACCACGCTTGATGAATATCGCCAATACATTGAAAAAGATGCCGCGCTTGAGCGGCGCTTTCAAAAAGTGCTGGTCGATGAGCCGAGTGTGGCCGATACCATTGCCATTTTGCGCGGGCTAAAAGAGCGCTATGAAGTGCACCACGGCATTGAAATTACCGATCCGGCCATCGTGGCGGCGGCAACGTTATCGCATCGCTATGTGACCGACCGGCAATTGCCCGACAAAGCCATTGATTTAATTGATGAAGCTGGGTCGCGCCTGCGCATGGAAATCGATTCCAAGCCAGAGGAAATGGATCGGCTGGAGCGGCGCTTAATTCAGCTCAAAATTGAGCAAGTCGCACTCAAAAAAGAATCGGATGAAGCCAGTCGCAAGCGCTTGGCTGATCTGGAAGATCAAATTGAGCGTTTGTCTCGTGAGTACAGCGCGCTTGAAGAAATCTGGAAGGCCGAAAAACTCATGGTCGAAGGCAGCGCAAAGGTGAAAGAGCAGCTCGATCACGCGCGTATCGACTTTGAAACCGCCCGCCGCGCCGGCGATTTAGGCCGCATGTCTGAGTTGCAATATGGCCGAATTCCCGAGTTAGAACGGCAACTGCAACAAGCGCAATCGGCCGAGCAATCGGAGGCCACCCCCCGCCTGCTGCGCAACAAAGTGGGCGAGGAAGAAATCGCGGAAGTGGTGGCGCGCGCCACGGGCATTCCGGTCGCCAAAATGCTTGAAGGCGAAAAAGATAAGCTCTTGCGGATGGAAGAAGCGCTGGCTTCGCGCGTGGTCGGCCAGGCTGAAGCGGTTAAAGCCGTTGCCGATGCGATTCGTCGCTCGCGGGCAGGCTTATCAGATCCCAGCCGCCCCAATGGTTCGTTTTTGTTTTTAGGCCCCACCGGCGTGGGTAAAACCGAGCTCACCAAAGCACTGGCCGCTTTTTTATTCGATAGCGAAGAGGCCATGGTGCGCATCGACATGAGCGAATTCATGGAAAAACATTCGGTTGCCCGCTTAATCGGCGCGCCGCCAGGCTATGTGGGCTATGAAGAAGGCGGGTATTTAACCGAACTCGTGCGGCGCAAACCGTATAGCGTGATTTTGTTAGATGAGGTCGAAAAAGCGCATCCCGATGTGTTCAATGTGCTCCTGCAAGTGCTCGATGATGGCCGCTTAACCGATGGACAGGGTCGCACGGTCGATTTTCGTAACACGGTGATCGTGATGACCTCGAATTTAGGCTCGCATCGCATTCAAGAACTGGCCGACTCAAATGATTACGATGCCATGAAAGCCGCCGTTATGACGGTGGTGGGCGGGCATTTCCGCCCAGAATTTATTAACCGCATTGATGAAGTGGTGGTATTCCATCCCTTGGGGCGTGAGCAAATTCGCAAAATTGTGGATATTCAAATCGACTCGCTGCGCCATCGGCTGGCCGAGCGTGATTTACACCTGCATTTAACGATCGAAGCGCTGGATTTACTCGGCGAGGCGGGGTTTGATCCCGTGTATGGTGCCCGGCCACTCAAGCGGGCGATTCAGCAAAAGCTGGAAAACACACTCGCCCAAGCGATTTTAAAAGGGGTTTATTTACCCGGCGCCACCATTCACGTTGATGCCGAGGGCGAGCAACTCGTCTTGGGTTAACACACCAAACCCCCTGCCGATCCCGAAGCCCGCCCCATGAGGCGGGCTTATTTATACCCCACACCCAAGTTTTTGCTTAAATTTCTGGCAAAATTACGTTTCTTATTATCCGCACCAAGCCCAAGGAATCGCTGTGACCGACTATCGTCAAAAATTTATTCAATTTGCGCTCGAACACAATGCCTTGAAACTGGGTGAATTCACCTTGAAATCGGGGCGCATCAGCCCGTATTTTTTCAATGCCGGCACGTTCTCAACCGGTCAAGCCCTCGGTGCGATTGGACGATTTTACGCCGACGCCATTATCGCCTCAGGCCTTGAGTTTGATGTATTGTTTGGGCCTGCCTACAAAGGCATTCCGCTGGCTGCCGCAACCAGCATGGCATTAGCCGAAAAAACAGGCAAAGCCATCCCTTGGGTATTCAACCGTAAAGAAGCCAAAGATCATGGCGAGGGGGGCAATTTAGTCGGCGCGCCGCTTATAGGAAGGGTGCTAATAATTGATGACGTGATTACCGCAGGAACCGCCATTCGAGAATCGTTAGACTTAATCCAGAGCGCAGGCGCCACGGCCGTCGGCGTTACCGTGATGATGGATCGCCAAGAGCGCGGCCAAACCGCGCTTTCAGCCATTGGTGAATTAAAGCGCGATTACGGCTTGGCCGTTATCACCCTAGCCTGCCTAGATGATTTAATTGCCTATTGCGATGAGAATGCCGGCTTATCCCAGGCGCGTGACCAAATGAGCGCCTACCGCGCCCGTTATGGCACTGCAACCTAAAACCTCAGCAATACGCGCTTTAACAAACGCCAAAGTAATATAAGCGCCCATAAAAAACCCCGCTTAAGCGCGGGGTTTTTGCAGCAGGCTAAAAATTAAGCCGCGACTGATAACGCTTTAATGCGTTTTACTAAAGTGGATTTACGACGTGCTGCCGTATTTTTTGCCAAAATGCCTTTGTTCACCATGCCATCAATGATGGGTTGCGCGCCTTGGTAGGCCGCTTTAGCCTGCTCAACGCTGCCGGTAGCGATAGCTTTCAAAACCTTCTTGTATTCGGTACGAACACGGGTACGTAAGGCCATGTTGCGCTGACGGGCTTGTTCCGCCTGACGAACGCGCTTTTTAGCTTGTGCGGTATTTGCCACGGATCAAACTCCTCAAATCGTGTATTAAATAAATCTTGTTTGGGTGAATCGTTTTCAAGGCGCGTGATTTTGCCACGATCGGCGCGAATGTCAAGTCCAATCGAAACCCCAATCTTAAATGGGCTGACAGACCGGGCAAAAATAGGTCGCCCGCTGCGCCTGAACGCAACGCACAATGGGCGTGCCACAAAGCAGGCAAGGGGCGCCACCTCGGTCATACACCGCCAAGGTTTGCTTAAAATACCCCGGCTGCCCGTCTTCTCGAACAAAATCACGCAATGTGGTGCCGCCTTGCTCAATCGCACGCGTTAACACATCTTTAATAACAGCAACCAGCCGAGCCACTTCGGCAGGATTCAGCGAATTTGCCGGCCGCATAGGATGAATCTGCGCTAAAAACCCCGCTTCATTCGCGTAGATATTTCCCACGCCCACCACGATGGCCGCATTCATTAATAACGGCTTAATGGGCGTTTTGCGCCGACCGAGTGCCGAGCAAAGGTAATCGGCAGAAAAATCATCGGTTAAAGGCTCAGGCCCCAAACCAAGCAAGCGCGCATGGGGCATTGCCGTGTGATCGGTGAGCAACGCGCCAAACCGCCGTGGATCGTGATACCGCAAGCTAGTGCCATTTTCAAACGAAATATCAACATGATCGTGCTTTTTCTTTGGTGTGCCCGGCGCCACCAGCCGCAAACTGCCCGACATGCCTAAGTGAATTAATAATCGCTCATCGTTTTCAAAGCGAAGCTGCAAGTATTTTGAACGCCGCTCAACGGCTTCAATGCGGCGATTAGCCAGCCATTCGGGCAAATCAGGCCGAACCGGCCAACGCAGCCTCGGGTCGTGAACGACCGCCGTATGAATGCGCAGACCCAACACATGCGGCTCAATACCCCGGCGGGTTGTTTCTACTTCAGGCAACTCTGGCATCGCACCACCCAACAACCACAGCAAAAAACCCGCCTCAGAAAAACTGGGGCGGGCACAGCAAAAATTAACGTTGACTCTGAACTAGCCCGAGTCAAAAGTTGAAATTATTTAATTTTGGCTTCTTTATAAATCACATGCTGGCGAACAACGGGATCGAATTTTTTCAATTCCAGTTTTTCAGGCATGGTGCGCTTATTTTTGGTCGTGGTGTAGAAATGACCAGTGCCGGCGCTTGATACGAGTTTAATTTTATCACGCATGATGATTACCCTTTATCGGCAGCCTAACAACGCCTGCCGAACAAAATTCAAGTTAATAAAAGTACAAATTAAAACTTTTCGCCGCGCGCACGCAGATCAGCCAAAATCACATCAATACCCAATTTATCAATGGTACGGATTGCGTTTGTTGATACGCGCAAGCTAACAAAGCGGCCTTCACTTTCCACCCAAAACCGCTTGCGTTGCAGGTTAGGCAGGAAGCGACGACGGGTTTTGTTGTTCGCATGCGATACGTTGTTGCCAACGGCAGGACGTTTGCCGGTGACTTGGCAGACTCTGGCCATGGGATTCTCCTAAAAAGCGGAACGCTCAATTGCATTTAAGGCGCGAGATACTAGCGGAACTCACCTATCCTGACAAGTAGCGCCAAACGAAAAAACCGAAACTTTTGCTATTTTAACTAAATTGCGGGCAAAAAAGAGCCGGTGCAAGCACCGGCAACTAGAACCACCAAAGGAAATCAGCAATTAACAACATTAGAATACCCTAATAATCTAAAAATACAAACACCAAAAAATTCCAAAGCGCCTCGGCGATAACTTGCCTTGCACCTAACCCCATGCTTTGATGCCGACATGAACGCAACACCGAACGCACAACGCCCTCTTGCATTGAAAGCTCAAATCCGCCAGCACGCTTTAGAATGCGTGATGTGCGGCATTTGCGTGCCCCATTGCCCCACATTCGCGCTAACCCAAAACGAAGCCGATGGCCCGCGTGGCCGCATTAGCCTAGCCTTGGGGTTAAGTGAAGGCCGGTTGGCCGCCACGCCCGATGTGGTTGCGCATTTAGATAGCTGCTTAACCTGCCGCGCGTGCGAATCGGTATGCCCGTCGCAGGTTCAGTATGGCGCGATTATCGATGCAACCCGCGCCGCGCTGGCTAACCACGATTTCGCACAGCCGGCTAAAATCGCCACACCCAAAGCCACAGAACGGCGTTGGCGCTGGCTGCGGGCGCATATTTTAAGCCAACGGCGAAGCTTCGGGCGGGTGTGGTCGCTGCTGCGCTTTTTTGAAAAAATCCACTTGCTTGGCCTGATGCGGCGATTTGGCGGGCGAATGGCACACACCCTACCGCCCGCGCTGCCCGTCCGCTTTCAATTCAAAACACAACCCGCGCCCCGCAAGCCGTTAACGCAAAAAGTCGGGTTATTTATTGGCTGCACCGGCGAGTCGCTGAATAGTGATGCGGTGCGCGCCAGCATTCACGTTTTAAATGCGTTGGGTTACGCAGTGCACCTACCCAAAGCCCAAGTGTGCTGCGGCGCGATGCATCAACATGGGGGCGATTTAAGGCAAGCCGCTGAATTACGCGCTGAAAATCAGCGCATTTTTGCTGACCCCACCTTAACGGCCATTATTGTGATTGGCACCGCGTGCACCGGTGAGTTGCAGCGTGAAACTTGGGGCGCGCCCGTGATTGAACTCACTGAATTTTTAGCGAATATCCCCGATGAGTTATGGCCAAAACTCACCCCCAATTCAGCCACCGTGGCCATTCATCTGCCCTGTAGCCAAACCCGCGTGCTGAACAACGCAACCAGTACCGAGCGGCTGTTGCGTAAAATCCCCGCCATAAAACTCGTGCCGCTTGCGAGCAATGATCGTTGCTGCGGGGCGGCGGGCTTGCATGTGCTGATGTTTCCCGAACAAGCCGATGCTTTGCGCGCGCCCAAGCTACTCGAACTTAAGGCGTTAAAACCCGACGGTGTCGTTTCTGCCAATATCGGTTGCGCGACGCATCTGGCATCAAAGCTCGGGCAATCCGTGCAGCATCCGGTGGAGCTGGTGGCACAAAGCTGCGCGGGCGGCTGAGTTTTTACGCCCGAATCTCAAAATCGTAGCTGATTTCGACCTTTTCTTTGAGCATGGCGGATACGGAGCAGTATTTATCGGCTGAGAGCTTAACCGCGCGCTCGACTTGTTTTGAATCCAGCCCCGCGCCTTTCACCACATAATGCAGGTGAATTTTGGTGAATACTTTGGGCGCGGCAACATCGCTGCGGTCGGCATCCAGCTCAATCCAGCAATCCTCGACCGGCTGACGCTGCTTACCCAGAATAACCATCACATCAATCGCGGTGCAGCCGCCCAAGCCCATCAGCACCATTTCCATGGGCCGCACGCCGAGATTACGCCCGCCAATATCGGGCGCGCCGTCGATCATGACGCCATGGCCACTATCCGACTCGGCCATAAAGGCCATGCCCTCAACCCATTTTACGCGTGCTTTCATGGTGTTACTCCCCATCAGTTATCGTTTCAAATAAATCCCGCAAGGCAAGACCCGGATCAGGGGCGCGCACAAAGGCCTCGCCCACCAGAAAAGCATGGACGTGGTGATCGCGCATCCGCCGAGCATCATCGGGGGTGAGGATGCCGCTTTCGGTCACCACTAAAATATCTGCCGGAATGCGCGGCAATAAATCGAGCGTGGTGTTTAAGCTCACCTCGAAGCTGCGCAAATCGCGGTTGTTGATGCCGACAAGATGGATGCCCAGCGCCAAAGCGCGCTCAAGCTCGGTGGCATCGTGCACTTCGACCAACACATCCATGCCCCAGTCGGTCGCGAGTTGGTGCAGTTCAGCCATTTTTTGATCGGTGAGCGCTGCGGCAATCAGCAAAATGCAATCGGCAGCCAGTGCGCGGGCTTCAAGCACTTGATAGGCATCCACCATAAAATCTTTGCGCAAAACAGGCAGACGGCAAGCCGCCCGCGCCGCCACAAGATAATCCTCATGGCCTTGAAAGAAATCGTGATCGGTGAGCACCGATAAGCACGCAGCCCCACCCCGCTCATATTGCGCGGCAATTTCGGCTGGGTTGAAAGACTCGCGCAGCACGCCGCGACTCGGCGAGGCTTTTTTCACCTCGGCAATCACGGCGGCTTGGCCTGCCGCGATTTTAGCCTGCAAGGCGGCAACAAACCCACGCGGCGCATCACTACTGGCCGCTTGACGCGCTAATACGTCGATGGATTGCCGCTCGCGGCGCTCGGCCACTTCGTCAAATTTTCGGGCGATAATTTTTTTTAAGATGTCGGGGGTGTCGTTCATGCCACGCCTTGAATTTGTTGCTGGGTTTTATTAATAAGTGCGTCGAGTTTGGCTAAGGCCGCGCCCGAATGCAGAATTTCTTGCGCGCGAGCAACGCCCATCGCCAATGTCGCCGTTAAATCGGCGGCATAAATGGCAGCCCCCGCATTCAGCGCGAGCATGTCGGCCGGCGCGCCTGCTTGCCCGCTAAGCGCCGAGCGCACCAGTGCCACGCTTTGTTCAGGCCCCGAAACAACCATGGCGCCCAGCGGCTGGCGCGCGATACCAAAGTGCTCGGGCGTTATTTGGTAGCGGCGAATTTGGCCGTGCTGCAGTTCGGCCACCTCGGTGGCTTCGGCGAGGCTGATTTCATCTAACCCATCATGGCTGTGCACCACCAACACATGCCGCGCGCCCAATTGTTGCATTACCTGCGCCAAAGGTTCCACCCAATACTCGGCATAAACCCCCAGCACCATCGCGGGCGCATTAGCCGGATTGGTGAGCGGCCCCAACACGTTAAATAAGGTTCGCACACCCAGCTCTTTACGCGGCAAAGCGGCATGGCGCATTGAGCCATGATGCTTGGGTGCAAACATAAAACCCACGCCCAATTCACGCACGCAATCGGCAACAGCAGCGGCAGAAATATCGAGCGCCACGCCGGCGGCTTCCAGCATATCGGCACTGCCCGATTTGCTGGTAATTGAGCGATTACCATGTTTAGCCACATGGCCACCGGCTGCCGCCACCACAAACCCCGCTGCAGTCGAAACATTAAACAGCGCCGAGCCATCGCCGCCGGTGCCGACAATATCCACCAGGTTCGGCACATCAAGCGACACGCCGATAGCCAGCTCACGCATTACCTCAGCCGCCGCCGTAATTTCATCGACCGTTTCCCCCTTCATGCGCAGCGCGATCATAAACCCCGCCACCTGCACCGGCGTTGCACCGCCCGACATAATTTGGCGCATCACAGCGCGCATGTCATCGCGGGTTAAAGAATGCCGATCAACGGCGTGGGCAATAGCCTGGCTAATATCCATAAAGTTTCTTTTCATAGTGAGATTAAATTGCGTTTAACGCAGGAAAATAGCACGCAAGGCGCGCCCTAGGCTACCGCTTCAACGCGTGTCGATTATACTAACGGCCATTTATTTGTCGGAACATGAGCCCCGTATGTCGCAACCACCGCACACCCCGCCCGATTTATCGACCTTTCAAGGGCTCATTCTCGCGCTCTCGCATTATTGGGCAAATCAGGGTTGCGCCGTGCTACAACCCTTGGATATGGAAGTCGGCGCGGGCACCTTTCACCCCGCCACCTTCTTGCGCGCGATTGGCCCAGAGCCTTGGCGCGCCGCCTATGTGCAACCCTCGCGCCGCCCCACCGATGGCCGCTATGGCGAAAACCCCAACCGCTTGCAGCACTACTACCAGTTTCAAGTGTTACTCAAACCCTCGCCGGATAACATCCAGCAGCTGTACTTAGATTCGCTCAAAATGCTGGGTTTTGATCCCCTCATTCACGATATTCGCTTTGTGGAAGATAACTGGGAATCCCCCACCCTTGGCGCTTGGGGCTTGGGCTGGGAGGTTTGGCTTAACGGCATGGAGGTCACGCAATTCACCTACTTTCAACAAATTGGCGGCCTGGATTGCCGCCCTGTTTCGGGTGAAATTACCTATGGGCTAGAGCGCTTGGCCATGTACATGCAAGGCGTGCAAAGCGTTTACGATCTGGTGTGGAGTAAAAGCGATGCGGGCATCATCACCTATGGTGATGTGTACCACCAAAATGAAGTGGAGCAATCAACCTACAATTTCGAGCACGCCGACACCGCCTTTTTATTTCAACTATTTGATCAATCAGAGAAAGAATCAGTGCGTTTAGTTGCGCTCGGCCTCCCCCTGCCCGCCTATGAGCAAGTGCTCAAAGCCTCGCACGCCTTCAACCTGCTCGATGCCCGCCGCGCCATCTCGGTCACCGAGCGCCAACGCTTTATTTTGCGGGTGCGCAGCTTGGCGCGCGGCGTGGCTGAACTGTATTATGCGCGCCGCGAAGCCTTAGGTTTTCCGATGCTGGCACGCCAAGCCACCGCCTCCATGCCAACCGTAAATTAAAACCCACTGTGGGAACCATCATGACCGATCGCGCCGATTTTTTATTTGAGCTAGGCACCGAAGAGCTGCCGCCCAAAGCCCTGCTCACCCTCTCGAACGCATTAACCCAAGAACTCATGGCCGGTTTACAAGAAGCCGGTTTAGCCATGGGCGAAGCCAAAAGTTACGCCGCGCCGCGCCGTTTGGCGGTTTTAATTCGAGATATGGCCTTTGGCACAGAAAATCAAATGATCGAGCGCAAAGGCCCTGCGCTTGCCAGCGCATTCGATGCCGCAGGCAACCCCAGCCGCGCATTAGAAGGCTTTGCGAAATCCTGCGGGGTTCACGTGGCTGATTTACAAAAAATCGAAACCGACAAAGGCACCTGGCTTGTGCACAAAGCCCTGCAACCCGGCAAAACCGCCCGCGAGATTTTGCCCGCTGCCCTTGCGCGCGCGCTCGATAAACTGCCCACCCCCAAACGGATGCGCTGGGGCAACTCTGAGGTGGAATTTATCCGCCCCGTCCATTGGGTAGTCGCCCTGCATGGTGATGCGGTCATCGACACCACAATTTTGGGCTTAAAAGCGGGGCGTCAAACCTGGGGGCATCGGTTTCACAACCCCGCCGCACTCACCCTCGAAAAACCCAGCGACTACGCCTCACGCCTCGAAACGCAAGGCTTTGTACTGGCTGATTTCGAACAACGCCGCGCCAAAATTAAAGCGCAAATCGAACACTTAGCCGAAGAACTGGGCGGCACCCCGCGCATTGATGCCGATTTACTCGATGAAGTCACCGCGTTGGTGGAATGGCCCGTCGCGGTGGCGGGTCAATTTGAAGCATCGTTCTTAGCCGTGCCACATGAAGCACTCATTTCCACCATGCAAGATAATCAAAAATATTTTGCCTTAGTCGATGCGCAAAACCGCTTACTGCCGTGGTTTATTACCATAGCCAACATCGACAGCAAAAACCCTGCGGCGGTCCGAGAAGGCAACGAGCGCGTGATCCGTCCGCGCTTTGCCGATGCCCTGTTTTTCTGGAATGAAGACCGAAAACAACCCTTAGCAGCGCATTTAAACGCACTTAAAACGGTCGTATTTCAACAAAAACTCGGCACCCTATTTGATAAAACCGAGCGCGTTGAGCGGTTAGCGCGGCATATTGCCGAGCAAATTGGCGCCCATGTGGAGCACGCGACCCGCGCCGCACGCTTAAGTAAATGCGATCTGCAAAGCAAAATGGTGGGCGAGTTCCCCGAACTGCAAGGCATTATGGGGCGCTATTTGGCCACCCACGATGGCGAAGCGGCCGAGGTTGCCCAAGCCCTCGATGATTATTATTTACCGCGCCGCGCCGGGGACAACGTGCCCGCGAGCCCCGTCGCGCAAGCCCTTGCGCTGGCTGAACGGCTCGACACACTGGTTGGCATTTTCGCCATTGCCGGCATGGAGCCCACCGGCTCAAAAGACCCCTTCGCCCTGCGCCGCGCTGCGCTGGGTGTGTTGCGCATCTTAATTGAGAAAAAACTCGACCTTGATTTGCACGCCCTGCTGCAATTTGCCTATGAGGCGGAATTTCCTGGCAATCGCGATCGACAAAAGCCAAGCCCAGCGGTAGACAAAGTATTCGACTTCATGCTCGACCGTATGCGCGCCTATGCGCAAGATCGCGGCATTCGTCACGACGTGTTTGACGCGGTGCTGGCCACGCGCCCCACCCGCCCGCTCGATTTCGAGCAACGCCTGCAAGCCGTCAACGATTTTCTCGCCCTGCCGCAGGCCGAAGCCCTTGCCGCAGCCAACAAGCGCATTAGCAACATCCTGAAAAAACTCGACACCACACTTCCGAGCACCATCACCCCCGCCTTACTCATTGAACCCGCTGAAAAAACCCTCGCCGAGCGCGTGCAGCACCTAGAAGCCGAGCTAACGCCGCTGTTTGCCTCGGGCGACACCGCCGCCGCGCTAGGCAAGCTTGCGCACCTGCGCGACGCGGTTGATGCGTTCTTCGATAGCGTCATGGTGATGGCCGATGATGAAGCCCTGCGCAACAACCGCATCGCCCTGCTGCATCGGCTGCGTGCGCTGTTCCTTGGGATTGCTGATTTGGCCCTATTAAACGGCTAATTTAGGGGGCACGACATGCTCATCGCTTTTATACGCTCCGTTATTTTTCAAATCGCAAGCTACATCGCGCTCATCGTATACGTTCCTATTATGCTCATCGGTTGGCTCATGCCCGCCAAACGCCGCTACTACGTCATGTTTAGCTACGGTTTCACCGTCATGTGGCTCGCGCGGCTGATTGTCGGCCTTAAGTGGCAAATCGAAGGGCTCGACAACTTAGCTAAGCCCAATACCACCCAAGGCCGACTCATTGTCTCCAAGCATCAATCCACTTGGGATTCCATGATTCTGCCCACGATCCTCGACAAACCCGCCTTTATCTTAAAAAAAGAGCTGTTATGGATACCCATTTTCGGCACCGGACTCGCGGGCATGGGCCCTATAGCCATCGACCGAAAAGCCGGATCGCAAGCCCTGAAAACAATCATCAAACAAGGCAAGGCCGAATTGGCCGCCGGGCGTGATGTGATTATTTTCCCCGAAGGCACCCGCTACCGACCCGATGCCACCCCAGAATACAAAATCGGGGCCGCCATGCTCGCCATTCAAGCCAAAACAGAGGTGATCCCGATTGCCATCAACAGCGGCTGCCATTGGCCCAAAGGGCAATTTATTAAATACCCCGGCACCCTGCGCGTCGTCATTGGCGCGCCCATCACCGTCACAGGCAAGCGAGCCGACCGGCTCACCGAAGAAATCGAACACTGGATCGAGGCCGAGCAGCATAAACTTTATGCACAATACGACTGCAAAACCGCGCCGAAACTTAATGCCAAAACCACGCCAACCTAAGCTGAACCGTATTGCTCAAGCACCCAAGCAGGTGCTGGGCTCGCGTTCTTTGAGGCCTCAAAGCCGTAATCGGTGAATTGATGCAGCGTTTTATTATGCGCGTGAATTAATTCAATTAATTTCGGATCCTCAGCCGTCAACACCGCCTCAACCCCCGTCGGGATATTGTGATACGCCATAGTAATCGCGTGCCGATAATCAAATAAAGCCACGAATAACGGATCCCAAGATCGAATCGACCGATCATTGGCAAATCGGCGCTTCATCCCCTCAACATGCGCCTGAATCACACCAGCCAATTCAGGATTCTCACTGGTCGTCTGCACCCGAATCCCATTTGGCAAAATTTCAGATACCCGCTTTAACGCGCGATGCTCAGCCAACAACTGCTTAAATAACGCCTGATCTTGCCGATGCGACTCATCACTCCCCCGCCCCCGTTGATACTGGTGAGCGGACGCCTGCGCTTGATCTTCCATCATAAGCCCCATGAATAGTTAAATTAAATATAGCAATAGACAACCACCCGCCCATCATACCCAATTCGCAATAGCGATCAAAACCCACCGCCTAATCTGCCAAAATATTTCGCAAACACTGCCCGCATCAAAAATAGAACGATTTGATTTTTAAAAACCCAAGCGCCGCCCAGTGCAAAGCGTAAAGCACGCATTGAGCGATCATCTTGTTCAACCGCACGACGGTCTTGTTTCTACCTCTAACGCGGATAGCCAATCCAGTGCATCCGCTCGAGACGCGCCGCACATCTCAAGGCTGGCACTCAACCCTGAGCAACAGCTAGGGCGCTCCGGGCGACCAAAAATAGCGCACCGAAAGTCCGCCGTTAGTTGCGCGCAAGCAACCCCTGCAGGCTTGCCCTGCGCCATGCCAGGAATTGGGCTAGAAATAGACGGGGCAATACAGCAAGCCCCGCATCCCGCGCGACACTCAAAAGTTTGGGCGCATGTCATTAGGGATACTCTCATCGTGAGGTTATGAAAAAATAAACTATGGCGGGTGTTAAGGCAAAGCAATCAACCCGTTAAGCAACCTATGACACCGGCAACGATCCGAAGAACCCTTGGCCAGGACGCAACAGCCGTCTTAACTTAAGGCAACAACCGATCTCGCGCGAATAAGCAAGCAGAAGCGCCGAGCGAATTATCTAGCCGCGTGATTTGCATAAATAAAGCGTCCAGAGCGATGGCAGAGAACGCAACAACCAGAGTTTAACCTGAATGAATGCTATATAAAAAAACCCCTTAACGGATTGTTTTATCGCGTAATGCATGAGCCGCACGTGAAAAATAATCCTATCCAAGCGTTTTTACTATGGAGCGTATCAAGATACGTACAAAATACAGTTACTATGGAGCGTATCAAGATACGTACAAAATACAGGCAACAAAAAAACCCATGTAAAAACATAGGCTTAATTAATTTAGTGGCGGAGAAAGAGAAATACAAACCAACGTTCGCTGTCGTTCGTGCGCATCCATAAAATCAATATAAATCATTTGCTTGTAATTATTTGGTCCGTGCTTGTTCACTGGTATTCGCCACGAGCCATGTCTGCGGGTAAGATCAGCGGTAAGATCAGCGGTAAGATAAGAAATAAGACAACCGCGTTTGGTGGAGTGTCACTTTATCGGGGATCTGGCGATGGCAACGACAATCGGAAAACTCACCGTTCGGCAAGTTGATACCTTGCCTGAGGGGTTTCACAGCGATGGGGGTAATTTGTATCTGCGCGTGAAAGGAGGGAGTCGGGCGTGGGTGTATCGTTATAAGGAGCAGGGTCGAGTTCGTGAGATGGGGCTGGGTTCCGCCGCTGTGCGTACGCTTAAAGAGGTGCGCGTTTTGGCGGAGTCGATGCGCAAATTGCAAGCGGACGGCCGTGATCCTGGCGAGTTGCTGCGCGTTGATGAGCCTGTCGAGTCGGTATCCCTAACATTCGAGCAATGCGCACAGGAGCTGGTCGAAGCGAAACGAACCGGCTGGAAAAATGCAAAACATGCACAGCAATGGATCAACACCCTGCGAGATTATGCTTTTCCCGTGATTGGCAATAAGCCACCGGCGGATGTGAGCTTGGCTGATATCAAATCAATCTTGCTGCCTATTTGGACGACCAAGACCGAGACCGCCACGCGGGTGCGGCAACGAATTGAAGCCGTCCTTGATTATGCCGCTGTCCACGACCTCTGTGATGGCACCCGGAATCCCGCTCGCTGGAAAGGCGTGTTGAATAAGATCCTGCCGGAGCCCGCCAAGGTAAGCACCCGAGACCATCATGCGGCCTTGCCTTATGCCGAGGTGCCTCGTGTCATGGCGGCATTGCAGGATAAAACCCATATCTCGGCTTACTGCCTGCGGTTTACCATCCTCACGGCAGCTCGTTCTGGCGAAGCACGCGGGGCGACTTGGGATGAGATTGATCTTGATGCCCAGGTTTGGACTATTCCCAGTGCGCGCATGAAAGCCGCCCGTCCTCATCGAGTTCCACTCTCCAATCCGGCCATGGACATCCTGCTTGAAATGCGCGAAGTGCGGATGAGAAACAACTCCAAGGTATTTCCTGGTGGGCGTGGTGGGTTGCTGTCGGATGTTGCCTTAAACAAAACCCTTCATAGCGTGACGCCCGATGTGACCGTACACGGGTTTCGCAGCTCGTTTCGGGATTGGGGTGCCGAACAAACGAGCTTTCCCGCAGCGGTGTTAGAGCAAGCCCTTGCGCACACCAACCCGAACAAGGTTGAAGCAGCGTATCAGCGTTCGGATTTATTTGAACTGCGCTGGAAGCTGATGCAGGCGTGGGCAGAATTCGTTGCTTAGACCGGTTGCTCCCTCAAGCTGGTAATCCAAACCCCCGCCGAGTATTCTTACAAAATAACCATCGATCACGCAGGAGTGCCCACCATGACCGCCACCGCCACCTTGTCGAGCAAATTCCAGATCTCCATTCCCAAGGCCGTGCGCGAAGAGCAGCACTGGGAAGCGGGGCAAGAGTTTGTGTTTATTCCTAAGGGCAAAGGTGTGTTGGTGATGCCGGTACCCGAGCGAGCAGAGTTGGTGGGCATCGCCAAGGGCGCGGCTACCGATGATGTGCGTGATCGCGCGGATCGTTACTGATGACAGCAACGCCGTGCGTAGTGGATACCTCGGCATGGATCGAATGGCTTGCTGACACCGCGCTGGGCGGACGGCTGGGGACGCAGTTTCCTGAACGCTCACAGTGCATGGTGCCGACCATCGTGCAGCTTGAGCTATCGAAGTGGCTGATGCGTGAAGTCGGTGAGGAACAGGCCGATCAGGTGATCGCCTATACGCAGAAATGCATTGTCGTTCCGCTGGATACCGACATCGCGCTGCTCGCAGCAGACTTACACCGCGAATACAAGCTGGCCACGGCCGATGCCATCGTGTACGCAACCGCGCGGCGGCACGGTGCGACCTTACTCACCTGCGATGCGCATTTCGATGAGCTGCCGAATGTGCTGCTGTTTGCTAAGTCTGGTGGGGCTATTTAAATGAAT
Source organism: Halothiobacillus sp. 35-54-62 (assembly GCA_002281295.1). Lineage (GTDB taxonomy): Bacteria > Pseudomonadota > Gammaproteobacteria > Halothiobacillales > Halothiobacillaceae > Halothiobacillus. The sequence goes on along the minus strand of NCFS01000024.1, from coordinate 5,907 downwards.
GCCGCAAAACACCCCACGCTGTTTCAAGTAAAACGGCGGGCACGGAGGCTTGCAACAAGGCTAACGATCTGGGTATTCGAACCACAAAAACCAACCCAAATCAGCGCTGAAGCATCAAGAAGATTGCTCAGTAAATAGCCAAATCACCCTTTCTCAAACACAATCCCGGAACATAAAAACCGGATGAACAACCTGCAAAGCCGCTTGTTCTCTTAACACCGCAGTGCCGAACCCATGAATGCCGTTGAAATCGAAGAAGCCTTATCCGATCTTGCCTTAGCGCCTTTTGATGCGGCGGAGTTTCCGTTCGCGTTTCTGGCTGCTTTTGGCAATAAAGACACCACGCTCAAGCGGCTGCGTGCGGGCAACAACAATGCTTCGGATGTGCCTGGTGGCGTGCTCCAGCGCAACAACGTCCATATCGCCGTGTGCGAAGCTGGCACCGTGGGTGCTTCCCTCAAGGCATTGCGCGCCAGTCCCGCCACGATAAAAGCCAAAGCCAAGTTCATCCTCGCCACCGATGGGCAGACTCTGGAGGCTGAAGATCTGGCCAGTGGCGAAACTATCGCCTGCGCCTATCCGGACTTCCCCAACCATTTCGGTTTCTTCCTGCCGCTGGCAGGTATCTCCACCATCAAGGAGATCAAGGACAACCCCGTCGACGTGCGCGCCACCGGGCGCCTGAACAAGTTGTACGTCGAACTGCTGCGCGAAAACCCGGAGTGGGCCAAGGACGAGCGCCGCGCCGACATGAACCACTTCATGGCCCGGCTGGTGTTCTGCTTCTTTGCCGAAGACACCGACATCTTCAACGGCGAGGGCCTGTTCACCCACACCATCGAGCAAATGAGCGAGCGCGACGGCGCCAATACCCATGAAGTGATGGAAACCATCTTCCGCGCCATGAACATCAAGGTTGCCGAGCGCGCCAATGCCGAGCCCCGTTTGCCGAACTGGGCCAATGGCTTCCCCTATGTAAATGGCGGCTTGTTCTCCGACTCTACCTGCGTGCCGCGCTTTACGCGCATGGCGCGTACCTACCTGATCCATGCCGGCAACCTGAACTGGAAACAGATCAACCCGGACATCTTCGGCAGCATGATCCAGGCCGTAGCAGATGACGAAGAGCGCGGCGCATTGGGCATGCACTATACCAGCGTGCCCAACATCCTGAAGGTGTTGAATCCCCTGTTCCTGGATGACCTGCGCGCCGCTTTGAATGATGCCGGTGACAACGAACGCAAGCTGCTGAATTTGCGCAAACGCATGGCGCGCATCCGCGTGTTCGACCCGGCCTGCGGCTCCGGCAATTTCCTGGTCATCGCCTACAAGCAGATGCGCGAGATCGAGGCACAAATCAATCGCCGCCGGGGCGAAGCGCACCTGGGCAGTGAGATACCTTTGACCAACTTTCGGGGCATCGAGCTGCGTGACTTCCCCGCAGAGATTGCCCGCCTGGCGCTCATCATTGCCGAGTTCCAGTGCGACGTGCTGTATCGCGGGCAGAAGGACGCGCTGGCGGAGTTTTTGCCGCTGGATGCGCAGAACTGGATTGTTTGCGGCAACGCACTACGGCTGGATTGGTTGAGCATCTGCCCGCCCACGGGGACAGGTGTGAAGCTAGTAGGTGACGACCTGTTCAACACGCCACTCGAACAGGCGGAAATTGACTTTAAGAATGAGGGTGGCGAGACGTATATCTGTGGCAATCCGCCTTACAAAGGTGCTCGCGAGCAACTGCCGGGGCAGAAAGATGATTTGCGACGGATATTTGAAAGTTCGCTAAAAGACTGGAAGTCGCTTGATTATGTAGCTGGCTGGTTCATGAAAGCCGTCGAGTACGGAATGAGAACTAACGCTGCAGCAGGCTTTGTTTCCACGAACTCAATATGTCAGGGGCAATCTGTGCCAATACTCTGGCCGTATATTTTGAGTACTGGACACGAAATAGTATTCGCCCACACAAGCTTTAAGTGGACGAATCTTGCCAGCCACAATGCGGGGGTAACGGTAGCCATCGTTGGTATCTCAAACCAGCCGATAAAGGTGAAGAGACTGTTTTCCATTGCTGACGATGGGAGCTCTATCGTCAAGGAGGTGCCATACATAAACGCCTATCTTGCGGCTGGCACCAACGTAATCATATCCAAGCAATCTCAGTCGATATCTGAACTGTCGGAAATGAATTACGGGAATTACCCTGGGGATGGCAACCACCTGACACTCAACGCCGAGGAGGTGGCGGAGCTTGAAGCAAGACGCCCCGACTTGAAGGAAATTATTAGACCTGTATTTGGAGCGCAGGAGTTCATTAAGGGCTTGAGCAGGTTTTGCTTATGGATTGACGACGACGCTTTGGATTTGGCGCTTAGCGAACCTGCGGTGTCTCAGAGAATTGAAGAGGTACGAGCGACAAGGTTGGCTAGTCGCGACAGTTCATTAAACAAACTTGCAATTCGCTCGCATCAGTATCGGGATCGAAATGTTGCATCCGAACATCTGATTTTGGTTCCAACAGTATCTTCAGAAAGACGAGAGTACATTCCTACTGATTTGAAGCGTGCGGAGGCCGTTACGACGAATCAAGCCTTCGCTCTCTATGACGCCCCCCTCTGGAACATGGCTCTCATCGCTTCCCGCCTGCATCTGGTCTGGATTGGCACTGTCTGCGGCAAACTGGAAACACGCTATCGCTACTCCAACACCCTGGGTTGGAACACCTTCCCTGTGCCGTTGCTTACCGAGCAGAACAAAGCCGACCTGACCGCCTGCGCGGAGAACATCCTGCTGGCGCGCGAAGCGCATTTCCCCGCCACCATCGCCGACCTGTATGACCCGGACAACATGCCGGAGAACCTGCGCCACGCCCACGAGCGCAACGACGAAGTGCTGGAGCGCATCTACATCGGCCGCCGTTTCAAAAACGACACTGAGCGGCTGGAAAAGCTGTTTGAGCTGTATACCAAGATGACGGCGGCGGCTAAGCTTGCGCCGAAAACGAAAAGGAGGAAATCGACATCACTACGCGTTGCCTCTGGCTGAATCGCTGGGTATTGAATTCAAGAGTGACTGCAAACGTTTGTCCGACGATGAACTGGTCGAGGCGTTGGTGTGTCTGGCGAATAGCGAAGGCGGGGAACTTTGGCTGGGCGTGGAAGATGATGGCACGCCCACCGGCCTGCATGAGGCGCACCAGAATCTGACGGGTTTACCGGGGTTGGTGGCGGCCAGAACTTCGCCATCCCTTACTGTCACGGTCAGTGATTTTGCGTTTTCCGGTGTTCGCGTGGCGCGCATTGTGGTGTCCCAATCCGGCACGGAGGTTGCCACTACCTCGGGGGTGTATCTGCGCCGTCGCCTGAAACAGGATGGCACACCCGAATGCGTCCCCATGTTGCCGCATGAGCGCAGCAGCCGGGCCGGCCATTTTGGTTTGGCGGATGCGTCGGCACAGCCCGTTGCCGGTACGACGCTGGCCGATTTTGATCCGCTGGAACGCGAACGGCTGCGCCAGGCCATCCGACAATATGGGGGCGACCGAGTGCTCCTTGAATTGGATGATGAGTCGCTGGACGGTGCGTTAGGGTTCACGATTCGGCATGGGAGCGGAGAGCGTGTTCCAACTCTGACTGGCTTGCTGGTTATTGGTCGTGAAACCGCATTGCGTGAACGAGTGCCCACGCATGAATTGGCTTTTCAGGTATTGGCCCAGCAAGCGGTACGGTTCAATGAATTCAGACGCTTTCCCTTACTCAAAGCCCTCGATTGGCTGGAAACCAATTTTCGCCCCTATAACCCGGAAGGCGAAGTTCAAATCGGTTTATTCCGTGTGCCGGTCCCCCTGGTAGATATGGGCGCCTTTCGTGAAGCCGTCGCCAATGCACTGGTGCATCGGGACTATCACCGTTTGGGGGCTGTGCATGTGCGACTGGATGATCAAGGATTGACGGTGAGCAATCCCGGCGGTCTGGTTGATGGGGTGACCTTGGCCAATTTGCTGGTGACGGAGCCGCGTCCACGCAACCCGGCTTTGGCGGATGCGATGAAACGCATCGGCATTGTTGAGCGGTCAGGGCGTGGCGTAGACAAGATTTATCGGGGTATGTTGCGTTTTGGGCGTCCAGAGCCGGATTACAGCCGCACCAACGATTATGGTGTTGTTCTGCAACTATCGACCGCTGACGCCGACCAAGCGTTCTTGCAACTGGTGGTTGAGCAGGAAAACCGGCGCGAAGGAAAACCCCTGCCTATAGATACATTGATTGTGTTGGCTGCACTGCGAGAACAAAGACGCCTGAATACCGAAGCCTTGGCTGAACACATTCAACGCGATCCAGGACAGGCGCGCCGCACTCTGGAGCATCTGGTGGAAGCTGGTTTGGTTGAATCCCACGGTAACACGCGTAATCGCAGTTACACCTTGTCGGCAGATGTGTATCGAGCCAAAGGTGAACAAGTGGCCTACACCCGACAAGCGGGGTTTTCACGTCTGCAACATGAACAAATGATCTTGGGGCACGTTCAGCACCATGGTGAAATTCGCCGTAACGAGGTAATGGATCTGTGCCATTTGAATAAAGACCAAGCCAGCCGACTGTTGAGCAAGTTGAAAGCGGAAGGAAAATTGGTTCAGCATGGGAACAAGCGTGGCTCGTTTTACCGGCTGGATTAAAAGCGCGGTTATGCGCGCTTATGCGCGGTTATGCGCGGTTATGCGCGGTAACGTCTGGCTAAACAGCACAGCAAGGCACAACAAGGAATTCAATGAATAACACGACAACCAACCCCACCAATACCTACACCGTGCCCTCGGTGTCCATCACCACGGCGTGCACGGGGGCTTCCAGCAAGGCCAATGAGTTGGGTATGCGCACCATGCAGGAACGCGCTTATGCCAAACGCGGCGAACAGTATTTGCTGATTAAATCGCCACCGGCGTCGGGCAAATCCCGTGCGCTGATGTTTATTGCGCTGGATAAGCTGCACAATCAGGGACTACGCCAAGCCATTATTGTGGTGCCCGAGCGCTCAATTGGCAGCAGCTTTGCCGATGAGCCGCTGAGTTCGCACGGTTTTTATTGGGATTGGGCAGTAGCCCCCCAATGGAACCTGTGCAATGCCCCCGGTGCCGATGAACCGCGCGTGGCCAAATCCAAAGTGGACGCAGTCCGTCAGTTTCTGAGCAGTTCCGATCAGGTGCTGGTGTGCACCCATGCCACATTCCGTTTTGCGGCGGAAGAATTGGGTGTGGAAGCGTTCGATCACCGTCTGATTGCCGTGGATGAGTTTCATCATGTTTCCAGCAACCCGGATAACAAGCTGGGCAGCCAGTTGGGGGACTTTATCGCCCGCGACAAGGTGCACTTAGTGGCGATGACCGGTTCTTACTTTCGGGGCGATAGCGAGGCTGTGCTCGGGCCGGCGGATGAAGCGCGGTTTGAGACCATTACGTACACGTACTACGAGCAGCTTAATGGGTACCAATGGTTGAAATCGCTGGATATCGGCTATTTCTTCTATACCGGCGCGTATGTGGATGCGGTCACCAAGGTGCTCGATCCAGCATTAAAAACGATCGTGCATATTCCCAACGTGAATGCCCGTGAAAGCCTGAAAGACAAGGAACGCGAGGTGAACGAAATTATGCACGGCCTGGGCGAGTGGAAAGGTGTTGACCCAACCACGGGCTTTCATCTGATTCAAGCTCGTGACGGGCGGCTGCTAAAAGTCGCAGATCTGGTGGATGACAGTGATGCAACCCAACGCTCCCATGTGCTGGCTGCCCTGAAAAACCCCGCGCAAAAAGAGAACCGCGACCATGTGGACATCATCATTGCGCTGGGTATGGCAAAAGAAGGCTTTGACTGGATCTGGTGTGAACACGCGCTCACCATCGGCTACCGCAGC
>NCFS01000023.1 GCA_002281295.1 Halothiobacillus sp. 35-54-62 | reverse complement strand
GAGTTCCGGCGCACGCAAGGCGGCAACAACAATGCTTACTGCCAGGACAATGAAACCAGCTGGGTCGACTGGCAATGCCGTGAACAACACAAGGAAATCCACCGGTTCACCCTCGGCATGCTTGCTTTTCGTCGTGACCATCCGGTTTTGACCAGGGAACAATTCTACACAGACGCAGATATTCACTGGTTTGGTGCGCAAGGTGAATTGCCAAACTGGGGCGAACCAAAAGAGAAATTTCTGGCCTGCCTTATCCCTGAAAATGATCAGGGTTCACTTTATCTGGCGTTCAATGCCGGCACCAAGGATGTCCATTTCCCCCTGCCCGCTACCGCGCCCGGGCTTCATTGGTATCTCGCGGCAGATACAGCCCAAACAGCCCCTCTGGATTATTTCAAAGCAGGCGAGGAGCCCCTTTGGACCCACTCGAAAACTTACCCATTAAGGGCGCATTCAAGTGTCATACTATTGGCTCAACGCAGATAATGCCGGGAACAGGTCCATTTTTGAATGCCCCAGATAAACCCTGATGAGGAGAACTTTATAATGGTTACATTTACATGCCGAGCCGATGCCAGTATCACGATGTCTGAGAAGGATGCGTTTTCCATGCTGGAAATAATGGGACAAGACACGATCGTACCGGGCTCTATTTTGGAGGCGGATGTGCCGGAAGCATTTCATCGATTAGAAGCCGCAATTGATGCCAGAAACTCAGCAAATCCTGTGAAAGAAAGCGCTGAAAAAGACATCCTGAAAGGTACTGTGCACCTGGCACAAGCGCTTGTCGATTTGTTTGCGGCTGCGGTAAAAAACCAATGCAATGTCACTTGGTTCGAGTCCTCCAGTTTAATTTGAACTACCGATGATTCTGGCCGAAGTCGCCCTGGCGCGAATACGGTTGGTCACCTCTAGGCCAAGTGGCATGGGCTCGCAGTTGCTCAAAGTATGGCAATGGCCCGTATTCCCCAGTGCCTTGATGAGTCCGATGCATTCGCAACAGGTTTTACAACACGGGTTGGAGCGTAATCATGTATCAAAATATGCTTGTTGCCGTCGATGGCAGTCATACCTCTGAAATCGCCTTAAAAGAAGCAATCAAGCTGTGCAAGGCGCTTCAAGGACGGCTGCGAATTCTTCATGCCGTGGAAATCCAGTTCAATTGGGAGGGCACCTATGCTGATCCCTCTACATTATGGGACGCGATGATTCGGGATGGGGCGGACGTTTTGCGCAAGGCTGGCGCCACGGCGGCAGCGGCGGGCGTGCCGGCCGAAACGAAGTTGATCAAAATCGAAAATATAGGACGCCGAATACAGGATGTCGTTGAAGAAGAAGCGCACACGTGGCCTGCAGATTTAATCGTGATCGGGACGCATGGGCGCAGGGGAATCAATCGTATATTTATGGGAAGTGTGGCCGAAGGCGTTATACGGATAGCAACCAAACCGGTATTGCTGATTCGAGGTGAGTAATGCGGCAATCTCCCTTTTTTAGTGGGCGACAGGCTGCCAGGCTACCCTGGTATTGATCAGGGTCACATTTTCGGCTATTCCATGAGTTATTGTGGGGAATTATCTGTATTCACTCCGTAGAGCATTACAGCGCTGGCGTATGCGCCAATTGCTTAAACACCATCCCATTCCTCACCCACTCTGGCACGAAGTCACCGCGCGTATTTGGGCATTACATGATCTGGACGCCGTGCAAATGGTGCATCTGTACGAATTAACGACGTGGTTCCTGGCGCAAAAAGCCATTACAGGGGCGCGAGGTCTAGTGGTGACGCCATCCATGAAAGTAGCAGTGGCAACGCAGGCCTGTTTGCTTATTCTGAACTTGGGCGCGTCCTATTTCGATGGATGGGGCGAAGTGATCCTGTACCCGGGCGCATTTCGGGTGCAACACGATCAGCCCGATGCCCTTGGTTTAATTCACCATGAGGCCAACAGGTTAAGTGGCGAATCCTGGTTGCACGGGCCGGTAATTTTGTCTTGGGATGAAGTGGAGCGCGATATTTTTCATCATCAGGCTGGCCACAACGTCGTGATCCACGAATTCGCGCATAAATTGGACGGATTAAATGGCGCCATGAATGGAATGCCCCCGCTCCACCGTAGCATGAACCGAAAAAACTGGACTGAAGCCCTGACTCATGCCTACGAGGCACTTGGCCATCAGATAGCGACAGGCAAATCCCCATTTTTGAACCCTTACGCCGCCACGAACCCTGCTGAGTTTTTTGCGGTCATCAGTGAGTACTTTTTTACCGCACCGAGCGTGCTGCAATCCTGCTGTCCCAATGTGGTCAAACAGCTATCGCTTTTTTATCGACCGCCGACACACTCTTGAGTTGTTGATCGATAAAAGCCCGTCTGAACCAATTCAAGCTGGATTTACGGCTGGATTGAAATCTCGCAGCAAGTAGCCCGGAAAATGGGCTGAACAGGCCATCACATGGGTGATGGCATCGCGGTCATAATTATCGCCAGACTGATAATGATCGAAAAATGTGTGGAGCCCTTGTACCCGTTCCGGCATTTCATGCACGGCTTGAAGGCCGATCGACACACCATAATTGGTGAACGCAAACTTGACCTGTGGATATCCCGGCTCCCGACAGAAATAACCTTGCTCGATCCACATTCGGTCGAGCATATCCAGGCAACGCCCCCACTGGCTGACCGCCCAATCTTCTTCCGGGAAAAAGTGTGACATCCAGAGCATCATGCCCAGCCCCAAATCCTGGGTAATCAGCAAGGCGGGTTCCATGCGCGCGATCAGCCGCTGCATATCCTCAATTTCGCGGGCTAAACCCTGCTCATCAAGGAGCCGATAGGCCAGATAACCATCAAACGGATCAAGTGCACCGAAACCATAACCCGGATAGGGTTGATTAAGATCTTCAGTCATCTTCCAGAATATGCCCCGATTGGGCAGGACAAATGCATCATGAATCTGGTGTACAAGATTGACGCCCTGCTGGCGATAATCGGGCAGATGTCGACCCAGTATAGCCAAGGCAAACAACCACATGGCGAGATAATGAAAATATTGCCCATCCCGATCAGCGGCTTCACCAATCCGAATCCCGCGGGGTCGACCCAATACCCGATCGACCTCACTCACCAGCCATTCGGCTTCATCCAGATACCGCTTCTCGCCCGTCTCGGCATATAACGAAACCAACAACACAACACCAAAGGCGTCGGTCCAGAGATAACGCAGCCCATTCGGCCAGATCTGTTGGGCACGCATCCACGCTAATTTATCGAGCACATAGCTTAAATCCATGGTCATACACTCCCAATGAATTTAGAGGCCGAACGGATAGGTATCGGGCAGCCCCGTGAGTGATTGGGTTTTTAACGGCGTCACGGCAGTTGTTTGGTCAAACCAGATGTATTCGTCAAATTGCGTGGGCAGTGTCGACTGAAAATAATGGCTCTGACGTTCACTCTCGGGACGATAGATCACGCCAATGGCGCGTTCCAGCCGGGGTTTTTGCAATTTCGTGACGAGCGATGGTCTGTGCGAGCCACGCAAAGGCAGCAGAAATTGGGCCACACCCGATTCATGACAAAGCCGTTCATAGCTGCCCTCAAGAGCGGGGCGAACAGACATCACTTCCATGGGCGAATCCCAATTGGATGCCGCAGCGACCGTACCCGTGTCGGTGCCAAAACCGATGGTATAAACCCCATCACCGAATTTCTCGCGGCAGAGCTGGCCGATGTTGAATTCTCCACGCAAGGACATTTCGGTCGCTTGTGCATTACCCACGTGCGAGTTATGCGCCCAAACAATAGCCTTGCTGTTGGCACCGTGATGCTGCAACAGGGTTTCCAATGTCTCGAACATGTGGCCGTCACGCAAATTCCAGGAACTGCGCGAACCGTAATACATAATTCGGTAATAGCGCTCGGCATTGATCACCAGTCGGGCATTTTGCACCGCATCCAGAAAGCGCTCGCCGTCATGTGCTGCATAAGCTTGCTGCTGCTTCATCAGATCCTTGAGCATCGCAATAACTTCATGCTCGCAGGTTCGGTAGCGCTCGGTCAGTGCCGCATGGCCATACGCCGCCGGATCCGATTGCCAAGGCGTCAGACAGCCATAACGCAACCGGGCAACCTCGGCGGTAGCCGGATCAACTTTTTCAAGATAATCCAAAATTGAGCGGATCGAGTTATAAAGGCTGTACATATCCAAGCCATGAAAGGCTACTCTCTGGCTCGGCTCAAGAGGCGTATTGTGCATGCGCAACCAATCAACAAATGTGCGCACTTCTTCATTGCGCCACATCCAGGTGGGAAACCGGGCAAAGGCGGTCCATTCCGACGGGGGGTATTCTGCATGGCGGACATAATGGTCGATGCGTGCCGCATCCGGCCAGTCACCTTCAATGGAAACAAATGAAAAACCCTTCTGCTCAATCAGCGCCTGGGTAATTCGGGCACGTAATTGATAGAACTCCGACGTGCCATGTGATGCTTCGCCCAGTAATACAATCCGTGCATCGCCGATGCGCGCCAACAGTGGGGCAAGATCAATGGAATCAATGGATGAAAATGGCTCACAGGCCTCGGCGATCGCGGCGGCCAAGCGCGCTTCATCGGGTTGAATGACTGGGGCCGGCTTCCGGGGCCCAGTTTCCGGCTTTCCCGGCTGCCATCCTTCCTCGCCGAGTAGCGGAACGAACCGAACATCCGCGAGTTCTTCCGTTTTGTATTGATGCTCGGAAACACGCACGATTCGAATCAGCTCCTGCGAGTATTGGTCGAACCCGACGGGGATCACCAAGCGTCCGCCAATTTTGAGTTGATTTTTTAGTGATTCCGGCACCTTGGGGCCACCTGCCGCCACGACAATGGCATCATAGGGTGCATGCGATGGCCAACCGAGCGTCCCGTCTCCCTGCACTATATGCACATTGTCAAACCCCTGTGCTGCGAGTGTTGACTTGGCTTGGTCGGCAAGCTCGGCAACGCGTTCAACGCTGTACACCTGCGCGGCAATACGGGACAAAACTGCGGCAGCGTAACCCGAACCGGTACCAATATCGAGGACGGTTTCACCGCCCTTCAAATCCAGTGCATCAACCATCATGGCGACAATATAAGGCTGTGAAATGGTTTGACCCGCCGCAATCGGCAACGGCACATCTTCATAGGCGAATTCGCGTAATTCTTCGGGCAGAAAGGCCTCCCGGTGGACATGGTCCAACGCTTTGAGCACCAAAGGGGAGGACACGCCCCGAGCCTTGATTTGATGTTCAATCATCCATTGACGTTGCTGGCTAAAATCGATTGCATCCATCTCACGTCCCTCATCACTATTGATCAAACCATGAAAAGCCATTGACAGATCAGCGATAAAAACAAAATCAAAATTAATAAATACTTTTTATGATTATATCGTTAGCCGACCATGCCGGTACTGGAATTAAAAAAAGAAACCACGCTCCAGCGCTCATCAAGCCAACAGCCGGAACGTTAACGCCATCATCCTGCCATTCAAATACGTGTCATCCCTTAAGGGTCATTCCTTACGAGTTCGCCCGTATTTGTTCTTGGAAAAAAATATGGCTAAGTTGCTCCAACATTGCGGAACTTCCGATGAATCCAGCGCAACGCCCTCAATCAGGGGGAAATCCAACAGGAGCAATAGATGACAACTGCAACAATGACTGAAAAAAAATCCAAAATTCCCCCCTCGAACGCTCGGAGTCTCAAAAAAGGCGATGGTCAGTTCGAAGAGTCGGAAAATATTAACGAACATATCGCCACTGCGGCCTACTACAGGGCCGAAGCACGTGGTTTTTCACCCGGTTCTGAGATGGAAGACTGGCTAGAAGCAGAGATGGAATTTAAGGGGCCAAGTGAATCGACTCATTAACCTGCACCTGATCCGGAGACGGTACAGAGTTCAGGTAGAAGCTAAGTTTTTCTCCCGTTTCGGCACTCATGAAAATCCATAAATTCAAGAGAGAGATAGAAAATGAAAGACATCACCGTTTTCAACCCACTCCGTGGACTGGCGCGTTTTGACCCCCTCAGCCGCGAGATGGATGACCTATTTCAGGGGTTTTTTATGAAGCCCATCGCTTTTAATCAGGCATCTGCAACCCAATTCCCCATTGATGTAACCGAAAATGATTCGGAGTATGTCGTTCGTGCAGAAATCCCCGGATTTAAAAAAGAGGATCTCCATATTTCAGTGAATGGTGATCAGATTTTAATCAGCGCTGAGTCTAAAAAAGAGAAAGAAGAAAAAAAGTGACCAGGTTGTCTTGAGGGAATGTTATTACGGCAAGCACTATCGCAGTTTTACACTGCCACAATCCGTTGACGATGCCAAAGCGACCGCCAAGTATGAGGACGGTATACTTAATTTGGTATTACCCAAAAAACCAGAAGGCGCGCGCAAGAAGATTGCCATTCAATAACCATTTATTTCAATAGCAGCGACTTTATCAAGATTGTTTATTGCAACGAGTCAGATACCGCCGCTCATAATTGTAGTAGGCCGAGGTAACCATGACCATAACAGCAGATTTAATCCGCGATTTCCCCTCGGCGCTAAAACAGCAAACGCCTTCTAGTCCTGAGGAGAGGCAGCTTTGCTATATCTGGGTGGATACAACAGGGCAGATATTGGACTGTGATGACAATACTCAAAAAGTTTTTGGCTATCGTCATCGAGATTTAAAAAGCCGACATATTTCCAATCTGATTCCCAGCCTCACCGGGACCGGGTTAATGGAGGGCGATGGCATTAATCCTCGGCTAGCCTATCGAAGTCGATGTGCTGTTCCGTTTCAGATGGTCGATCATGATGGCCATAAGGCGCTTTGCAACTTGTTTATCAATCGCGTCACCTTAGCCAGCGGCTTGGCTCTAGCGCTTATTTGTGTGCCCTTGCCTACTGATTGAGGTTCCCTAAATGAATAATAGTTCTCGCCAATTATGGAGGATTTCCCATGCTGCGAATCGCCAATGCAGATCTGTCTCTACACTCTGATCGCACAGTTCAATCGGTACCGCCTGCCATATTGGGCGAACTGGCTGCGGAGGCGGGTGTCCGGTTTAATGGTGACGCGCCTTGGGATATTCAGGTACATGACGAGCGCGTTTATGCCAGGATTCTCAATCAAGGTTCACTTGGCTTCGGTGAAGCCTACATGGATGGGCTGTGGGACTGCGATCAGTTAGACGCCCTGTTTCATCGACTACTGGATGCCGAAATTGACGAGAAAATCGATCAGTGGACACGGTTGCGTCTTCTGGGCGAAATTCTTCGCCACAGTCTGTTCAATCTGCAATCCAGTAGCCGGGCCTTTCAAGTAGGCGAGCATCATTACGATATTGGCAATGATGTATTCGAAGCCATGCTTGATCCCTCCATGAGTTATTCGTGCGGCTACTGGAAAGAGGCGACCAACCTGGCTCAGGCACAATTCGACAAGCTTGATTTGATCTGTCGCAAACTGGAATTGCAGCCCGGCGAACGGCTTCTGGAAATTGGTTGTGGCTGGGGCGGCCTGGCACATTTCGCCGCGAAGCACTACGGCGTCGAGGTGGTGGGTATTACCGTCTCCAAGGAGCAGATGCAGTTCGCTCAAACACGGTGTGACGGTCTTCCCGTCACCATCAAGCTCATGGATTATCGAGACCTGTCTGAACAATATGACAAAGTCGTTTCAGTTGGCATGTTTGAGCACGTCGGACCGAAGAATTACTCAGCCTACTTCGACGTAGTGCAACGGACGCTCAAAAACGATGGCCTATTTCTGCTGCACACGATTGGCGGCAACATCACCTCACCAAAAACAGACTCATGGATCGACAAATACATATTCCCTAACGGGAAAATACCCTCGGCAAAGGAAATTACCGCATCGGTAGAGCGTCGCTTCGTCATTGAAGACTGGCACAACTTCGGCTCGGATTACGATCGCACTCTGATGGCCTGGTGGGGAAATTTCGACCGCGCATGGCCCAACCTGGCAGAGAAATATGGCAAACGCTTTTACCGTATGTGGAAATATTATTTACTGATGTGTGCGGGATTTTTTCGCTCGGGACAAGGTCAATTGTGGCAAATAGTGTTGGGCAACCGCCAGCGCCCATCCATCTATCGTTCAGTACGTTGATTGGCAGCGCTGTACACTATCGGGTAAGTGAGTTCGAGACCTGCCCTGGACATGGCTGTATTAGATTACCCCCTCATGGGGGTTAAGCCAGCCTAAAAAAGGGGGCCTTTAAATCTAGGCTATCGCTAGGTTATGGCAGCACACCAAGGCTGCCACCCATGAAATATATCGTGAGTAAATTTTCTTCTGGCTTCCTTACCTGTTGGAAGCTGCCAAAGCCCTGGGCATCTCTCGGGTTTCTTTGCACCAGCTGATTAATAAGCGACAACAGGTGTACCAGCTGTTGAGACATCCTTGGCCGCCTGCTCCTGCTCAGCACTGATCAGGAGCAGGCGGCATCCCCTACCACACGACCTTGAACTGATGCTCGATTAACGGAAGGGTCAGGCTTAATCGCCATCGCGCTGACCAGCGTCCCAGCATTGGCTAACACTAACAAAACCTGACAAACGGCCGCACCCGTTGCCAAGGTCATGTTTGTCGACAATTTAACGAATATCCCGGACGATCAATTCATTATTCCCATGCGACTGGATCCGGACTTCGAAGACCGGCTGCTCATCCGACGGGTACAGATCGACGCCGACAACCCGTACATTGGACGCGATAGCCAAAAACACGACTATCCCTATCTGGATCTGGCCAATAAATTAGCTGTTCGGGGGGTACCCTAGTGCTGTTCGTTGCCCCCGATGGGTCGCGCATTACCGCGATCCAAGGCACCGCCATCAATTATTACGACTACTATCTCAACAAAGATATCAATCTGGCCACCGACTGCGCGAAGAACCCAGGACAGAAATTCTGCAACGGTAGTGCCAATGGGCCGGGATTGCAGGATCGGTCCGGCAGATGCGGACGGAGTCAATGTGATTATCGGAATGCGGAATTTTCATATGGCGACGAAAACCGTAGGCCCTTTGCCCCATCAAGCGCGTCAGGACGCGCAGTGTCAGTTGAGGACCGCGGCGGGTGAATAAGTTTCCTGATCAGGGATGCATGTACGCCCATCCCTCGAACTGTTTATCCGTTATATAGGCAACACCGGAAGGGACAATATCGTCCTTATGAACATCATACATATCTGTTTTGTAGTTCAGGTGGTTGCTTTCCAGCGTGTTATTGCACACTTTGATTTTGACACCACTGAGTTTCAGGTTATCAATGTTAGCCTGCAATTGCGGATCGGTTTTAGCGCTCGTCAGTAAGTGATAACCACCACCATGGATAACCAGATATATTCGAGTGGATGGCCCGGATGGCGATTTGATGTGATTGCTGATGTTATTCAATGTGGCTTTTTCATGGGCAAGGTCGGCGCTGTCGAGTTCATAAACGACGCTATGTTTTTTATGATTTCCATCGGCGAAAACCGTGCCGGATTGAAGAATAAAAACGCCAAGAACGGCGAGTAAGCAAGGCAATAAAATACGTTTCATTTTCCATCCTCGTGATTGATCTGCGAGGTTCAGATTAAGCAAATAGGGCTTATATAGGAAATAAAACTTTTATATCCCATAAGCAATTAATGAAATTAACAGAATAAGCAGGTAAGAAAATTAACGAATTCTCATATTTTAATGCGACTGAAATCAACCCTGTTGGATTGAATGAAAATCAATTGATTTCAGCTTGAGGAACACCCCGGCTCAGGTTAGGATTTGGGGGAAGTATCCCTTACGCCAAAGGATTCCGGTCATGCCTATTATGTTGTTCAAGCACCCGTTGTGGACACTCATCCCCTAAAAAGCAGCCCTGCCCTGCCAACGGCAGGGAATAGGGTCAGGTCTCAGTGACCACGATCAAGCATCATATCAATGAGCGCCTTGGTACAGAAGCGCGCGGAATCAGGCCTATGACTTCCGTACCCTGATTGTGACGTGGTTTATTTTGGCGAAAATAGCTCCATGATGAGTCCGTCGGACGTCCGTAAGCGTCCAGCGAAATCGTCTTGACGGTCAGATTTTGAGGAATCGCAGAGTTTTATTGACCCGTTCGATGGCGAATCTTTTAAGATCGAATGCGCAGCCCCACCAGCTGAGTATGTCCTTATGTTTTTCGATTGGGAATCATGCTGATGAGCGTGGCGCCAAACACAATCGCCCCGCCGAGCAATTGCATTGAGGTTGGGCGTACGCCCACGGTAATGGCGGTTAACATCGCGAATACCGGCACCAAATTTAAAAAAAGTGCGGTGCGCCCAGCGCCGAGGCGCGCAATCCCGATTGTCCAAAACAGATAAAACAATACCGTGCCGCCAAGGATGATGCCCGTGAGCGCAAGCAGGGCGGTGCTGTTTGGTGCATGTCTCATCCCGGTAGGGTCGAACGCAGCAATGATGATTAAAATCAGCGCACCTGCCGTCACAATGAGCGCGGTATTGGCTATCGGGCTGATTCCCGTCGGCAGCAACCGCCGATTAAGCACGTTGTAAACTGCCCAACATAGGTTGCCGGCGATCATCAGCCAATCGCCCAGCACGATATGCTGGCTGAGTAGATGGGTTAGGTTGCCATGGGTAATCACCACCGCCACGCCCACCAATGCCACGGGTAGCGCAATCAGTCGCTGCCAACCGGGGTGCTCACGCAAAACAAGCCCCGCCAGGATCGTGGTCATAAGGGGGTTGGTGGCCATAATCAGTGCGGCATTATCGATGGTCGTGCTGGTCATGGCGAAAAAAAACAGTAGATTGAATCCGGCTATGCCGACCAAACCTAAAGTCAGATAACCGGTGAGATGTTGCCCGATCAGCAAGCGTAACGGTGCTTTTTGCCCAATAGCGATGCCAAGCAAAATCAGAGCAGCAAGCCCGAACCGTAATGCCGCCGTCCATTGCGGGCTAAAATCCGCCAAGACAAAATTTGCCAACACGATATTCGCCCCGCCAAAAAAGGCCGCAAGTATCACCAAGGCATAAACGCCAGCAAGATTCATGAGTTTTCCTGAGTAGCCGTGGGGGTTGGGTAGACAAGATGACTTGCCTACCGTTTTATTGACGAATTAAAAATCCCGTTCAACTTTAAACGTATTGAGAATCATATCCACGGCACGATTATTGGCAGCCAGTGTGACGGCATCCAACATATCACCATCCGTCCAGCCCAGCGCGTGGCATTCTGCAATGTCATCGGCACTCACGGCGGCGGCGGTGTGCAGGGCTTTGAGCACAAACGACAGCAGGGATTTGTCTTTGGCGGGTAATGGCGTTTGGCTTGGGTCTTGTCGCGTGGCAGTCACTTGTTCCAAGGTTTGACCACAATAGTTGATGAGCATACTCGCGTTGAAATCGACGCAATAATCACAGTCGTTTTCCGCTGAAACCAACATGCGGATGGTGGCTTGCAGCGCCATGCTGAGTGTCGGATGTTCTCGAAAATAGCGAGTGGCCTGCCAACGAGCACTTAATAGATGGGGGCTTGCGCTGCCCAATTGCATGGCGTTGGGAATGCTGCCAAACGTGTGTTGAATTTCTTGGTAGGTTTCGGCCAGTAAGCCTTGGGCGTGTTCTGGCGGGATGATTTTGATTAACGACATGATGCTTCTCCTTCCACTCGAATAAAAACAAACCACAAATATACCAACCGTTTGGTATGCACTATTCGCTCAAAAAACGCGCGTGGGTTCAGATGAACTTGGGCGCGATCTACCGATCAAGGCCGCACGTGTTTTGTGGCCTGATCCGGTTCGGGGCGTTGCATCACGCACGGGGCGCGAGGCTCAACACAAATTGCTGAAGCTGGGTCATGCACAGCCGAAAGGTATGTGCCGATTGGCGATTTTTCGCCATGCCCCAGCAGCCTTCCCAGGCCGACACAATAAACAAGGCGGCGGCATTGCAGTCCACATCCCCGCGAATGCGGTGTTGTTCCTGCCCACGAATCAGGGTGTGTTCAATTACCGCCTGCCAGGTTTGCAAAATGTGATCAAGATGCGCTTTAAACTCATCATCAACCAAACTCATTTCCTGCACCAGGTTATTGAGCGGGCAACCAAGCTTAAAGGCATCGTCGGTCATCACATGAATGCGGCTATCCATATAGGCAAGCAGGGTATCGAGCGGTTCGTCCGCTTCGCGCAGGGGGGTGAGCAATCGTGCCTCCAACCCAATCAATACCACTTCATCTACCACGGCCAGACCCAAAGCTTGTTTGGATGGGAAGTGATGATAGAGCGCGCCTTTGGTTAACCCCGTATCGGCCAGAATATGGGCGATGCTGGCCGCCTGAAAACCCTGTCGATGAATTTCGGCAGCGGCAGCCAGCAGGATTTTTGTACGGGTTTGATCGGGGCCAAGGTGACTCATCAGGACTATTGCTCTCTAGATACCAACCGGTATGAATCTTTGGCCCAGCCTATTTTAAATGAGACAAGATGGCAAATACTTTTTTTCCCATCAACATCAAAATTTTCTAGTTGGCTGATTATGACGCCAATTCGACCCGCTTTCACCATACCGTGGGAAGTCCAAAGAAGTCCAAAAAGTGTCCGTGAAAACGGGGTAAAACCCTCCACTCGATTTTCAGAGTGAAGAAGAAACGCTCATGGCGGTATTGCCCCAACATTCCCCCTTCCGACTCATGCTGCAGGTAATCCCCTGATCCGTAAGCAGTCGCTGGAAATCCTCGCTGGACACGGGGGGAGCGTCATAGGTTCGATCACTGCAGTGGAAGCTATCCTGAAACAGGAGCCCTGGGGATTTGACTGGCTTGAGTCCGGGGACTCGGCCTGCGCGTCAGACAGCCATAAAACCCACTGTGCGATACCTGCATGACCCGGCACTGCGGATTGGTTGATCCGCTTGAGGGACAATCAACACCATTGAAGCTTTGGCCCGTGCTTTTTGTATCTGCGTAGCCTCAAAGGCTTCGGCGGGAACCACAAGCGGGCGGGCTGCTGGCAGCACGTCGAACCTAACCCGCGCAGCAGGATAATTGCGTCACATCTTTGGTAAAGGTCTGGGCACAGAGCTTCAAGCCTTCCACCATGGTGAGGTAGGGGAACAATTGCCCCGCCAACTCGTTGATGCTCATGCAGTTTTTTATCGCCAGCGTGGCGGTCTGGATCACCTCGCCCCCCTCTCCCGCCAGTATCTGCGCACCCAGCAAGCGTCCGGTATTTTTTTCTGCGACCAGTTTGATAAACCCCCGGGTATCGAAATTGGCCAGTGCGCGGGGTACGTTGTCCAGCGTGAGCGTGCGGCTGTCGCTTGCCATGCCCAGCTTGTTCGCCTGCGCCTCGGTGAGCCCAACTGTGGCTACTTGCGGGTCGGTGAACACGACCGCTGGAACAAGGGAAAGATCTAGCGTGGCATCGCCGCCCGTCATATTAATGGCAGCGCGGGTACCGGCCGCCGCCGCCACATACACGAACTGTGGTGCATTGGTGCAATCGCCGGCCGCATAGATGTTCGACACTGAAGTGCGCAGATGATCGTCTACGATGATGGCACCGTTGGCCTCTGTGGCCACGTCAGCATGGGTCAGATCAAGCCCCGCTGTATTGGGTTTGCGCCCGGTGGCGATCAACAGCCGGTCGCCGATCAGGTTGCCTGCACTGGTATCAAGTTCAAACCCCCTGGCGTCAAAGCGCACGGCGTTCACCTTGGTATCCGTGAGAATCTGCATTCCCTCGGCTTCCAACGCTGCTTTGAGGTGTTCACCAATGGCAGGGTCTTCTTTCGACAATAACGCACTGCGCGCCACCAGTGTGACTCGACTGCCCAGGCGTAGAAATGCCTGCGCAAGCTCCAGTGCGACGACCGAGCCACCGTATACAATCAGATGCCTGGGCATTTCTTCGGCGGTCAATGCCTCGGTGGATGTCCAGAACGGCGTGCCGGCAAGCCCGGGCACGTCGGGAATCTGCGGTGAGCGGCCCGTGGCGATCAGAATGCGATCCGGCGTGAGGCGTTGTTCGCTGCCATCGGCTTGGCGCACGATAAGTGTCCTGGCATTCTCAAAGCGTGCGAAGCCGCGTAACAAATTGATACCGGGATTGGTTTCCAGAATGTTTTCGTATTTCGCGTGGCGCAGCTCGATGACGCGCGCCTGCTGCTGTGCGACCAGCGCTTTGCGATCCACCACGGGCGCGTGTCGGGCGAGTCCCGGAAACGGATGTTGCGCTTGCAGATGCGCCACCTGCGCGGCACGAATCAGAATTTTTGACGGGACACAGCCAACATTGACACAGGTACCACCGACAGTGCCCGCTTCGATTACGGTGACATCAGCACCCTCCTCCACGGCGCGAATGGCGGCGGCAAAGGCCGCCGAGCCCGTGCCGATGATGGCGATCTGCAGTTTTTCAGCGGGTAGGGCAGACGCACAGCAATCAGACTTTGTGGCCAATTCCGCGCCATAGCCCTTGGCGCGTACGGCATCGATTAGGGTGGGTAACGGAATATCGCCTGCAGCTTCAACCAGAGCCGTGCCATCAGCGTAGGCGATGGTGGCATGCTTCACACCGGCCACCGACAACAAGGCCTGCCGCACCGAGAGCGCACAATGTTCACAGGTCATGCCTGAAATACGGAGCATATGTTCACTCATTGAGTGACTCCTGATTTGCTCGGCTCCGACTTCAATGTGGATTCATAGCCCGCCGCAAACGTCGCATCTTCCAGCGCATTAACCGTCGTTTTGGTATCATCGAAAGTCACCACGGCTTCTTTCTTCTCCAGAGAAACCTTGGCCTTAACGACACCCGGAACTTTTTCCAGCGCCGTGCGCACCGTGATGGGACACACCGCGCAATACATGCCCGGGACGGACAGCGTGACCGTTCGCTCGGCAGCAAACGCAGTACTGACCAAAGAGAATCCGATAATCACGGCAAAAATCAGCTTTTTCATGGCGAAGCACCTCAATAAAATAACGGGGCAAGATAAGGGAAGATCATGGCAAGCGTGATGAGTACCGCGACAACCCAAAACAGCACCTTGTAGATTCGGTTAGTCTGGGGCATGGCGCACAGAGAGCCCGGCGTACAGACGGTTCCAGCCGGAACGCGGTAGATCTTTTTCCAGGCGAAGAACAGGGCGATGAGGGCGGCCCCGAGAAAATAGGGTCGGAATGGCTCCAGTAGTGCGAAATTGCTGACCCAGGCACCGCCCACACCGAGCATGACCAGAACCAATGGGCCAACGCAACACAGGGAGGCTGCGATGGCCGCGATGACGCCGCCGATGAGCGGCAGGCGCCCGGTTTTCTCTTGTGACATGATGATCTCCTCTTTCGAATCTCAGATTAGAGGTGCAAACTTATCCCCGTAGCCATGTACGGAGTCAAGCGATATGCAGCCTATTGATGAGCATCTAACGATTGGCGCTTTTGCCAAGGCGGCCGGGGTCAATGTGGAAACCATCCGGTTCTACCAGCGCAAAGGCTTGTTACTGGAGCCGGACAAACCGTACGGCAGCATTCGCCGATATGGATCGGCAGACGTAACCCGGTTGCAGTTCGTGAAATCGGCTCAAAATCTGGGTTTTAGCCTGGAGGAAATCGCCGCACTGCTCAGATTGAGCGAAGGGACTCACTGCGACGAAGCGAGCAACCTGGCCGAACACAAGCTCCAGGTTGTGCGTAAAAAAATGGCCGATCTGGCGCGAATGGAAACTGCGCTGTCCGAACTGGTACGCGCTTGCCATGGACGGACAGGAACGGTTTCCTGCCCGCTGATTGCATCGCTTCAGGGGGCGTCATAAAACGCCCAATACCGTTGCGGTTCAATTGAGAAAGCTGGTATGACTTGCCTGATTTCCCGTTCCCCGAGGCAATTTTCAGTGGATGTCGCCCGCAAAATATGACATGCCCATTTTACCCGAACCGAACATTACCACGTTGCCACTGCGACACACCGCGACTCAATTAATTTAATTTGTTGTGCCAGATAGTCGACCAAAACACTCACTCGGTGAGGTATGTAACGGTTGCTCGGGTAAATGGCATAAATACCCAATTCCGATGTAGGGAACTCGGGTAACAAAATCTCGAGCTTACCTGCTCGTATTGCTTGATCAGCCATAAACATAGGGGCGTTGGTAATGCCCAGACCTGAAATAGCAGCGGTCAACAAGGCATCACCACTGGTCGCCTGAAGCCTGCCGTGGATTGGAAACCATTGCAGGACACCATCGACGACGAATGCCCAACTCGACCGGGTGGCAAGGAGATAGCCAAAACACTCATAATGAGTCAATTCACTGGGATGATTGGGGCGGCCATTTTTTTCAAGATAGCGCGAGGCGGCAACAATAACCTCGCGACTTTTCCCGATTTTGCGCGCCACATCGCTGGGATTTAATCGATCTGAAATTCGGATGGCCAGATCAAAGCCGCCCTCAATTAAATTGACCCGCTGATCACTGAACTCCAGTTCAAGTGAAATTTCCGGATGCACATTCATGAATTCGCCAAACATCGGCATTAATGGATGGATACCGAATGAGAACGGCAAGGTGATCCGAATGTGCCCGCGGGGTGATTGCTCGTCTTCGATCGCATTGGCTTCGGCCAATTCAACCAACTGTAATATCTCACGACATTTTTCAAGGTAAGCCGAACCCGCCGAAGTCAGGCTGAGCTGCCGCGTGCTGCGCGCAAGCAGTGTGATCCCAAGATGTTTTTCCAGCGCAACCAGTTGCCGCGTAACTACCGAACGCGCCACATTCAACTGCCGGGCTGCGGCCGAAAAGCTCCCCAATTCGGCAATCCGAATGAAGAGCCGCATACTATCCAATCGGTCCACGACCACCACCCCTCTTTTGATTGTTGCAATTTTAGCAACAATCATTGCCGACCCGCATACTATGTCCCATGAACATTGATATGTACAGTGCACCCATTGCGCCACATTATCTTGAATGGTGTTCACCCATGCGACAACAACCAACCAGCTATACCCGTACGGCAATCAGTTTGCACTGGCTGATTGCTGTTGCCCTATGGGCAACATTCAGTCTCGGCCTGTACATGCACGACCTGCCCTTGTCACCGGAAAAGCTGAAACTTTATTCGTGGCATAAATGGGTGGGGGTGACCATCTTTTTATGGGTTGTGTTTCGACTGATCTGGCGATTGACCCATCACCCTCCTGAACTGCCCATAACCATGGCGCCATGGGCTCGGAAAGCCGCCAATCTGGTTCATGGGATGCTTTATTTTCTGATGGTAGCCATCCCGATCAGTGGTTGGCTCATGAGTTCTGCCGATGGATTCCAGGTGGTCTACTTCGGGGTACTGCCCTTGCCTGATCTGCTGTCGAAAAACAAGGAATGGGGGGACGCGTTAACCACCCTTCACAAGGGGCTGAATTTGACTTTAGCCATCCTGGTGCTGGGTCACGTGGCGGCGGCACTCAAACATTATTTTGTGGATCGTGACGATATTCTGAGTCGCATGCTGCCGCTCGTCAGAAAACCCTAGGAGACCGTCCATGAGAATGACTTCAAATACCTTGAGCGTCTTTGCGGGCTTGATGCTGATGAGTCTGAG
This sequence comes from Halothiobacillus sp. 35-54-62, assembly GCA_002281295.1. GTDB lineage: Bacteria > Pseudomonadota > Gammaproteobacteria > Halothiobacillales > Halothiobacillaceae > Halothiobacillus. The sequence continues at coordinate 24,255 of NCFS01000023.1, read as the reverse complement.
CGCCCAGGCCACAGAGTTCACGACGTTGGATGTTGGCCAAAAAGTTCAAGCAACTGACAGGCTCGATCGATTTTGATCTGGACAAACCGGCTCAGGCAAAAGCGGAAATAAATATCGCACTGGCCAGCATTGATGCCGGTTCGGACGAAGCGAACGGCGCGTTGGCCGACACGCTGTGGTTCGACACCAAAACCTACCCCACGGCTCGGTTTGTGACCACATCCCTAGTGCCCGTGGGCAACCATCAATTCAACGTAACCGGGGCAATGACCATCAAAGGGCAAACGCACCGGATTGAAACAATCGCCACCTTCCATCAGGAAGAGAGGATCGGCGTGTTTGAAGGAAAGTTCACGCTCCAACGTGCCGATTTTGCGATCGGGACAGGCATGTGGGCTGATTTCGGTACCGTGGCCAATGAGGTCCAGATCAAATTCCGACTCGTTGTCCATGCGGCAACCCGTCAAAAGTAGTTCGTTGCCATCAGTGTTATTCCAGGAGATCGATCATGAAACCTATTGCCTTAGCCATTGCCCTCGCCTCAATCACCCCCTGCGCATTCGCCGCCCCGACGACCTATGTGATTGATCCATCACATACCCAACCCCGATTCGGGTACAACCATTTTGGCTTTTCCGATCAGGTTCACAGCTTTGACAAAACCAGCGGCAAGATCGTATTCGATCCGGCCGCAAAAACTGGCTCGGTGGACATTACGATTGATCCCAAATCGGTGAATACAGGGCTTGCGCTGCTGAATGAACATCTGCAGGACAAGGAATTTTTCGATTCCGTGAAATACCCGGTCATCACCTTCAAATCGACATCCGTCAAATTCAAAGGCGATAAACCGGTAAAAGTTTATGGCGACTTGACCATAAAAGGCATCACCAAACCGGTGACATTAACCGTAACGTCATTCCAGAATATGCCTAATCCCTTGTTCAAAAAGGATGAAATTGGCGCCAATGCGTACACCAGGGTGAAGCGTTCGGAATTCAACATGGGCGAATATGCCCCGGGTGTTTCGGATGAAGTCACCATCAACATCCCTGTTGAAGCGATGAAAGAGTAAACAGAACCATGACCACGTCAAACATGCCGGTGGTCTTTATCTCCCACGGTGCACCGGATGCATTATTGCATGCACCCGACGCGCTGGCCGACTGGCGGGAGATCAGTCAACGCTGCCCTAAACCGGCAGCTATTTTGATGATCTCGGCACACTGGGAAGAACAATATCCCTCAGCCAGCCTCGCAGAGTCACCAGCGACAATTCATGATTTCAGCGGATTTTCACCTGAACTTCACCGCATGACATACCCGGCGCCGGGTGCGCCCGCATTGGCAAGACGAGCGGTTGGGCTGTTATCCGAAACGGGGGTTATCACCGAGCTCAACCCGAACCGGGGCCTGGATCATGGTGCATGGATTCCGCTATCGGTCATGTACCCGCAAGCAGATATACCCGTAACCCAACTCTCATTGATCCATAACGGCGGTCCAATAACCCATTTCGAATTGGGAAGGGCGCTGGCGCCTCTGCGTCAGGGGGGTGTTCTCATCATTGCGACAGGCTCAATCACACATAATTTCGGCTGGCTGGACTGGTCAAAAGCAGCGCCCGCCTCAATGCTGAAAGCGCAGAAATTTAGTGATTGGGTTGCAGAGCAACTATCCAAACGGAATATCCCTGCACTCCTGGCCTACCGTTCTGCACCTTATGGCGCAGAGGCTCATCCCACCGAAGAACATTTCCTGCCTCTTTTTGTTGCCTTGGGTGCGGCAGGGGGTGCAACACCCGCGCACTATCACCCGAATTTTGCCTATGGTGGCTTGGCGATGGATGCCTATCTTTGGCGTTAACGGGGAGTGTCACAGGATTGACGAAACCAGCGCCTCCGTTAAACTGATGCCCATCCTATCCTAACCCCCGGGATAGGATAATTGAACGGGAAACATCAGATATGACAACGCACGCCTCACACCCCGACATCATCAAACGACTCAAGCGTGCTGAGGGTCACCTAAAAAGCATTATCGTCATGCTCGAAGAAGAGCGCGGCTGTCGGGATATCGCCCAACAACTTCAAGCGGTTGAAAGTGCCGTCAGCAACGCCAAGAAAATTTTGGTACATGATCATATCGACCATTGCCTTGAACATGCCGTACACAAAGGCACGCAAGGCACGGATGACACCATCCGCGAATTCAAGGCCATCACTAAATACCTATAGGAAGGCGCTTTCCCATGCTTGAGTTTTCAACGCTACTGCAGCAAGGTAACGCCTGGCTGTTTATTCCCAGCGCCATCTTGTTGGGCGCTCTACACGGACTTGAGCCTGGTCACTCAAAAACCATGATGGCTGCTTTTATTGTCGCCATTCGAGGCACGGTTCCGCAGGCCGTATTATTGGGTTTATCGGCTGCACTATCACACACCGCCATTGTTTGGGCGGTTGCGATGGCGGGCTTGTACTTTGGTCAAAACTGGTACTCGGAAACAACAGAGCCGTATTTTCAAATCGCTTCTGCCGTAATGATTATTGGTATTGCAGCCTGGATCATTTGGCGGACTTGGCGGCAGCAGCGTGCCTGCTTCCACCATCAGGCCCAGGAACATGATGGCCATGATCACCATGACGAAGTCAAGTATATCGACACTGGGCATGGGATAGTGCGGCTGGCAGTATTCGAGCAAGGTGTTCCACCCCGTTTTCGGCTGTACCGTGAAAACAAAAACGATTACAACTGGATAGCCGATCAGGTTCAGATCGAAACAGAACGTCCGGATGGCAGCCGTCAGGTGTTCACCTTCGCCCAGCGTGATGGTTTCGTGGAATCAAAACAAGAGATACCTGAACCCCATGAGTTTGTCGCCCGTTTACGCCTAGGCGATGAACGACACAGCCACGACTACGACGTGGAATTTGTCGAAGTTGATCACCATCACCATGCGATTAAGGCGTACGAGGCGCTAGATGTATTGGCACCCGGCTACCAAGATCCACACGAACTCGCCCACGCTAATGACATTCGCCATCGTTTTACCAATCGGAAAGCGACCACAGGTCAGATCGTCATGTTCGGACTGACAGGGGGACTCATTCCTTGTCCCGCTTCGATCACCATATTGCTGTTATGCCTGCAACTTAAGAAGGTTGCGTTGGGTGCGACACTGGTTCTCAGTTTCAGTGTTGGTTTAGCACTGACGATGGTCGCCGCTGGGGTTCTGGCTGCCGTAGGTGTGAAACACGCTTCTAAGCGCTGGAGCGGCTTCGGTGAGTTCACACGGAAAGCGCCGTATTTTTCTGGGGCATTAATTCTGCTGGTCGGTTTCTACGTGGGCTATCAAGGGCTGCATGCGTTGGCGTAACACGGGCCTAATCAACAGACCGTGACGAGATATTTTGTTTTAAGTCGTGATTTTTCACGAATCGGAGGGGCATAAATTTCCTGTACTGATGTCGGTTTAAAAAACCGAGTTTCTTGCCCTTGGGGCCCATTGGCCGAGTATTTCGATTTTCATCCGCCCATGGGGTAGTCGCACAACGACATTACCGCTATCCCCTGGATTCCCGCCCATGAACCCGAGGGCGTGATGAGCTCAGGTATATTGACAGTCAAACCAAATGCAAATAGCATTGATTCTCTTTTATATGATCACCAAATGAGAATGTGACATGCAAATCCGATTAACCTATGCTTTGCCAGCGCTGTTTTTAACTGGCGCCTTATGGTCTCAACAAGCCTACTGCATACAAGATTGGAACTGTGATGTAGATGATTTCATGACCAAAGCCATAGGCATCGAAGAACCATGGCTGGAAAACTCAGGTTACCTGTACGCACAAGCCAGTCACAGTCAACCCAGTTCACTAACCTTGTCACCGGAACTTGAAGGCCGTTTCAGTGATCGGATTGGCATGGAGCTGGATTTACCCCAATTCTCGGCAAATTTTCCCCTTGGACGGAACCAAAGCGCCTTGGGACCTGCGGCTGCAGGGATAAAATTTGCTGCCCTACATGATTGCAATCCGGGAAAAGGCGAAGCCACCCTGGTGACTTTTGAAGTTGAAGGTCAGTACTCGCCCCGGAAACTGTCTGGTGCGGGCAATGCCATTTCCACGCAAGTCATGTGGGCTCAGCTTTGGTATCCCTGGTTTACCCAGGGCGAAGCGGGATACACGCAACAAGTTGGGGATGGCATAACCAATGGTTGGTTTGTTAATACCAGTCTTGGCCGTGCCATCCAGGGCATCTACGCCGTGCAACTCGAGGTTGAAGGAGATAACCAACGGGTTATGGCGAATGGCCAGCGGGGTTTCGAGGGATATCTCATGCCACAGGTGGCCTATCATGTCTCACCAAAATGGCTGGTCGCAGTTGGTGAACAGGCAGCCAGACAGGAGGGTATTCACCAGACCAACTGGTCTACATGGGGGATGCTGGAGCGCGAATTCTGACCAGCTCAAAAGCGACAGCGGGCGCTTCTGTTTCTGTCCCAGTGATAGCCATTGGATTCGTGCCAATAGCGGATAGTCAAAATTTTTGTCGCCACCATAGGCTCAGTCAGCAAATGTTAACTATGTGTAAACAGCACCATGGTTAAACTACGCAACATTAATCTGCTTTCCTCCTTGACAGGCACTCATGCAACCTTATTTTTTCCCCTGCCTCAATGAGGCGGTTTTAAAGAAGACCAAGGCGACCGATGAGTGGAATTATTACCAGGCAGTCAGCACTAAATCCCATTTGATGGCGTTGGCAGTCGATTTAACGACACCGAATCGCGTGGCGGGTTTTAAAGACCAGATCGCGAAATATACCGTGCAAAAAGTTGAGATCAAGCAGCGTGCCGATGCGTTGGAGCAGGAATCGGAGCATGCCAATGCGGAATCCGCCCGCTTGAATAAACCGCATCATGATTTGGAAATCGCCATGATTTTCTTCCAAATCTCAATTTCCTTGGCGTCAATTACCGCGCTGACCGGACGACGTTGGTTATTTGGTGCAGGACTGCTGAGCGCGACGGCACGCTCTGGTGCCGTTCAGTCGGGGGCAATCCAAGCCAATACGATTCAAAAAACTGCTTTATACCTAAAATTCAAAGTGTTGTGGATCGGTTGAGTTAATTTGAAAACGCCAATGGAGTCACTATGCCGTTAACCGAATCTCGTTGGATATGGACTATTCTGATAGGCCTTGCCCTGTGGATTGCCAGCCCGTTTGCGGTTCCGCTTCTGGCGGGCTTTGCTTTGGCCTTGGTAAGCCACCCTATCCACCAGCTTCTCGTGCGCCGTGGATTGCCCATTATTCTGTCCGCATTGGTGATTGGACTCATGTGGGCAATGGTATTTGTCCTGCCTGCAATGATTGTGCTGCAATCGGTTTTACCTGTTGTGGCGCGCTTCCAGAGTAGCTCAATTCCTGTTGATCGAATCCTCGACGTGCTTAAGCAGCTACCGGTGTTGGGGATTACCGTTTCAAACCACGCCGATGTCGTCATGGATTGGCTCAATCAGCATCCAATTAACAAGATGATCAGCGAAGTTGAACCGCTAGCGGGGCACATTGCCGGTCATACCTTGATGTTGATTGTTCATACCGCCCTGGCTTTGATTGTCGCCGTATTGCTGCTTATTCACGGCGAGGCCATTGCGGAGCGCGTTCGCCCTCATCTCTTTGAGCTTGTCGGTATCCCCACCATGATGCGGCTTGAACAGGTGTTGGTTTCTTCCGTTCGTGCCGTTGTCTTGGGGATGATTGCCTTGGTTTTGTGGGAGGGTGTTCTTGGCGCCCTGATGTTTTGGCTCCTGGGTTTGCCCGCAGGCATGGTATTTGCCATCGCTCTGGCTTTGTCATCATTGATTCCCGGCGGATCCGGTATTGTGCTGGCGCTCGCAGCGGTGGCCGCTTACACGGGGCAGCATATCGCTTATGCTGTCATCATTCTTAGTGTCGGTCATATCATCACCCTGTCGGGTGACTACCTCATCAAGCCAGCCGTTACCGGTGCCAAAAGCCATGCACCATTTCTGATCGTACTGCTATCCATTCTAGGCGGGGTTGAGGTCATGGGGTTGATCGGATTGATTGCAGGCCCGGTTATCGTTTTGATGCTGTACGGAATGGCATCAGAACCCGCTGAAGTCATGAGTAAAGAGGTGAGTTAACGTCGCGTATGTTTTCTAAATTAATGGCTCGTACAGTCATTGCCAGCATGCTCGCCGTAGTCGTGATAACGGGTAGCGCCTTGTCGAAAGCGGAAGCGCGAAGTGGCAGCGGATCAAAAGCACAGACAATTTCAGGCGAAGGCGACAGGATCGTCGCTGATATCGGCCAGCGTCAAACTGATCACGCTGCCGAGATTGAGGCGGTTCGCAAGGGTGCTTCAGCACCTCAAACTCAAAGTACGGCTGATCGATTGGCTCGATTGGGTTAACCAGCAGTCATTTGCAGCACCCAGTCATCTGTAGTGCTGCAAAAGCTACCGTTCCTCAAAAGCCCCATCGTCAAAGGCTTCCGCATAACTGAGGTAGTCTTTTTCAACCTGTTTTTTGCACTGCTGTGCCAAATCCATTAATGATTTTTGCCATTTTTTCTTCTGGGCGAAATCAATCAGTTCGTCTGCAATGGAAGAACCCGCTCGACCACTGCTGCGCAACTGTCCCCAAGCGACGAGTTCGCCCATATGGCGCAGGACGCCTTCGATCATCTGTGCGGCATTCACTGTGGCACTGAGATCAACCCGGTCTTCACTCGGCTGTAACGCCCGCAAAACATAGGATTGCTTACCCATCATCACAGCGTGCAAAAACGCCATCGACACGGATTGCATCCGCTGCTGTACACCCACAACCCGATGTGCCTCACTTTTCCATTGAGGCTGCTTGATGTGCACATGCGCTATCAAGGAAGACCGTATCACGCTCAATCCAGCGGGCTTTTCCAGAAGCCAAGGCGGTTGTATAGCCTTCGAGAAATCGGTCACAAAGCGCTAAAGCTTCGGGACGTTTAATCGATAGACTATGGGCGCCCACCAAAATACTGGTCAAACAACGCACCAGCTCCCAAGTGCAGGGCGCCAGCGCCGCTTCATCAAAATCATTCAAATCAAAGTAGGTCAGCCGGTTATCGCCCTTGTAACTGCCAAAATTTTCAAGATGCAGGTCACCGCAAACCCAAGTTGCTGGTGCCTCATCGAGCATGAGCTCATGTGGTAGGCGATCATAAAATAAATGGCAAGTCCCCCGCAAAAAGACAAACGGGTTAAGGCGCATAGTGTGATATTTGAGCGCCAGTTGTTCAGGTTCACGTTCCGCATTAAACAACTGAATGTTTTGCACAATATTCATCAAATTACCTTGTGAAATAAATAAGGCATAGGTTGATCTCATATAAATAAGCCAATAGATACTCATCTGAATAAGAAACCAGCCTCATCTCAAGTGATAATGACCCGTGAAGCGCCAATGCTTAAACCTCAAGTTATTGATATGCAAACCGTTTAAAGAAAAATCCCATGACATACAACTGGACCGTTGCACTGTTTATTAGTGCCGCCTTCGCACTGTCGTCCGTTGCTTCTGCTGCCGATAAAACTGCTAATCCCGCACCTAAGCCAATCAAACGTTAAGAGTCTCCTGTTTTTATTTTCCAAGCTGTTGTGGATAACACCATTTTGGACCGCTCAATCACGTAGCAGGAGTTAATACTGCGATGCGTGATTTCATACTTTTGGCCTTAAATAGCAGTGTTGTACGCGACTTTCATCATGCTTTCGTGTTAACCCAGAAAACCCCTATGATTTAAAATCCCAACTCAAGTGTTTAATGAAGCGTTGCACTGACCGGTTGAAACCAGGACTGTGATCGTTTAAAAATGACAACCAAATCAAGAGGTAGGCACAGAATAGGCGTGAATTCGTCACAGCGTTAAAAACATCAGAAAATCACGATGGATTTACGATCTGCCCATCCGGCTTATCAATCCGTGGATAAAATACCATCACGGAAAATTATCAAATAAAATCAATTGGTTAAATACTGTGTTGACAGCAATTTAAAAGCAAGTAGAATGCGCGTCCTGATCTTTTTAGTCGCGTAGCTCAGTGGTAGAGCATCACCTTGACATGGTGGTGGTCGGTGGTTCGATCCCACTCGCGACTACCATTTTCGATTCATGAAATTCCACACAATTCCATTAAATCCCGTAGATTCAGTAATTTTCGGGTTTTTTACGCCTATGACATTCTGAGCGGTGTCATTCAACCCGCGTAATTTTGACAATCATTCACATCAACCGACTAAAAACCTGGCGCAAGGTTCGGCTGCGACACCCATCAATCGCTTGTTTAATATCAACCTGGGGTATTACTTCTGAGCAAACACCCCGCCCCCAATCAATGGCGTGTCATTGCCAGGCGTTCATGTGTTTTTACAGCTTGAGTCCGTCACCCGCTCGCGCTATGGTCATACCCATAGCTCACTGGGGCTATAGTGTGGATTTTGTTGAAATTCAGGAGTGCATCATGGCCAAGAAGAAAGACATTGCCGAAGTGGTATCTCACCAGACCAATGGAGATAACATCAACATCGGGATTAGCGAAAAAGATCGACTGGCGATTGCCGAATGTTTGAGCAAATTACTGGCAGATACCTACTCACTGTTTTTGATGACCCATAACTTCCATTGGAATGTGACCGGGCCGCAGTTTAACAGTTTACATATGATGTTTGAAACTCAATACACCGAGCTGTTCACCGCTGTGGACGAGGTAGCCGAACGCATTCGTGCCTTGGGTGCATTCGCTCCGGCTTCATTTAAGAAGTTCTCTGGCTTGGCTTCGTTCGCCATTCCCGATGAAACCCAAACCGCGAGTGAAATGATCGCGCATTTGGTCAAGGGTCAAGAAACCGTGGTGCGTACCGCACGGGCAGTTTTCCCGATTGCGGAGGCCGCAAACGACCAACCAACCATTGATTTGATTACGCGTCGGATGGAGCTGCATGAAAAAAATGCATGGATGCTCCGCGCACTTTTAGCGTAATGATGCCTGAACGGGTTGAGTGTACGGTAAATCGCACCAAACCGATGCCTCACCGGCCCTGCCATTTTGGCGGGGGGGTTTATGGGTGATTTATGTGCCGGGGATGCTGAATAAATAGCACCAAGAACCCTGCCAGAATCGATGATCCCAATAAAAATAAATGTAAATTTACGGCTGCCGATAGCGCGGTAACGGAAGGTAAATTAAACGGCTGCAGGGCAAGCAATACGCCAGCTTCAAACGTTCCAAAACCGCCGGGTGCGTGAATGGGCAACACGGTGGTCAAATCGCCGCCAAGCGCGCCGGCAAGCGCGCCGGCGATGTTGACAGGTGCCAAATTCATCAATAGCCAGGCCAGTGTAAGTAACTTCACCAACCAGTTGGCCCAGGTCCAACCCAAGGTGGCAAGAAAATGACCGGTAGAATTGGGCAGGCTATCAACGCTGGCAAGCAGCCGATCTCGCCATTTTCCGGGTGGGCGTTGCATGAGAAAACGATGTAGGCGAGCTCTTGCCGAATAAACCAATAACGGCGCGGGCAATAAAATAACCACCGGCCACAGCCACGCATCGGTTAAGCCCATGCCCGACCCCAGAGCCAGAAATACGGCGAGCAGCCCTAAAATCACGATGGCTTGCAAATCCAGCAGGCGAAACCACAGCAGTACCGGCACAGTGCGAGGGGGGGGCAAGGCGAAATAGCGCTGCATCAATAGGGGGAAACTGAGTTCCCCGCTGCGCATGGGCAAAAAATTATTCAACAAAATATGCCAAGTCGATAGTTTGAGCGTCGGCCAAAATTGGCCGCGAAGCTCGCTCAAAAAATACCGTTGAATCCGTACAGCACGTAATGCATAACTCAGCACCATCAAGAGCAATGCCCCGCCCAAGGCTGCGGGGGAAATATGTCGCCAGGGCGCAATCAGCCGGGCAGGACCAATCCACGCAACCGCCAAACCCACGACAAGCAGCACTGCCAGCCAAGCCAGCAGGATTTTTAAGCGATTAAGGGCAATAGATTTCGGAATAAGGGGCATCGGCGCTGCGGGGATGGGTTAAATTTAGGCATAATACGCGCTCACTCTGCCGTCGTCATATGCACACTGCGATTTTGCGGGCTGCCGAGCCATCATTTAAAAGGGGTCAGTGTTAATGAGCGCCGTGATATTTCATTTAATTGACGATACTGATCCCGAAGCCTATTGGTTTTATGCCGCCGAATTGTGCGCGCAGGCGGTGGTAGATGAGCGCATGACCTATGTGGTATGTGCCAACCACGCGCATGTGGAAAGTTTTGATGAGTACCTTTGGGGTTATCGCCCCGACGCGTTTGTGCCGCACACCGCCGACCCGGAAGATGTCGAGCACGCACCACTGTTTTTAGGCATTGATCCAGCGGCGGGCGGTTTCGCCTCGGTGATTAATCTGTCTGGCGTGCCGATTGAGCGCGTGGCCGAACGCGAGCAGCTTGATGAGGTGGTGGATGCCCAGCCCGCGAATCGGGATGCCGCGCGCGCGCGCTGGCGCGATTATCAAGCTGCTGGCGTGAAGCCACAGCATCGGCAAATCGTGCAGGTGGCGCGTGATTCTGAATAGTTTTTGCTTTATTTAATGACTCAAATTAGTTGATTTTGCTCATGGAAAAAACCTACAACCCCGCCGAGATTGAAGCCCCTTGTTACACTCGCTGGCAAGCTGGCGGCTATTTCACACCCAACGCTGATTTGCCCGCCGATGCGCCGAATTACTGCATCATGCTGCCGCCGCCGAACGTGACCGGTCGGCTACACATGGGGCATGCGTTCCAGGATACCTTGATGGATATACTCACCCGCATGCATCGGATGCAGGGCGCGCGCACGCTGTGGCAGCCGGGTACCGATCATGCAGGCATCGCCACGCAAATGGTGGTGGAACGCCAGCTCGAAGCCGAGGGTAAAACCCGGCACGATCTGGGGCGCGAAAAATTCACCGAGCGCGTATGGCAATGGAAAGGCGAATCGGGCGGGTTTATTACCGAACAAATGAAGCGACTGGGGGCATCCTGCGATTGGTCGCGCGAGCGCTTCACGATGGACGAAGGCTTATCCGATTCCGTGCGCGAAGTATTTGTACGCCTGTATGACGATGGCCTGATTTATCGCGGCAAACGACTCGTGAATTGGGATCCGGTGCTGCACACTGCCGTTTCCGATCTGGAGGTGTTGAGCGAAGAGGAAACCGGTCATCTCTGGCATCTGCGCTATCCGCTCACCGAGGGTTCGGGTTTTTTGATTGTGGCGACCACGCGCCCTGAAACCATGCTGGGTGACACCGCCGTGGCTGTGCATCCGGAAGATGGGCGCTACAAACACCTGATCGGCAAAACCATCACCCTGCCGCTGGTTGGCCGTGAAATTCCCATTATTGGCGATGATTATGTCGATCCGGAATTTGGTTCCGGCTGCGTGAAAATCACCCCCGCACATGACTTTAACGACTATGCCGTCGGGCAGCGGCATAACTTGCCGAAAATCAACGTACTCACCCATGATGCGCGCATCCGCTCAATGCCGGAAATCATCGGCGGAGCACCAGAAGCCGGGTTACCGGCGCACTATGCAGGGCTGGATCGCTATGAAGCGCGCGACCGAATCATTCATGATTTGAACGCACTGGATTTACTCGAAAAAATCGATGATCACAAACTCATGGTGCCGCGCGGAGATCGCAGCGGCGCAGTCATCGAGCCGATGCTGACCGATCAATGGTTTGTCGATCTCACCCGCGAAACGCAAGATGATGGCCGCCCCGGTGGGCTTTCTGCCATCACGCGGCCTGCGCTTGATGCGGTGCGCGGTGGCGAGATTAAATTCGTGCCGGAAAGCTGGTCGAACACGTATTTTCAGTGGCTGGAGAACATTCAGGACTGGTGCATCAGCCGTCAAATCTGGTGGGGACACCGTATTCCGGCATGGTATGACGAAACGGGCAAGGTGTATGTGGGGCGCAGTGAAGCCGAGGTTCGGGCGCAGTACGATCTTGATGGTACTGTCACGTTATCACAGGATAACGACGTACTCGATACGTGGTTATCCTCCGCACTCTGGCCATTTTCTACCTTGGGCTGGCCGCAAAACACAAAAGAACTCGCGCAGTTTTATCCCACCAGCGTGCTCGTCACCGGCTTTGACATCATCTTTTTCTGGGTCGCACGCATGGTGATGATGGGGCTGTACTTCCAGGATGGCCAAGTGCCGTTCCGCGAAGTGTATGTGCATGGTCTGATCCGGGATGCGCAAGGCCAGAAAATGTCCAAATCCAAGGGCAATGTGCTCGATCCGATTGATTTGATCGACGGCATCGAACTTGAAGCCGTGGTCGCCAAGCGCACGGCAGGCCTCATGCAACCGCAAATGGCGAAAAAAATCGAACAAGATACCCGCAAGGAATTCCCCGCGGGTATTTCCGCCTTTGGTACCGATGCCCTGCGCTTTACCTTCGCCGCACTCGCCACCACCGGGCGGGATATCCGCTTTGATTTAGGCCGTATCGAAGGCTATCGCAACTTCTGCAATAAGCTCTGGAACGCCAGCCGCTTTGTGATGATGCAGTGCGAGCAACAAGACACGGGCTTGGCCGACACGCCCGTCACCTTGAGTGATGCCGATGAATGGATTATCGGCCGCTTGCAGCAAGTAGAGCGGGATGTCGCCAAGCATTTTGCGGAATACCGCTTCGATTTAGCCGCGCAAGCCTTGTATGAATTCACCTGGAACGAGTATTGCGACTGGTATCTTGAGTTCACCAAACCGGCATTAAAAGCGGGGGATGAGGCCGCCCAACGCGGCACCCGCCGCACGCTCGTGCGCGTACTGGAGGCCTTGCTGCGCCTGCTGCACCCGATTATTCCATTCATTACCGAAGCGATTTGGCAACGGCTGGCACCGATGGCGCTCGTGCATGTTGCCGATACCGACAGCATTTTGGGGCGGCCCTATCCCATCGCGGACGAGGCAAAAATCAACACACAAGCGATTGATGCGGTCGAATGGCTCAAAAATGTGATTTTGGGCGTGCGCCGCATTCGGGCAGAAATGGACATTCCACCGAGCAAATCCTTGGATGTATTGGTCACCCACGCAACGGATGAGGAAGTGGCGCGGTTTAGTCGCTTTGCGGCGTTGTTGAACTCAGTGGGGCGCATCGGCAATGTGACGCCATTGGGCACAGGTGAAGCCGTGCCCGAGGCGGCGATGGCGCTCGTCGGCAACCTGCACATTCACATTCCGCTTGCAGGTTTAATTGATAAAGTCGCCGAGCTTGCGCGATTAGCGCGTGAAATTACCAAAACCGAGGCCGAGCTCGTCAAAGCCCGCACCAAACTCGACGCGCCCGGTTTTGCCGACCGAGCACCGGCAGTGGTCGTGGCGCAGGAACGCGAGCGAGCGGGGAAATTCGCCGCCACCTTGGTCGATTTACAAGCGCAACAAACCCGTATTGAGCGGTTGTAAGCTGTTTTAATTTCAGATATTGGGCAGCGCCCCCCCTCCCCTTGTAGGGAGGCGTTGGCTGGGCACTACGATAGAGGGACTCGGGGCATTATCAATACACAGGAGAAGGACCAGAATAGCGGGTTTTAAAACTGGCGTGGATGCTTCTGCTTTGCAGAAAGGGGAGTAAACCTCGACGCAGTACCCAATGCGATGAACTCCGTTTCGCACCACGCGGCGGCGGATAAGCAACGGCACCGTGCGCCTGGATCTGGCCGTGCTGTCGGAGATAAATCTCTGCCTACACCTCACTTGGATTGGGGAACCTCCACGCTTTAGATACTTATGCTGGTGGGGAGAGACATCAGGGGATCCCCAATTCCGGCCAATCATATAAATTACAGCCACAACTCCAGCGGCGCGTAATTAACGAGCGCCCGCAGAATATCGCCCCGAGTCACGATACCGACCACCTGGCGGCGGTCATCAACGATGGGCAAGCCGCGAATATCCTGCGCCAAGAGCACGCGCGCCAATTCGCGAATATTCGTTTGCATGGTCGCGGTGAGCACCTTTGGGTTAGCAATAGTTGCTACGGGGCGAGGTGCCAAATCAGTAAAACGCACCCGTTGGCGGGTTAAATCACCTTTTGTGACAAGGCCAACCAAGTGTTGCTGCGCGTTGATCAAGGGGACGATACCAATATCTTTGTCATCAAATAGATTGCGCAACTCAAAAATGCGGGCATCTGGCGGTAAACTGATGACGGGTGAAGTCATAATTTGTTCGGCCACTTGCACCGGGCTGACCTCCCGCTGAACATGCCGCACGACCCGATATGCTTGCACTTCGGCGGCAAATTTTGGCGGATTTGGCGGTGATTCCTGCTCTGGTGCCTCAAAACCCGCGCCCTGCTCTGCCGTTGGGATCGCGCGGATTTTCTGCACGGGATCAATCGCCTGTGGGGGGACTTGCAAGACAGGATGCGCCAGCGCCTGGTTTAGGGTGAGGTGATCGCTAATGCCCGGACCAAATAAGACAAAACTCATTTCGTTCTCTCCTGCTAGCCGTTGCCTGCCGCATGATCGACGCCCCAAGCCCGTAGCGCACGCAGCACTGCCCGCGTTGCGGTTTCACCTGAGGGTTCGTTTTCCAACAAATCATCAATCGTGGTAAAAAATTCAGTGTAGCCCAAGGCTTTATTCGCTGTGGGGTGTTCGGCCGTTTGCATCAACCGTGCATGAACCCAGGCTTGCCATTCGGCCCTGTGTGGCGCAGCCAATAAATCAGGGCGTGTACGTGCGACATAGCGCATCACCACGGTGGGCAGGCGGGCATCCTGCCAGGATTGCGTCAGCAAGCCCTTGAGCGCCGTGGTAACTTTCTCCTCCTGCAAAGCCGCAGACGAGTGGGAGATGGCCTGATCAAATACCCGATTAAACGCATCAAGCCGACTCCGGTCTACCGCTGGCATAAAACCATCATAGAGCGCGCACTCGGCATCCTGCGCGGCAAATTCGGCCTGATTCGCAATAACTTCCTGCAGTTTTTCAGCAATCTCACGGCGGTGGCGCTGCATGGCTTGCTGATGACGATGCACGGCGGCGGTGTCGAGTCGCATGCGTTCCACCACGGAGGCCTCATTTAAAATCGCGGTAGAAACCACCACCGGCGCGCGATTGAGATGCAGTAACTTGATGGGCAGACGATGTTCGCCGGGCGCGGCATCGGCCTCGCATAAAAAGCGTCGGGCACTGAGCGTGTCTACGGCTTCATCCAGTACCTGAGTGGGATCAAAACGTAAATCCCACAGCAGGCGCTGGGTACTGACCCCACCCACCATGCCGAGATTGGCAAATACAGACGCACTGCCTTGCTCGCCGGAAATGCGCCCTGATACGTGCACAAACGCCTCGCGCTCAGGTGCGTCAACAAAATCCGCAACTACGGCTTTTTTGCGCAAATTCAGCAGGTAATCAAATAACTTCGGAGATTGCGCGCGCAGTAATCTTGCCAGCGCGAGGGTGGCCTCCACATCGCCCAAGGCATCGTGGGCATTGGTGTGGGCAATGGCGTTCGCACTCGTCAGGGCGCTTAAACGCAATGTCGGTTTGCCTTGCGCATCACTCGGCCATTGAATGCCTTCAGGCCGCAACAAGCGCACCGCCCGCGCCGCATCAAGCACGTCCCAGCGACTGTTGCCATTTTTCCATTCGTGCGCGTAAGGGTCACGCAGATTGCGCCAGAACATAAAACGCAACAGCTCGGCATCGAACCGCAGACTATTAAACCCGGCGGCGCAGGTATCGGGTCGCATCATTGCCCTATGAATGTGTGCGGCGAATTCGGCCTCGGGCGTGCCACCCGCTTCAAAGAGTGTTTGGGGCAAAATGCCAGTGATCAGCACCGCCTGAGGGTGAGGTAAAACTTCTGGCGAGAGTGTGGCGTAGTACGTAATCGGCGGCTCAATGGGCTCCAGCGCATCATTGGTTCGGAGGGCGGCAAATTGAATCGGGCGATCACAGCGCGGATCGGCACCGGTGGTTTCAAAGTCGTAGAACAGGAAACTCATGGGCTTTCGGCCGATACGGCCATGGTGGGCAACGGGGCTGTTTGGGTTGTAGCCTGTACCGAAGCTGGCGCCGATACTGAAACTGGGGTCGACGTCGCCGATTCACCCGCAGAATGCGGGGAATTTTCGGCTCCCGGGGGAGCGGCAACATTGACTGAGTCAACACGGGGCGTAACGGGCATTTTGGTCGAATTCAACGGCGCAACCGGGGCCAGTAAGGCCAATAAACTGTCTGCCGAGGCTTGGGTTTTTATCTTCACTGATTTGGGCGATTCTCGCCATGAGTAGATCAAGGTGGCCGACAATACGGCCCGCACATAATTGCGGGTTTCATCGAACAAGATGGTATCGACCCAGACATCGCCCGGTAGCGCGCGATTCTCCGGCAACCATTGTTTCACACGCCCAGGCCCCGCATTGTATGCCGCAATCGCCAGAGGCAATTGGCCGTCGTAGCGCCCATTGAGATAGGAAAGATACGCTGACCCCAGGGTGATGCTGGTTTCTGGATCATGCAGATTCATGCGACTCAAGCCCAAATCGGCTTTGCGGTTAATCCAATCTGCCGTATTGGGCATGAGCTGCATCAACCCCTGCGCACCCGCACCCGAACCCACATCACTCATGAATAAACTTTCACGCCGAATCACCGCATATAACCAATTGGGCGCCACCCCCTGCGCTTGCGCTTGCGAATCAACAATGGTTTGCCAAGGTGTGGGATAACGTGCGGCAAACCACATCGGGTCATCTTGTTTTTTCATCCGCGCAATGGCAATGGATACCCGATCGTGCCAGCCAGATTGCTCGGCCAGTACGGTTAAGGCGGGAATTTCTTCGGGCGACAGAGCATCCAGTGCGGCTGAGAACGCTCGACGGGCATCATCTGGCAAACCGGCTGCGCGCAAATAAAATGCCAGCTGCACCATGGCGTTTTGCAGCACTGTCGTGGTATCGAGCACGGGTAAAGGCGGTATTTTAGGCCAGTGATAGGCTACGCCCAGCCGATCGGCCGCTAAAAATCCGTAGTAATCCGGGGTTAAAGTTAACGCCTGCCATCGTGCTTGAGCCCCGCTATGATCACCCAATTCGGCATCGGCACGCGCCCACCAATACTGCCATTCGGGCATTTGTGCCAAATCAATCGGCATTGCCGCTACCGCAGTCTTCAGCTTCGGCCAGTCCTCGGCACGCAATGCCGCGCGCGCGGCCCATGTTTGGGTTTCCTGATCTTGCACCGTGGCCGGTAAAGCCATCAACCAATCATAGGCTTGCGGCATGCGAGTATACGCCGCCTTGAGTGCAATGAGCCGTTCGATTTTGGCTTGAGCATCGGCATTAAGCCCCCAATGAACGGGGTTGCTTGCCCATAAATCGTGCGCGGCTTGTGGATCGCTGCGCGCCAACCACAAAAAGGCCTGCTGCCAGAGTGCGTACTGATGATCACCGTCACCTTCGGGTGACTGATGAGTTAACTCGGCTTGCAAAACCTGTTGCGGATCATCTCGAGCGGCTTTCCACTCAGCCACCATCGAATCCAAACCACCAATTTTTTGTTTTTTTGCTTCCCGAACCAAATAGTCTGCAAGGCCGGTATTGCCTTCAATCAGGGTGGCGCAAATGCGCTGGCGGTATAAATCTGCGGTGAGATGGTCGTTAGCTTTCAACCAAGAAAATACAGGATCACAGGCATCGGGCTGGCTACGGCCTTGGGCCCACAATTGCTCTGCGGCGCTGATTTGCGACGGTGTTTGGGTGTGGGTTTCTAGTGCCGCCTGCCAACTTTGGCAACTGCGTGCCGGGGTTGGTTTAAGTTCTGGTAGCAGCGCTTCAATGGCTTGATACTCGGCAAATTTTCCTTGGCGATTTAAACGCGTTAAAACGTGGGCTTTTAAATTCTGACTAAAGACATAATCCGGATTAGCCTGCAAAAATGCGGTCACCGCAGGTACATTTTGCCCTGCCACATCCATCAAATACCGAAACTGCAAGTAAGTGGCCAAGGGATTACTGCCTAAATCCGTGATGGCCGAACCCACCGCAATATTATCCCCTTGCGCGATGGCTGCCATACCCAGCATAAACGCGGGCGGAACCTGCCAATCCAACGCTGCAGGTTGATGGGTTACCATGGCCGCGCTGTGGGTTGTGCCATCGGGTTCGGCGAGCGCCACCGGCCACACGGCATAGCCACATAAACTTAACCCCAAGAGTGGCCAATGCAGCCGACGCGCGCGCGCGAACTGAATCAATCGTATTTTAATCTTTAGCATAACAAGCGTTTATTCCGTGAAAATTCTGAGCGCCTATTCAATATCTGGATCATGCGACGCCGCGCATGGCAAATGCACTTTCGCGAGACTTTGGACCGACTCTTGACCCTATCATAACGAAACCATGAGTAACACCCTACGACAACCCGAACCGCGCGACAACACCCTGTATGTCGGGCGTTTTGCACCAACGCCATCAGGCAGTTTGCACTTAGGATCGTTAGTTGCCGCACTCGGTAGCTATTTAGATGCCCATGCGCACGGCGGACAATGGCGATTGCGTCTTGATGATTTGGATGCACAGCGCTGCCCAGCCACAACGGCGCATGAAATTATTCGGCAATTGGCAGTACACGGACTCGAACCCGACGGTGATGTGATCTGGCAAAGCCAGCGGCTGGATGCCTATCAGGCGGCATTGGCACAACTCAACCAAAGCCATGAGGTGTACCGTTGTCAATGCAGCAGAAACACATTGCGGGCAGCACTTGATGCCGGCACGCTGCGGGAAGGATTAGCTGGCCCCATTTATCCCGGCACCTGCCTTCAGCATCCACCAGCCCGAGAACAATCTGCAGGCTGGCGCTTTCGGGTTCCTGCCGGGGCGGTATCCGTTCAGGATCGGTTGCTGGGGGAATTACTGCAAACACTCCGCACCACCATCGGTGACCCTTTACTTAAACGTTCTGATGGCGTTTTTGCCTACCATCTCGCTGAGGTAGTAGATAACCAGGCGATGGCCATTACCGATGTCGTACGCGGTGCTGATCTGGCACCACTCACCCCGCTGCATATTGCGCTGCACCAGGCGTTATTCCCCTGCACGCCCGCCCCACGCTATGCCCATTTGCCTTTAGTCATGACGGCAGATGGCCGAAAACTCAGTAAAACCAATCACGCCCTAGCACTCAATCCCAAAAAAGCCCGAGTCAATTTAATTCAAGCCACTCAGTATTTGGGGCTCGCAACACCCGAACCGAACCTGCCAATTGCCGATCTATTGACGCAATGGACAACACATTGGGTGCAAATGTGGGTGCGAAACTGTGAATAAATAACGGGGAGAACTAGCTGCAGACCGCTCGAACCGGCGCAAAGCTGCGGCGATGTTCCGAGCAAGCGCCATGTTCGATCAGTAACGCCCGGTGTCGCGCGGTGGGGTACCCTTTGTGGCGCGCAAATTCATACTGCGGGTAGCGTTCATCCATCGCCACCATCAGTCGATCTCGTGTGACTTTGGCCAAAATCGAGGCACTCGCAATCGCCGCATCGGTACCATCGCCGCCAATCAGCGCAAGGCAATCCATATCCCCAAGTCTGAACGCACCCGGCTCATCAGGCCCATCGCTCTTCGTGCCCGCCATGTTAGGGCAATGCTTGCCATCGACATGAATCCGCCGCACCCGATGTCCCTGCGCAATCAACGTCATCACCGCGCGCCGCATGGCTAATAACGAGGCTTGCAAAATATTGAGCTCATCAATTTCAGCGGCACTGGCTTGGGCTATTGCAAATGCGCGGGACTGCGTCGTGATTGTGACGAACAGCCGCTCGCGCTGGGCTTCACTGAGTTTTTTGGAATCATTCACCCCGATAATCGGGCTTGCAGGGTCAAGAATCACCGCCGCAGCCACCACCGGGCCGGCCAGCGGTCCACGACCCGCCTCATCGACACCCGCGTACATCATCCACGGCATCGGCATTTTAAATAACGGCAATTGCGGCATACTGCTGTCCAACTTCTCGCTAATTTTTGTTCAAACCACTTCGAGTCCGGCACCATGACCGACCCCACCACCGCCGCACCCCGCCCCTTGCGCCTATTTTTTGCCGCTGGCGAAGCTTCTGGCGATCATTATGCCGCGCAATTATTCCAGCGCCTGAAAGCTGTGCGGCCCGGCAGCGTCGCCCAAGGGTTGGGCGGTACAGAAAGCCGATTGGTCGGCATAGAAACAGTGGTTGATCTCAACACCGTTTCCGTGATGGGTTTAGTGGAAGTATTGCGCCATTATAGTGGCTTAAAACGCGCCCTGAATACGCTCATTGCGGCGCTTGAAACCTTTCAGCCCGATCTGCTCATTGTGATTGATTTTCAGGAATTTAATCAGCGATTAGCCAGAGCCGCCCGTGCACGCGGCATCAAAGTCCTCTTTTTCGTGGCGCCGCAAGTGTGGGCTTGGCGCCCCAAGCGGGCTGAAAAATTCGCCGAAGTCGCCGATCATCTGGCCGTTTTGTTCGATTTTGAAGTGCCGTTATTTGCCCACTACGGCCTGCCCACCACCCATGTCGGCCACCCGCTGCGGGACATGATTCCAACCGAACTGATTAAAACGCCAGCAAACCGCCATTTAGTTGTGCAAGCCGCCCGCCTTTCTTTGGGCATAGCCACTCAAGACATCATGATCGGCCTGCTGCCCGGTAGCCGCCGCAGTGAACTCACGCGGTTGTTACCCGTGCTGCTCGCCAGCGCGCAACAGCTGCTTGATTCACATCCCGATTGGCGCTTTCTGCTGCCGCAAGCCGCGTCCATCCCCGATGATTGGTTCAACAACCTGCTGGAAACCTGTAAACCCAGCACCACCCTGCGCGCCGCCCTCATGACCACACGAGGCCAGGCGCGCCAGGTTATGGCTGCCACTGATGTGCTGGTGATTGCCTCTGGCACGGCCACGCTCGAAGCCGCTCTCATTGGCACACCAATGGTAATTGTCTACAAAACCAACCCCATCACCTACTGGATAGCCAAGCATTTGGTAAATATTCAGCACATCGGTCTGCCAAATATTGTGCTGAATGAGCGCGTTTTCCCAGAGTTAATTCAGGCCAAGGCAAATCCTGCAGCCATTGTTAACAAAACATTGGAACTTGTTAAAAATAAAAGTATTCTCCAGAAGCAGGAACAAGCGCTGGCCGAAATCCCCAGCCATCTCGGCAAAACCGGCGCGCTGGAACAGCTGACGCAATTAACGTTGAATTTGATCGAAGATTAACCACCCATCCGACGGGACGATTGCTCCGGTTCGGCCAATCAATCAACGAGGCAACAGCGGATAATCAGTGCCCGCAACATCCGCACGGTATCCTCCAACGCGGTCAACTCAATATATTCATCGGGTTGGTGTGCCTGATCGATTCGACCCGGCCCGAACACGACCGTATCGCAACCCAATTCTTTGTAAAATGGTGCTTCCGTACCAAACGCCACCGCCTGGGCAGGCTTACCGCTAATGTCAGTCAAAAATCCTGCCAATTGTGAGTCCAGGCCGCTCGAAAATGGTTCAACACCCGGCGATAACGTTTTAAATTCAAATGTTAAACTCGTATCACTCAGAACCTGTCGAACACGCTCGCGCAACTCCTGCCGCAGCTCTGCGCCATTCATCCCCGGCAAAGGTCGCAGATCAAAATGCAGCATGCATTCCGGGCAAATCCGGTTCGGGTTATCCCCGCCGCAAATATGACCAAAGTTCAAGGTAGGATAAGGCACCAGAAATGATTCATTGCACTGCAGTTTCAACGATTCACGCCAAGTCGACAACGACACCAACACCTTCGCCATGCCATCAATCGCATTCGCGCCCTGACCAGGATCACTCGAATGGCCGCTGCGCCCGAACACCGTCACCGCCTCCATCATCACCCCCTTGTGCATATGTACTGGTGTGAGATCGGTCGGTTCGCCAATCACGCAAAAGCGCGCCTTCGGTCGGCCCAAACGCGCCAAAAGCCGAGCACCATCCATACTGCTTTCCTCATCAGCAGTCGCCACAATGATTAATGGGTGGCGCAAATCAGACGCGTTGAATTGCCGCGCCGCCTCAATCGCCAATGCCAGAAAACTTTTCATATCGGCGCTGCCAAGCCCATAACCGCGCCCCTGATCGACTGTCCAGAGGAACGGATCGTGCCGCCAACGGTGCTCATCCCAAGGCACGGTATCGGTGTGCCCGGCCAGAATCAAACCATCCTCACCCGTTCCCAAGGTCGCAATCAGATTCGCCTTGTCCTTGTGCCCATCCAACGGCAGAATCTCCACTCGAAACCCAGCCGACTCCAACCAACCTGCCAACAAATCGATCAACGCCCGATTACCCATATCAAATTGCGGCGAAACGCTGCTCACCGACGGCGTGGCAATCAACTCGGCAAGCATTTGTGGCAGCGGGGGCGCAGACATAACCAACTCCAGAAACAATAGCTAATGGCCGAATTTAGCATGTTCGAACGTCAAATTGAGCAATCCGACACGCGGCAAATGTCAGACGCGCGACTGGCGCTACCCGGATAAAAATCCCGGCTCCGATTTCACAAACCTTTTCATGCCGTTAGCCACCGCCTATCGGTGGACAGCCAGACCTCAAACCGCTATGATTCGCCCTCTAAAATTGCGCCCGTAGCTCAGATGGATAGAGTACAGCCCTCCGAAGGCTGGGGTCACTGGTTCGAATCCAGTCGGGCGCACCACATAAGTGATTGATTTTAAGTGAATCAGTCAAAACCCAAAACCAAATCAAAGCCGCCTTGTGTGGCTTTTTTTTGTGCTTTTTGGTGGTTCAGTGTTACAGATTTTGTTACAGGTCTTTGGTGGCGCATTGGCACTATGCCGCGCTTTCGTGCCGATTGGCACCAGCCGTGACCAATTCAAACGGCAAAGAATGCCTCGATCAATCAATCTTCACCATTCGGATTGACTGTTCCAGCCATGCTGTACACCAGATATTCAGTGGCGGCATTAAATGCCTCTAAATCTGTAACACTTTCCGCAAATCTGTAACACTTTTAAGGTTCGGGTGTCCGCCGTCGGCGCATGCCCCATCCACCAATGGAGGACGGAAAGTTCACCAATGGTGGGTTTCAATCTCAGGTTTTATCAGGTTTTCGGCGGTCTGAATGTCAAGTTTTGACAAGTTTTCGCCGGTCTGAACACTAACATTTGCTAACAGTCCGGCGTATCCATCGTGCGCGGTCACGATGGTTCACGAATGGCTACATGATTGGGTTTCTATGTTCACGATCATCATAAAAAAACCGCCAATTAAGGCGGCTGGGTCGATCTCATCAAGTTACGTCATCCACCCATAATTCGCTGATACTCCTTTGATGCATCAACATCGTCATAAGGCAGAGTTTCAAAACCAGCAAGCTGCTCATTGTTGGCCTCGATCTTGGCGAGGCGTTTTTCGAGTTCTTCGGTTTCGATCATCTTCCGCATCAGTTCGAGCAAGTAACCAAGTTTGGTTCCTTCTGACGCATCCATCCGGCCTTGTCGAACATCGCGGTAAACCTTTGCCAACTCCCGCCGAACATCAGCACTCGATGACAAATTAATCCGGGGTGGGGTCAACTCTCGAAGCGTTGCCCCGTCGATGATCCGGCCTTGTTTCGTTGTGCAGTCGGCGGTCATCTTGTCGCCTCCTTATCGTACTGGCTGCGACGTGTACGGCATCGCAATTTGATTTATTGGCTTCTCATGCAAGCCTTGGCCGATTACCAGTTTCAGATGAATGTCAGCTTGCCCCGGTGATCGCTGCGGAATGCTTCGGCCTGCCAACATCGCCGCATGATGAGCCTGTCCACTTGCTGCCTGCAATCGCAGTCCTGAATCTTTCCATCTCTGGATCGCGTCCTGTGCTGCCTCAATCGCCTGATTAGCTGCCTTCGCAGCCTCGGTGCATACGTCGGCGGCTGCATTCATCGCTGTGATCTGGGTGTCCAGATATTCATCAGCCTGTTTCTGTCGGCCTTCGCGTTCGATGATGGCGCGTTCTCGGTCGATTTCGGTTGTCAGGGCACTTAGCTCCTCAAGCTCTTGGCGACGTGCTTCCAGCTTGTCGAGATTGGCCTGATCCACTTTGCCGCTGATTGCTGCTTGCCGGATGAGTTCGCG
>NCFS01000113.1 GCA_002281295.1 Halothiobacillus sp. 35-54-62 | reverse complement strand
CTCACGAATGGAATAACCATTCGTTTCGCACCGCGCCTTGCGGCTCATCCCTCAAAAGCCCGTCTCGGCCACAAGGGATTTGATCAGAGGTTCCTTAGCCTACTTAACTTAAGCCGAGTTCACCTCGGCTTTTTTACGTTCAAAAACATAGGCCTTATAAAATCCATCCAAAGAAACAGCCAAGCAATAAGTTGGTTAAGTAAAAAATATAGTTAAAACATAATGAGAAAACCCATGCAAAATAGCCCCCTACTTCACGCCTTATGGAACCTACGCTGGATGAGTTTATTCATGGTGGGTCCCGCGTTAGGCATTGTTTTGGTTGATATAATTTTTGGCTTGCCCGTTGTATTGTGGTGGTCTGCCGGGGGGATGACGGCGCTGATGCTCGGCATTTTTACAAGCCTTGTGCTTAAAGAGCGGCGTTTAATTATCCAAAACACCCCCGCAAAGCCGCGCTGACTGCCCTTTTTTATAGGCCCCCTTAACTGCCCACGAGCTTTTATGAAACGCACTGCTGTAAAAAAACCTGCCCTATCGGCCCGCGCCATGGCTCGAACCTTCATTCATCTTGTGTTGTTATGGCCTGCCGCGCTCATGCTGGCTTGGCTTGCGCTCTCACAAGCGAACTTTTTTTATCCGCAAGATTATCGCTGGCTAAATATTCCGGCCACCATCGCGCAATACGCGCCGCAAAACCGGCACGGTAAACAAAACTTTGTGCAAACCGATGCCGCCGAACATGTCCGCTTATTTGCCGAAATTACCCGAGCCATTAATCACAATGGGGCGGGCTTAAACACCCTGCATTACACCAATCCCCAGGGCGTTGATTTAGGCGTATTTTTAACGCCCGATGAAGTCACGCATTTAACCGATGTATCCCACGTGGTGGATATTGGGCTTGATGCGGGGTTAGCCGCACTCATCGCGTGGTTAAGCTTAACGGCTTTGAGTATTTGGCGGCGCATTCCCCTGCCGAGCCTTAAGGCATTGAGCCTCGGCACCGCAATCACGCTGGGTGTGGCGGGCATTAGCGTGGCACTCATAGGCCCCATGCAGGTATTCGATGCGTTTCATCGCACCGTGTTTCCCGCCAATCATCCGTGGTTTTTTTATTATCAAGATTCACTGATGACCACCTTCATGCAAGCCCCTAATTTATTTGGGCTTATTGCCGCTTGGTGGATATTTGTGACCTGCTTGATTTTATTTATTTTGTGGGGCGGAGCCTGCCTTATTAACCGCGAATTGCGCCGTTATCGCCTCAATTAAAACCGCCCCCGCTGCACCAGCTGCAAACGCGGCTTGGCTAACTAAATGAATGGGCGCCTCATCGGTCATAGGTTCAGCTAATGTCAGCATCGCCAACCCCGGATGGCTTTGCACCAGCGTTTGCGGCAACCACGCAAACCCCATTCCCGCCTCAATCAAACCCAGCGCCGTATGCAAGTGATCGACCGTAAAGCGTTGCTCGGCTGAGAGCCAGCTGCCATTAGCCATGCGGCTGGGCGCCGAATCGCGAATCACAATTTGCCGATGCGCGCGTAAATCCGCCTCAGTTACGCCGTCGATCAGCACCAGCGGATGCGTTTTAGCCGCAGAAGGCACCAAATGCAGCCGATCTAAACGCCGCGCAGGGAGCCCCGCCACCGGCTGGGTGCCTAAATACAAACCCACCGCCCCACTGTGCAACAGCGAAGGCCCGCCCCCCAGCACCGTTTCATACAGCTCAACCCGCGTTTGCGGGTATTTTTGCGCCAATATTAAAAGTGCGGGCGCAATCACCGCCATCGGAATGATTTGATCAATCGCCACAGCAAGCAAAGGCTCAACACCGCGCACCAGCTGTGCCACCAAGGCCTGCGCACCATCCAAATCGCGTAAAACCGGGCGAATACGCTGGGTTAAAAGCCGCCCCACATCCGTCAAAATCAACCGGCGACCTTGGTACGCCACCAAAGGCAAACCCACCTTCAGTTCGAGTTGTTTAATCGCATGGCTTAAGGTTGACGGGGTGCGGTGCACCTGATCGGCCGCCGCTTGCAGCCCGCCTGTATCCATCACCAAGATAAGCCAGCGCCAAGTGCGCAAATCATCCATCTGCATTTCCTCAATTAATTTGGCCTAAATACTTTGAATATTTCGAAATTTAATTGCAATTAATTTCGATATTAACCCCGTACAAGCCCCGATAAACTCATAAAGAATTAGGAGATTGTTATGACACAAACCCAGCTTCGTTTTGCCCGCCCCACCGAAGATGGCGCGGGGGTAAAAATTCGCCGCATTAGCGAATTTACCGGTGCGTTAGATCCGTTCCTCATGGTGGATGAGCTCAAATCCAATCTTAAAGATGACTATATTGGTGGCTTTCCGCCCCATCCTCATCGTGGCTTTGAAACACTCACCTATTTATTACATGGCGGCTTAAATCACCGGGATTCTGTGGGCCATCACGGCGGTGTTACCCGAGGCGGCGCCCAATGGATGCGCGCCGGACGTGGCGTACTGCATTCTGAAATGCCCACCACAGATAGCGATGGCCTGCACGGTTTTCAGGTGTGGATTAATTTGCCCGCCCACTTAAAAATGAGCACACCGGCTTATCGAGATGTGCAAACAGACGAAATACCGACGATTCATTTCACAGGCGGCCATGCCCGAATCATTGCCGACCACTGGCAATTCAATGGGGTTGAAGCGCAGGGTGCCTTATCCACGCTTGGGGATGGCGCCGGCATGGCACAGCTCCAGATTGATGCGGGGGCCACGGTACGCGTGCACATCCCCTCAGGGTATCGGCTGCTGGCCTATGTATTTGATGGCAGTGTGAGCGAACCTAACCTAAGCCCAGCGCAGACATCTGGCGCGTTATTGAGCTTTCCGCTCGGCACACAAACCATTGATTTGAAAAGCGAAACCGGGGCGGGGTTAATGCTGCTTTCCGGCAAGCCGCTCAACGAACCCATCGCGCATCGCGGCCCTTTTGTGATGAATACCGAGGCCGAAATTACCCAAGCCATTCACGATTACCAAACCGGTGCCATGGGGCGACTGGACGCTTAATTTTTTCCACCCACCCGAAAAAACCACCCGAAAAAACCACCCGCAAAACAACCTGAATTAACACCTTGAGGATACCCCCATGGACACACTGACCGCATTGCATCAACGTTTTTCAGCCAATCATTTTGATACCAGCCGGCCGGTATCGCCCGAGTTGCTCGATCAACTCATTGATGCCGCCCGCCAAGCACCCAGCTCATTTAATCAACAGCATGCCCGCTATTTTGCGGTGCAAGATTTAAGCGCGCGACAAACGCTCCGCGCCATCGCCTATAACCAAGCCAAAGTTGAAGAAGCGCCCTTAGTGATCGTGGTGCTGGGCGATTTGCACGCCCACACCCATTTCGCCGACATTGCCCATGCCGATCAAAAAGCAGGAATTTATGATGAAGGCTTAGCCAATTACTTCATACAAGCGGTACAAAGTGGCTACAGCGACCCTGCGCGCGCGCACGATGAAGCCATTCGATCGGGCGCACTGGCCGCCATGAACCTCATGAATGCCGCCACCGCTTTAGGGCTTGTGACCGGCTCCATGATTGGGTTTGATCAGGCCAAATTCAAAGAAACCTTCCATATTGCCGAGCGCTATCTGCCCGTAATCATGCTCACCGTCGGCTATAACGCCCCCGGCAACTGGCCGAAAAAAACCCGCTTACCGGTGGATGCCTTGCTCGTGCGCGATGGTCGCCCACAAGTGCCGCATGCGTTTAGTACAAACTAAACACCGCCAGCGCTCCTATCCCTCTCACACCGCCTGCCCATTGAAGCAGGCGGTTTGATCTGTACGGTTTGGTAACATCCCATTTACCAAATGTTCCTACTTTTGCGCCGCACGATCCCCTAATCTTCACCCATACCAAACGGGGGAAGCCGATCATGAACACCCAAACCCTTCATCCACTCATTCGCCGCGCATTGCTGGGCGGCGCGCTCATCACAACCCTCGGGCTCAGTGCCTGCGCGGTGTATCCCACGGGGTACGGTTACGGCAATAACGAAGTTGTCGCAGGCCCCGTGGTTCGGTACGCCCCGCCACCGGCGCGGGTTGAAGTTGTGGGCGTGGCGCCCTTTTTTGGTGCCGTGTGGCTGCCGGGCAACTGGGTCTGGCGCGATCGTTGGGTGTGGAATGAAGGCCGCTGGGGCAACCCGCCACACCCCAATGCCCGCTGGGCGCCTGGCCGCTGGGATCACGATGGGCGGGATAATTGGCGCTGGCATGATGGCCGTTGGCGCTAAGGAACCTCTGATCAAATCCCTTGTGGCCGAGACGGGCTTTTGAGGGATGAGCCGCAAGGCGCGGTGCGAAACG
>NCFS01000112.1 GCA_002281295.1 Halothiobacillus sp. 35-54-62 | reverse complement strand
GATGCGGCTGGGGTCGTTTATTATGCTAACTACTTGAATTTCTACGAGCGCGCCCGCACAGAATGGCTGCGCGCGCAGGGGTATGAGCAAGATCAATTGCGCGCTACGCACGGGATTGTTTTTGTCGTATCCGCGTTGCAAGTAGAATACCGCCGGCCTGCGTTATTTAATGATGCCTTGCAGGTACGCTGTCGGCTGCAAAAGCAATCGGCAGCCGCGCTGCACTTTGATCAAAGCGTGGTGCGAACTTCAGGCGGCACCCTCTTGTCTGAGGCCAAGGTTCAGATTGTGTGTGTGGATGCAATTTCTTTTAAACCCAAACCCATCCCGAAAGGCGTGGTCTTACTGTGATTTGGAGCTAGGTTTCTGTGAGTACTGAACCGTCTGTCGTGCATCTAATTTTAGGCGCGAGCCTGCCTGTGCAAATTGTTTTGCTGTTGCTATTGGCAGCCTCCGTGGCTTCTTGGGCGCTCATTTTTCATAAATCTTCAATGTTGCGTGCGGCACGAAAACGCGCCAAGCAATTTGAAGAAGGTTTTTGGAGCGGCGGCAGTTTGAATGATCTCTACGATCGCATCACGCGGGATACCCGCCCACGCGAGGGCCAAGAGGCTATTTTTGAATCCGGCTTTCGGGAGTTCAAACGGTTGCGCCAAGTCGAAGGGCGAAGCGCCGTTGAGCTGATTGAAGGGGTCGAGCGGGCGATGCGCGTCACGTTGCATCGTCAAATTGAACGGTTTGAGGAGGGCTTGCCCATTTTGGCAACCATCGGTTCGGTGAGCCCGTATATCGGCTTGTTTGGTACCGTCTGGGGCATCATGAGCGCGTTTATGAACTTAGGGAATGCCCAAAACGCCACCTTGGCGACCGTGGCGCCACCAATTGCCGAGGCATTAATTGCAACCGCGATGGGGTTGTTTGCCGCGATTCCGGCGGTGGTGGCGTATAACCGCTATTCAACCCAAGTAGATGAATTGTATGGCCGATATGATCGGTTTACCGATGAGTTTTTGGGCTTGCTTCAGCGCCAGATCGGGGGGCAGTAAGCCATGGATCGTCGCGCGCGCCGCAGCCGTAAAGTGGTCGCTGAAATTAACGTCGTGCCCTATATCGACGTCATGCTGGTGCTGCTCGTTATTTTTATGGTGACAGCACCCATGCTGCAACAGGGGGTCGAGGTAACGCCGCCGAGTGCCGCCTCTAAAGCCTTGGCGCCGAGCGATGTGCCGCCCATCGTGATCGCGGTAAGCAAAACAGGTGAATATTCCGTATCCGGGGGTAAATCGGCGCCAACCGGCACGCAAGCAATGTCCGAGATTCAAGCCTATATTGAAGCCTCTCGGCAATTGAACCCGAAAATCCCGGTGCTGGTGAAGGGCGATAAAGACGCGAATTATCAGTTTGTCATGGATGCGATGGTGGCCGCACAAAAAGCCGGGGTTGATAAAGTGGGCTTGGTAACCGATCAAACCAGCAATGCCAAAGCCGGCGGGGGCAAATAGCCATGTTTCGTTGGTTTACGCGTATGCCAATCTCTATTTTGTTGGCGATTGCTTTACATTTGCTCATCGTGTTGGCCATTTTTATCTCGTTTAAAATGAATGCCTTTTCGCCCGCTTCAGAGGCATCAAATACGCCCACCGAACAAACCATCCAAGCGCAATCGGTACCGCAATCGGCGATTGATCAGCAGCTTAATCGGCTTAAAAGCGCCGATGCCCAGCGCGAGCAAACCTTAAAGCAGCAAAAATCTGAGGCCGAAAAAGCCCAAGCCGCCGCTGAGCAGGCCGCTTCAGCCCGCCGCGCCGAGCAAGCCCGCTTGGCGCAGCTCGAGGCCTTGCGTGAAAGCAAGCAGCAAGCCACCGCCGCGCAAGAGGCGCAGCTTAAAGCCGCGCAGTTAGCACAAAAGCAAGCGCAATTGGCTTTAGATGCGCAGCAAAAAGCGCTCGAAGCAATCCAGCAAGAAACCGCAAAGGCTGATGCGCAAAAGCAAGCGGCGCAAGCCGAGGCCGCCAAAGAGAAAGCGGCGGCTAGTGAAGCGAAAGCGGCCGCAGTTAAGACCGCTGAGGCAAGCAAACAAGCCGCCGAGAAAGCCGTAGGCGGCAGACAAGGCCGCTAAAGTGGCGGCAGAAAAAGCTGCCGCAGCTAAGGCGCAGCAGGCGCAGGAGTCGGCACTTAAAAGCCAGCTGCAAAATGAATTGCGCACTCAGCAATCCCAAGGTGTGCTGAATGCCTATGCGGCGGCAATTAAAAACAAAGTGCAATCGCAATGGTACAAACCCCCGGGTTGGGAGCCACAATGGAAATGCAATGTCCGCATCTCACAGGCATCCGACGGCACGGTAATCAATGTTAAAGTGTTGCAATGCGATGGTGATCAGTTGTTTCAGCGATCCGTGCAACAGGCCATTGAGCGCGCCTCGCCGTTGCCCTTGCCTTCGGATATGAGTTTGTTTCAGTCCAGTATTAATTTTGAGTTTCAGGCCAAACCCTAATTGCTTGAATTAGGGGCTGGGTGTTTTTAGTTTTGAGTCCATTGAAGGTGATCCGCATGAGCGCACGAATTCGGCATTGGGGTTTGAGCATTTTGGCAATGCTTTTGTTGGCATTGCCCCTGGTGAGCCAAGCGGAGCTGAATATTGTCATCAGCGGCGGGCAAGAAAGCGGTGTGCCGATCGCCGTGGTGCCTTTTGCCACCACAACCAACACCGATTTATCCAGCATTATTCGGGCCGATTTGGCGCGTTCTGGCCAATTTGCGCCCTTAACGACCGATCAGCTGCCCAGCCAACCCTCAACGCCCGATCAAGTGCAGTTCGATCAATGGCGTGCGGGTAAAGCACAATATTTGGTGGTGGGTAAGGTTGAGCAGCAAGGCAACACGTATCAAGCCACGTTTTATTTATTGAATGTATCCAATGGTCAGCAAATGACAGGAAGGGTAATTTCGGCGCCCATCTCGGCGGAACGCAGCATTGCGCATCGCATTGCCGATATTGTGTTCAAGCAAATCACCGGTGTGCGCGGCGCGTTTGATACCAAAATTGCTTATGTTACAGAAACCGATGGTCCTATTAATAAGCGGCGGTACACCTTAG
This sequence comes from Halothiobacillus sp. 35-54-62, assembly GCA_002281295.1. Taxonomy (GTDB): domain Bacteria; phylum Pseudomonadota; class Gammaproteobacteria; order Halothiobacillales; family Halothiobacillaceae; genus Halothiobacillus. The sequence goes on along the minus strand of NCFS01000112.1, from coordinate 3,387 downwards.
AGGTGGCGGATTCTGACGGTGCCAATCCGCAAACCGTTTTGAGCTCAACTTATCCTTTAATGTCGCCCACATGGTCGCCCGATGGCACTAAATTGGCCTATGTTTCCTTTGAGGGGCGCCGGTCGGGTATCTGGGTGCAAGATTTGCGCACAGGCCAGCGCTATCAGCTCACCAAATTCCCGGGTATTAACGGCGCGCCCAGTTGGTCGCCTAAGGGCAATAAAATTGCCTTAACGCTGTCAAAGTTTAGTAGCCCCAATATTTATGTCGTTGATTTGGATACCCGTGCATTAACGCAAGTAACCAATGATGGCTCTATTAATACCGAAGCGTCTTGGCTGCCCAATAACCAAACCTTGGTGTTTACCTCTGATCGCTCAGGTTCGCCGCAAATTTTTGAGCAAACGCCCGGCGCAGGATCAGCGCAGCGCCTAACGTTTGGCGTTTCCTATGCGGCCGGTAGCGCTGTTTCGCCCGATGGTAAAACGCTGGCTATGTTAGCTGGTGGAAATGGTGGGTACCGCGTTGCCGTGCAATCGCTCTCTGGTGGCGGTGCTGATTTACGGTATATCAGTAACGGCGGCTCCGAGGAGCGGCCAAGCTTTGCGCCCAATGGCACCATGCTGATTTATGCCTCTCAATCGGGCGGAGGGTCGGTATTAAAAGTGAGCCCACTCGCCGGCGCGGGCAGCCAAACCTTGCGTTTTGCCAGCGGCAAGGTGCGGGACCCCGCTTGGGGGCCATTCCAAGGGGCGGAACAGTAACCGCACGGCCGCTCACATCACTTTGCGCTACATTTACAGAGTTAGGAATTTTGATGAAACAATTAAACAGCCAATTGGCTCTGCATCGAATCATAGCGAGCTCACTATTGAGTTTGGCTCTGGTGACCGCAGCCCAAGCTCAAACACCGCCGACCTGGTTAGATTGGAATGGCACTGCGCCAAAGCCGGCACCTGTCCAAGAGGCAACGGTAGCCACCCCATTAGGCGCCGAAGTGCAGCCCCAGCCTTTGGGTAGCGCCGATGCCGCCTCAAACGCCCCTAGTTCTGGGCAAACGGTCATTATCCAAAATCTTTTAAATAATGTGTCTCAGCTGCAAACGCAGGTGCAAAATTTGCGCGGCCAAGTTGAAGAGCAGGGTAATCAAATTCAACGGCTGCAAAAATCACAGCAATCAGGGTTTTCCTCTTTAGATGATCGCATCACCAAGCTTGAGCAACCGGGCGCCGCCGCAGTCAATGGCTCGTCACCAAATACGCCGCCCGATCAAATAGCAGCCACGGCTGCCCCTGCCGCGCCTGTTGCCTCAACGGCGCCGCCTCAGCCCGCAGCAACCGCTCAACCGGCCTCATCTGCCAATGATGCAAAGCAGCAAAATCTTTATAACGCGGCGTTCACGCAGTTAAAAAACGGCAGCTACGATGAGGCCATTAAGGGCTTTCAAGCAACCATCGATGCGGATCCCCAAGGCCAATGGACGCCCAGCGCACTCTTTTGGCAAGGTGAAACCTATTATGTGCAGCAAAAACGCAGCCAGGCAGATGCCGCGTATCAAAAAATCCTCAGCCAATTCCCGCAAAGTGATCGGGTGCCCGATGCGCTCTTGAAAACAGGCTATATCGCTTACGATGAAAACAAAAATGCCCAAGCGCGTTCTATTTTTCAAAAAGTGATCGCGCAATTTCCCCAAAGCCAAGCCGCTAATTTAGCCAAACAGCGATTGGGACGAATGGATACCGAGAAACGATGAGTGATATTGCGCGCCCAATTGAACCGCCGCAACTTCGTATTACCGAGATATTTCGATCTCTGCAAGGTGAGTCTGATAGCGTTGGTTGGCCAACCGTATTTGTTCGGCTAACGGGTTGCCCCTTACGCTGCGTTTATTGCGACACCGCTTATGCCTTCACAGGGGGGCAGCGCAAAGCGGTGAGTGAAATAATCAATGAAGTGCGGGCACTGAATACGAAAGAGATCTGTGTCACCGGCGGCGAGCCGCTGGCTCAACCCGCTTGTTTGGGTTTATTGACAGAGCTTTGCGACGAAAATTTTACCGTAAGCCTAGAAACCAGTGGCGCAATAGATATAGCGGAAGTGGATCCGCGCGTGCGCGTGGTGATGGATTTGAAAACGCCCAGTTCAGGCGAATTAATCAAAAACCTATATACCAACCTCGATCACCTTAAAGCCACCGATGAAGTGAAGTTTGTCGTGGGTCACGCCGAAGATTTTCAATGGGCGCACGCTCAAATCGTAAAATACCAACTGGATCAACGCTTCAACGTGCTTATATCTCCCGTGTATGGCGAAATTACCCCGCTGATGCTCGCTGATTGGATTTTAGCGACGGGGTTGCGTATCCGCATGCAAATGCAATTACATAAAATGGTATGGGGGAATGATCCTGGACACTGATCCCTTAAAAGCGGTCGTTCTGCTCTCGGGCGGCCTTGATTCCGCAACGGTAGCGGCAATCGCACAAAGTGAAGGCTATCAAGTGTATGCCGTTAGCTTTGATTATGGGCAACGGCATAAGGTCGAGCTTGATGCCGCCAACCGTGTCGCTGCGCGGCTGGGTATACAGCATCATAAAACAATACGAATTGATTTAAATGGCGTGGGCGGCTCCGCCCTAACCGATACGATGATCGATGTACCCGATTTTATTGAGCGAGCCCCAGCAGATGTCCCCATTACCTATGTGCCTGCAAGAAATTTAACCTTTCTCTCCCTGGCATTGGGCTGGGCTGAGATATTAGGTGCTCGCAGAATTTATATCGGGGTTAACGCGGTGGATTACTCTGGTTATCCCGATTGCCGCCCCGAATTTATCCATGAATTTGAAATTTTAGCCAATATAGCGACGGCTACAAAAGAAAATGCACCACCGTTTAAGATAATAGCGCCGCTGCAATATCTGACAAAAGCCCAAATAATCCAAGCGGGCGCTGCGCTGGGTGTCGATTATAGCGAAACAATATCCTGCTATAGCCCAAGTCCCGATGGAAAAGCGTGTGGACGCTGCGACGCATGCCATTATAGAAAACAAGGGTTTATCGAAGCAGGTTTGCCCGATGCAACCCGCTATGCTAAATAAATCACTGCGCACCGCATCAAAACCACTTGCGCCAGCAATGCGGATATGCATAATACGCACCTCTTGAACGGGTCGTTAGCTCAGCTGGTAGAGCAGTTGACTTTTAATCAATTGGTCGCAGGTTCGAATCCCGCACGACCCACCAAATTCAAGTGTTAAATTAAAATTTGACACGAAACAAAAACGGCGTATAGTTCGCCTCCCTGAAGCGCAGATGGTTTTGGGGTGGTGTTGAGAGGCGCCGGCGGGTTGGCGGTACTGAGAAATAAGTATTGACACGAAGCGAA
>NCFS01000022.1 GCA_002281295.1 Halothiobacillus sp. 35-54-62 | reverse complement strand
AATAATATTAATAACCAGAACTAAGATGTTTTTACGGGCAGTAAAGCCAAGCGGGTTATTTTGACATTCGATTAGAATATGCTTGTAAGCAAGGGGGCTTTATTGATCCATAACATGGGGGAGTTATGCGTGGAATTATTTTTTTGAATTGACGGGTGAAGATTGATCTGGCGCGTCGTTAAGCAGGGATTTTACGCATTGTTCCAGTGGCGGGAGAAAATTTTTGATGACTGCCGACACAGTAATAGGATCAATATCCCCAAGGTAGTTGTGAACCAAAATATTGCGAAATCCACTGATCGACTTCCAAGGTATTTCTGGGTGCGCATTTTTAGCTTCTATCGGAAGCAGCTGGGTCGCCTCGGAGAGCGTTTGAAGGTTTCGTAACACCGCGTCATAAAGTATCTCATCTTGAGTGATGTCACCCCTCAGTTCGATGCGATGAATTTTGGCTATGGTGTCGAGTATATGCCATGCGTAGGGCTGCCAAGATTTACTCATAGCGGCACGGCTTCGTTGAGCACGTGGTTGCGAATATGCCGGTTAAGTTCATGGGTGGGGATTAAATCAACCGAACAGTGCAACAGGGCTTGGATTTGCTCAGTGAGTGGAATTCGCTGGGCAAATAGGTCGTAGCCTTTTGGGAACTCGACTAATAAATCGAGATCGCTGTCGGGTCGAGCGTCTCCTCGCGCGACGGAGCCGAACACGCGCACATCCGATGCGCCATACCGTTCAGCCAGTGCGAGAATCGAAGCTTTTTTTGCTCGTACCTGGGATAACAACATTATTTAACCTCGAAGTAACGGCGTTTGCCTGCTGGTGTCGCATTCTAATCGGGTTGATCATGCTAGCGCACGTGATTGTGCTTTTCTATGTTCTCAGCCAGCCATGCTTTGATCAGGGATTGATAGGGCATGTCCCGTTTGTTGGCTTCGATCTTGATGCGATCCAGGAGCATTTCTGGCAGTCGCAGGGAGATGGTTTTGGTGGACGGTTTGAGATTGGGCAGACTCACGCGCTGAGCCTTGTTCCAATCAACAAAATCACTGGAATCGTTTTGCTCCCAAAATTGCCGTTCCTCTTGTTCCGTCGTGAAGACGGGCGGATTGTCTTTAGGCTTGTTCATATACGGCCCTCTCTTTGCGGTGCATGTCTCGCGCGGAAATGATGCGGATCAGGGTTTGATGAGCTCGCAGGGTCAACGTGATGTGGAGCAATCGTCCCTCATCGGTTTTTCCCAAGGCATGGAGCCGGATTTCTGCACTGCTATGCTGTTCGTCCTGCAAAACCAGCAAAGGCTGATTGAAAAACACTTGCTCAGCCTCTGATTGGCTGACCTGGTGCTTGTCCGCACTTTTCCGGCTATTGCTTTCATCCCAGTCAAAGCCGGTTATCCGTGTCCAGTTAATCATGTTTGTATATTACTCCCATATACAGGAATTGCATCCATGATCCATCAATCGGATCGTGAGCGTGGTTTGAAGACGTGCTTCAGCGCTTCTCGTTCGGCTTCCTCTGCGCTTTTTGTCCGTTGCACCACAAACGCTTCCCAAGCTTCCATCATGGGGCGGCGTTGATTGAGCAGATCGGTGCGGTGGTAGGCCGCTTCGACTTTGTTCTGCACCGTATGCGCCAAAGCCCGTTCGGCCAGGTCACGAGGGTAATTGTTTTCGCTACACCAATCGCGAAAGCTGGAACGAAAGCCGTGGGCAGTGGCCGTGCGCTCCGGTGAGTCACTGGGGGCATTAACTCCGCGAAGGAGCATGGTCATGGTCATGTCGGTGGCGACTTTTTTGGCGCGCACGGAAGGGAATACAAGATCGCTGTCAAAGGCTTGCTGTTTTTTGAGTATTTCGATGGCGGTTCGGGATAAGGGAACCCGATGTTGGAATTTGGCCTTCATGCGCTCAGACGGAATGATCCAGATTCGTTGATCAAAATCGACTTCATTCCAAGTCATGCCACGCACTTCACCTGAACGGGCAGCGGTCAGAATCAGAAATTTAAGCAGTGCGCGTGATACGTCGTAATCCTCGACCGACAAATGTTGTTTCCAGAACTCGGGAATGATGCGCCACGGCATAGCGGGTTGATGCTCGACTCGAACGGCTTTGCTGGGTTGTTGCGGTAGCAGATGACCCACCACATCGACGGGATTGGATTTGCAATACCCATGCGCCCAACCCCAAGCCAGCACCGCGTGGATCCGTTGCTTTAATCGACTGGCCGTTTCCGGTATTTCAAGCCAAATCGGACGCAGGACATCGGCAATATGGCGCGGTTCAAGCTGATCGATCGAGATTTCACCAATAATGGGTACAGCGTAGTCGCGCAGCGTGTTGATCCACTGGGCTTTATGTTTGACATTCTTCCAACCGGGTTCGAGTTCGGCATAAACCGTTTCAGCAGCGTCTTTGAATAAAGGGATGACGGCTGCTTTAACCGCCTCCTGCGCGGCTTCGGCTTTGAGTTCCAGCGGATCGATACCTAGGGTTAGCTGCTCACGAAACAGCATGCCTTTTTTCCCAGCTTCGGCAATCCCCACATCTGGGTATCCCCCCAAACCGGCTTTCCGGCGTTTTTGCGTCACCGGACTGGTGTAACGCAAAATCCACTTCCCGTGCCCTTTCGTTGCCGAAGGCTCAAGTGCAAGGCCAGTGACTCCGCCATGCGGTAAAAGCCCGTCATCAGGCTTCATGTTCCGCGCTTTTGCATCCGTGATAACCGCCATAATTTAGTCTCTCCGCCATAAACCGGTGTACCATCCAGTGTACCATTTGGAGCGAGATTCTGTTGTTCTCCCTTAAACGCAGTTGGACTAATTCTTTTAATAAGCATCTGATATTAAATGTTTATTTCTGAGTATTTTGCACCAAATCAGATCGGGCTGGACTGATAAATCGCGGGCTCTTTCTCCGCCATAAATTAATTAAGCCCATGTTTTGCATGGGCTTTTTTATTGCCAGAATTTGCTACGTACCTTAATACGCTTCATAGAAAACGCTTGGGTGTTACACACTGGCTATTTTGTCGGGCTGGGTTTTGCCTTTCTAGTTTTTCATGTGCATTTGGACATCAAATACTTGCCGCAGATAGCGGATGAATCCAAGCGGCGTTATCTGTTTGCGGCCATCGACCGCGCCACGCACCTGGGGCAGGGGTGGTTTTTACCTTAGCCCGCCAAGACTGATGCGCGGAATTTTTTAAACACGCGCGGCGGGTTCAGCTGGGTTTTATGGATGCTCAATTTGCTCGAGTGCGGCATCAATTTTGGCGACAAGCTCAGCGGTGTTATCTCTGGGCGGCATGGGCGGCGCGTTATTTTCGATTAATTCACGCGCGATATTGAGTGCGGCTAACACGGCGACGCGTTCGGTATTGAGAATTTGGCCATTTTTTTTAACGTGCTGCATGGCTTGGTTTACATAATCGGCGGTGCGAAACAGAATTGCTTGCTCTTCAGCTGGGCAGGCTATTTTGTAGTCTTTATCGAGGATGCGCACCGTAATGGGCTTGGGTTGGGTTGTCATGTGAATTACGCTTCCATCTGCCGGATATGGTCGGCAAGTTGCTCTATTTGTTGGTGTGTGTGACGCAAAACTCGGCGCAAGTTGGCATTGTCGTCGGCCAGACGTTCCGCCGTTTCTCGGTACTCGCGGCGGTGCTGATCCAGCACTTGGCACAGGGTGATGAGTTCATCAATTTTGCCAACGAGGGGATCTGCTACCAAAATTGGCTGCGACTCTTGGCTGGGCTGAGTGGGGGTAGTGATAGAGTCGGCTGGTGCGGCTGACATGCGCTTATTCCTGATAAGTATTTATATAACAAGCAATTAAGCAAAATTTAACTGCGGTATTGTGTGTTAATTTGTCATTTAGGTTGTTATTTAGGGTTCACTCAACAACGGCAATTTCCGTGTGTTTTGCTGTAGCAGTCTATCATTTTGCGACGGTTACGCTGACAATATCCGCGCATTAAAGGCTTGTATGTTGCTTTAACCTCGGAAATTACCTTAAGTTTTATGATCCAATGGCCATTTTTCGTTATCCATAGTGAGCAAGTATGAGCGTGAGTTATCCTCAGTTGGCGAATGATTTAGCGGATATGGGCGCTCAATTAAGCCCCTCTGAAGCGCAGGGTGTTTTAATTGGTTTGTGGCTGGGTAGTGGCCGCGCCTCTGAGGCCGAGTGGTGTGCTGAGTTGCGGGATGATGCCGCATCGCACGCATTACCCGCCAGCTTAAAAACCGTGTTTAATGAGCTGGTTGAGCAGCTCACAACGGCCGATAATTTAGGGCTAACCTTGGTGCTGCCAGATGATAGTGCCCGTTTTGGGGATCGGTTATTTGCCATCATTGAGTTTGCGCAAAGCGTTTTGTATGGCTATGCCCTGGCTCGGGGTCCGGCCGAAAAGTTGCTTTCCCCAGAGGCACTTGAGGTGTTTGAGGACATTAAAGCGATTGCCGAGTTAGATAGCCAGGTTGATCCCGCTGCCGATGCGGAGGAAGACGAGATCAACCTCAACGAAATTATGGATTATCTCAGTGCCGCCCTAATTGTGATGTATATCAGCCTGCATCCACCGGTGCCCGTTACCGAGGCTTCGCAGCGTTCGCATTGAGCTGTAATCTGCCGATTTTTTAAGGATTATTATGTCGATAAACGCCCTAAGTTCTTGCGATAAATTGGAATATGCCAAGCGGCGCAAGCGGCTCATTAAAGCGGTTGGGCGCAAAACGGTGGTATTGGTGCCGGCGGCGGCGGAAGTTATCCGCAATAACGATAACCCGTATCCGTTTCGACAAAACAGCGATTTTTTATATCTCACCGGCCTCATTGAACCTGAGGCCTTGCTGGTTTTGTGCCCTAAACGCGCTGAGGGCGAGGTGATTTTATTTGTCGCTCCGCACGATCCTGAGCGAGCGCGCTGGGATGGCCTAAGGGCGGGGCTTGAGGGGGCGCGGCGCATTTATGGCGCTGATCAAGCCTTTGCTTTAGATGAGTTAGACGAGCGCCTGCCCGAGTTATTGGCCGGCTTTGAGCGCATCGCCCTGCCGTTTGCCCATCAAGAACTGATGCTGCAAACGTTGAGTTGGCTCGATGCGCTGCGACAAAAATCCCGCGCGGGCGTGGTGCCGCCGCAAACGCTGAAAGACTTGGCAGAGCCTTTGCATGAAATGCGCTTAATCAAATCGGCGGTTGAAATCACAAAAATGCGGCGGGCGGCGGCCATCTCTGCCGAAGCCCATCGACGCGCTGCCAGCGCAATTAGCGAAGATATGTTTGAATTTGAGTTGGCTGCCCAATTGCAGCGGGTGTTTTACCAGCATCAGGGGGAGCCTTCATTTGCGCCCATTGTGGCCGGTGGTGCCAATGCCTGCGTGTTGCATTATCGAGCGAATGAATCGCGGTTGGAAGCCGGCCAATTGGTGCTGATTGATGCGGGCGCTGAAATAGAGCATTACGCGGGCGACATCACCCGTGTTTGGCCTATTGATGGGGTGTTCAGCAAGCCGCAGCGCGCCGTGTATGAACTGGTTTTAGCCGCCCAGCTTGCCGCCATAAATGCCATCGCCCCAAATATCGCCTTTGATGCCCCACACGAAGCGGCGGTGCGGGTTATTGCGCAAGGATTGCTGGATTTAGGCTTGCTCGCCGGTAGTTTGAGTGACGTGCTGGCATCTGGCAGTTATAAGCGATTTTTCATGCATCGCACCAGCCATTGGTTAGGGCTTGATGTACACGATGTGGGGCGCTATAAAATTGATGGCGCTTGGCGTGAGCTTGAACCGGGCATGGTCATTACCGTTGAGCCCGGCATTTATATTGATGCAGCAGAAGATATTCCCAAAGCCTATCGCGGCATCGGCATTCGCATTGAAGATGATGTCTTGGTTACCGCGAAAGGTTTTGAGGTGCTCACCAGCGACGTGCCTAAAACTATTGAAGAAATCGAAGCGTTAATGAGTGCATCTACCGCGCGCATGCGGCTTGATGCCTAACCCCCTGGTGCAATCCCCATGACAACGCCCCCATTCGATACGCGCGAGCAAGACATTATCATCGTGGGTGGCGGCATGGTTGGCGGTGTTTTAGCCCATGCGCTTCAATGCGAGGGCTGGCGGGTCACCATTTTAGAAGGCGCCGAAGCGGGCGCATCACTGAGTTTCGATCATCGCTTAACCGCCCTGTCTGATGCTTCTTGGCGCTATTTTGATGCCTTAAATTTGCTGGATGAAACCACCGTCCGCGCCGCCCAAGCTATCGAAGAGGTTCGGGTGGTTAATGCCACAAACTTTGGTATGACCCGCATCACCCGCGCCAATAATGAGGGCGTCGCCCTAGGTCACGTTATCGCAAACCGGGCGATTGGGGCGGCGATTTTGCGCGCGGAACAGGCGCATCACGCATCGGTACACAACCAAGGCGCCGTTCAACGGGTACAACCGGCCCGATACATTAATCACCAGCCGCAGGCCAATGGCAGGGTGCAGGTGATGTTTGATTTTCATGGCAAAACGCAGCAACTTAGCGCCCGGCTCATTATTGCAGCCGATGGTGCGGCATCGAGCGTGCGCGCCGCCAGCAAAAAATCAATCGACACAAAAGCCTATGGCCAAACCGCCCTCGTTTGCACGGCCAAGCCCGCTCAACCGCATCACGGGGTTGCATTTGAATGCTTTACCAAAAGCGGCCCTTTGGCCGTATTACCCGCGCCGGCGGGGCGCGTCTCGTTAGTGTGGGTTAACCGCGATGCCGACATCCCCGCGCTTATGGCCTTAGATGAGGCCGCCTATGCCACCCAGCTGGATGCCGTATTTCGCCATCGGCTGGGCGGCTTTAGTGAGCTAACCCCGCGCGCGGCTTACCCGCTATCGCTTATCACACTGGATGATTTAACCGCAGAACGGCTGGTAATTTTAGGCAATGCCGCCCACGCCCTGCATCCTGTGGCTGGGCAAGGCTTTAATTTGTGTCTGCGCGATGTGCGCGATTTGGTTGCCGCACTGCGCAGTGATCGGGGTGAAGCGGTTGACCCGGGCGATGCCCAGCGCTTGCGCCACTATGTTGAAGGCCGCCTTGATGATTATCGCCGCACGATTGGCCTTACCGATCAGCTGGTGCGCGGCTTTAGTTTAGATATTCCCGGTGCGGGCGCGGTTCGCGGCGCGTTGCTCTCACTCACCGATGGCCTAGCCCCGATTAAAAATCGCTTAGTGCGGTTAACGCGCGGCGTTTAGGCGCCCATATCAGAGGACAGCTTAATGACCACGCAAACCCACACGCCCCATCCGCCGCACAGCCAACATGATGTCATCGTGGTGGGCGGCGGCATGGTGGGCGCCAGCATTGCGCTGGCCTTAGGGCAAATCGGCTGGCAAGTCGCTTTAGTGGAAGACCAACCCATTCCCACCCTGCCCGATGCCCAAGCCCCCTTTGATATCCGAGTATCCGCACTTTCCCCCAAAAGTATCGCTTTTTTGCAGCAATTGGGCGTTTGGCCCACCATCCGCCACACCCGCAGCGCACCCTATCGCCGCATGCGCGTATGGGATGCCGCCGGTGGTGGCGATGTTACCTTTCAAGCAAGCGACACCGGCCTGCCGGAGCTGGGGTTTATCGTCGAAAACAGCCTAATTCAAGCCGCGCTATGGCAAGCCATCACCAATACCGACACCATCACCTGCTTTCGCCATAGCCACCCCACCCACTGGCACATTGAAGGCAACAAAGCTCAATTGTGCGTGAATGGCGAGCACCGCTTAAGCGCCCAGCTCCTCATTGGGGCAGATGGCGCCAAATCTTGGGTGCGCACCGCGGTTGGCATCACCGACACCCACAGCGAGTACGATACCGCCGCCCAAGTGCTCAGCGTGCGCACCGATTATCCCCAGCAAGACATCACCTGGCAGCGGTTTACCCCTCACGGCCCGCAGGCTTTTTTACCCTTGGCTGGCAACCATGCCTCTGTGGTTTGGTATGACCAAATCGAGGCAGTAAAACAGCGCCACAGCCTGACCGATGAAGCCTTGCTAGATGAACTCAAGGCCCAATTCCCCACAGAATTAGGCCGCATCACCGGGATAGAAACCCGAGGTTATTTTCCCATTCGGCGCATGCACGCCACCCGCTACACAGCAGAGCGCGCCGTCATCTTGGGCGATGCCGCCCACACCATTCACCCGCTGGCAGGCCAAGGGGTTAATTTAGGTTTTTACGATGTGATGGCCTTAGCAGAATGCCTGAAAAATACGGATGATTTAGGCGCACCCAAAGCCCTGAACCGCTATGAGCGCATGCGCCGAGCCGATAATCTCATCACCCAAACCGGCATGGATGCATTCCACTTCGGTTTTAGAACGCAAAACCCCTGGCTCATCGGCGCACGGAATTTAGGCTTAACCACCGTGGCAAGCCTAAGCCCATTGCGTAAAATTGTTAGCCGTCTTGCCAGTGGCCAGCGTTAAAATAAAACGGCCATAACCTATCCCTTGCGGGGCGAATGCAAAACAAACCGTTCTGTTTTTTTACAAAAATAATTCACATTTTATCGGTGTTTATTAGAAGGAACCCCCCATGCGCCTCTCCCTTGATGATTCTGGCCAGCGCTTTACGGTGCGGGGCTTTACCGATTGTTCTGTGCGTATTAATCAAGACGAACTCACCCGCAGTTTTCTCTTAACCCCAGAGCAGCTCATCCAAGATGTGCCGCTGCATACGGTGGCAGCGTTGCAGGCAGGGCAATTAAATTTGCTTTATACCGATGCGCCAGAGGTATTGATTATCGGCACCGGCCTTCGCACGCTGCGGGCGCAGGCCGCTGTGCAGGCGGAGCTGCTTGGGGCCGGTATCGGCATTGAGTTTATGGATACGGGCGCGGCCTGCCGCACTTATACCGTGTTGGCAAGTGAGCTTAGGCGGGTTTCCCTTTTGATTTTATTCCCTCAAGATAACCGCATAACAAATTAATTTAAAAGGATTTAACATGTCTGAACACACATTCATTACCGGCAAAGATGCCGCCCTTGAAGATACCATCTCCCGTATTCAATCTGAGCTTGCCGCGCTCGGATTTGAACTGGAAGAAACCCGCTGGCTCAACCCCGTGCCCCATTGCTGGTCGGTGCATATTCGCGATACCCACTGCCCGATTTTATTTACCAACGGCAAGGGTGCCAGCAAAAAAGCCGCGTTGGCTTCGGCCTTGGGTGAGTTTGTAGAACGCCTCGCCTCGCAATATTTTTTTGGCGATTTTCATTGGCACCGCGAAGATAAAACCCAGGGCGTGCATGATCCCAAGGAGCGCTGGTTTGTCATCGCCAAACCCGGCATCCGCCCCGAAGGCTTGCTGGATGACGCGCTCTGGCGGCATTTTGAGGCCGATGCGTATCGCGTTACCACCGAGGATTGGCTCGATTTTAATAGCGGCGTTAATGAGGCGCTCTGCGCCCTGCCCTATACCCGTATTCGGGATGAAAAAACGGTGTATTTTCCCGCCAATGTGGTGGCTAATTTATATGTGAGCAACGGGCTGACCGCCGGCAACACCGTGTTCGAAGCGCGCACGCAGGGCTTATCGGAAGTGTTTGAGCGGTTTGTTAAAAACCGCGTGATTAGCGAAGGCATTGCCTTGCCACACATCCCCGATGCCATCATGGCGGGGTATCCCCGCATTGCAGCAGCCATTGCGGCATTGCGCGGCCATGGTTTTGGCTTGCGCCTGATGGATGCATCCCTGGGCGGGCAGTTTCCGGTGATTTGCGTCACCTTGATTGATCCACAAACGCGCGGCGTGTTCGCCTCGTTTGGCGCCCATCCCAGTTTTGAGGTGGCCTTTGAGCGCACCGTCACCGAACTCCTTCAAGGCCGCGCCCTTGAGGATCTGCACGTATTTCATCCGCCCACCCCCGATAGGGAGCTGGTAAGCGACGCGCAAAATTTAGAGCTCCATTTTATTGATTCTTCCGGTTGGCTGGCTTGGCCGTTTTTCCGCGACACGCCCGATTATGCCTTCGTGCACTGGGATTTTACCGCCGACAACAACGAAGCCGGCTTTGCGCACTTATGCGCTATTGTCCACGCCCAAGGTTTTGAGGTGTATGTGGCCGATTATCCGCATGTGGGGCTTTATGCCTGCCGCGTGCTGGTGCCTGGCATGTCGGAGGTGTATCCGGTCGATGAGCTCTATGAGCGCAACAACACTAAAGGCCGCGCACTGGTGCCCTTTGCCGAGCGACTGTGTAAATTAAATACCGCTGAGCGCGCCCAGCTATTTGAAGCCATCGAGGCGATGGATCTCGATTGGCTCATGCCCGTCACCGATGTGATCGGCTTGGCGGCCGACCCCGGTAGCCCCTGGGAGAGCCTGCGGATTGGCGAGTTGCGTGCGCTGGCCTTGCTCGGTCAAAAAAACCACGATGATGACGACGAACGCGAAGCCCTCCTCGACTGGCTTGCCACCGTGCCGCCCATTCCCGATGACCGCAATGCCATCTACCACGCGGCGGTCATGCTGAACCAACTCCAAATGGCGAACTTAACCCCCGCGAGCGATTATGCGAGCACCCTCGCGTTAATGTATAACGCCGACACCCTCGCCGCCGCCCAACACTTACTAGAGGGCACGGCGGGGTTTTTAAATATTCCAAGCCTTGGGGCGCACTACACCAACAGCCAACGGCATCAAACCCTGATGGCCGCCTTTAATCGTGCCTATGCAGCCAAACGGTAACGGCAAACCTTATGGAATCCCTATCGGTACAAACCCCGCAAGAACGCCAAGCCCTCGCCCGCACCTTGATAAGCGACGTGGGGCGGGTGGTGCTCGGCAAAGAAGCGGTTATTCGCCAAGCCCTGTGCAGCGTGCTCGCCGGCGGGCATTTGTTGCTTGAAGATTTACCGGGCTTAGGTAAAACCACCCTCGCCCATGCCCTAGCACGGAGCCTAGGGCTAAAATTTCGACGGCTACAATTTACCGCCGACATGCTGCCGGCCGATATTTTAGGGGTCTCGATTTTTGATACCCAAAGCCGGGAATTTCGCTTTCAACCCGGTCCGATTTTCACCGAAGTGTTACTCGCCGATGAAATCAATCGTGCCCCGCCCAAAGTGCAAAGCGCGCTCTTAGAGGCTATGGAAGAGCGGCAAGTCACCATCGAAGGCAAGCACTATGCCCTGCCCGAAACGTTTTTTGTAATAGCAACCCAAAACCCTGCGCATCAGCAAGGCACCTACCCTTTGCCCGAATCGCAGCTTGATCGCTTCGCGCTGGTGCTCGGCATGGGCTACCCCGACCCCGCCGTCGAACGGGCGATGCTCCAAGGCCACGGCGGGCGGGCGCATATTAACGATATAACCCCCCTGCTGGATGCCCAAGAATTAATCCACATGCGCCACGCGGTGCGCCGCATTTTTGTGGCCGACCGCATCATTGATTATGTGCAACAGCTCTTGCAAGCGAGCCGTGAAATGCCCGACTTTGCCACAGGATTATCGCCCCGAGCAGGGTTGATGCTGTTAAATCTTGCCAAGGCCTGGGCGTATATCGACCAGCGAGATCATGTGCGCCCAGACGATGTGCAAGCCGTGTTCGCAGGCTTAGTAGAACACCGCCTGCCCCGCAGCGCGGCGGCGGGCACCGAATCAAGTGCCGCATTGCTCTTGGGGCGCATCACCCCTTAAAACCCGATTCGCCCCGCATCAAGGCAAACGCCACGGCGTGGCTGTGCCTGCAAGGCGCACGCAGAGGCTAATGGGCTGCCGCGTTGCCGGGCTTGGTCTAAGCTTAAAACCGCGTCGAATACACGGAGTACCCCATTGATGATGCCCTTTGTTGCAAGCGTGTTGATAACCTTTATGGCGGCCCTAACCGGCGGGCGGTTTCGCCCCGATGCGTGGTATGCGGAATTAGCCAAACCACCCGGTCTGCCGCCGCCGTGGGTATTTCCGGTGGTGTGGACGGCGCTTTATCTCATGATGGCGATAGCGGCTGCCTTGATATTTATCACCGAAGATTCGCCCGCGCGAACAGCGGGTTTGGTGCTTTATGTGGCGCAATTGGGCGCGAATGCTGCTTGGTCTTGGCTATTTTTTGGCCGCCGAGCCATGCTCGGCGCGCTGTTTGATTTATTGCTGCTGATCGTTTTGGTTGCCCTGACCACCCTGGTGTTTTTCCCCTTGAGTTTTTGGGCGGGGCTGCTGCTTGCGCCCTATCTTCTGTGGCTATTTATCGCGCTGTATCTCAATGCGGCGGTTTGGTATTTGAATCGCGCGGCGCCCGGTTAAGACGAGATTCAATCGCCAAAACTTGGCGGGTGGTCGCAATCACCGTATCGGGGTTCAAGCTCATGGATTCGATGCCAATTTCAACCAAAAACTCTGCCATTTCGGGATAATCCGATGGTGCCTGCCCACACAAACCCGAATGAATCCCATTGCGCGCGCAGCCTTCAACCGCGAGTTTAATGAGGGCTTTAACCCCCTCATCGCGCTCGTCATAATCAAAGGCCACAAGCTCACTATCGCGATCTACCCCCAAAGTGAGCTGGGTTAAGTCATTGGTGCCGATGGAGAATCCATCAAAGCGCTGGGCGAATTGATCAATCAAAATCACGTTATTAGGAATTTCGCACATGGCATACACCTGCAAGCCGTGCGCGCCGCGTTTGAGCCCAAACTCGGCCATTTGCGCGAGTACGTCATCGGCTTCTTGGATGCGGCGCACAAAGGGCAGCATCACGATTACGTTACTTAAACCCATCGTTTCCCGCACGCGCTTGATGGCTAAACACTCCAGCCGAAAGCCTTCCACATACGCCGGATGCGCATAACGCGCCGCGCCCCGAAAGCCAATCATGGGATTGGCCTCGGTCGGCTCAAAATATTGGCCGCCCAATAACGCGGCATATTCATTCGATTTAAAATCCGACATCCGCACCACCACAGGTTTGGGCCAAAACGCGGCCGCAATCGTGCCAATGCCTTCGGAGAGTTTTTCAATAAAAAAAGCATCCCCGCTGGCATAGCCACGCACCAGATCGCTTATCGCCGCTTGCTGCGATAAATCAGTCACCCGATCGGGATGAAGCAGCGCCATGGGATGGGCTTTAATCGATTCATTAATAATGAATTCCATGCGTGCCAGCCCAATACCATCATTGGGCAAAAAAGACGTTTTAAAAGCCAAATCGGGATTACCCAAATTCATCATAATTTGCGTCGCGGGGCGGGGCATATCGCCCACATCGGTGCGCGCCACATGAAACGGCACCGCACCGGCATAAACGCGCCCCGTATCGCCCTCAGCACAGGAAACGGTAATCAGGCGGCCATCCTTAAGGGCACTTGTCGCGTTGCCTGCGCCCACCACGGCGGGAATGCCCAGCTCACGGGCGATAATGGCGGCGTGGCAGGTGCGCCCACCCCGATTGGTAACAATGGCTGCCGCATGTTTCATCACCGGCTCCCAATCGGGGGTTGTGATGTCGGCAATTAAAATTTCTCCGGCTTTAAATTCATTTAAGTGCGCCACATCGCTGATCACCCGCGCCCGGCCCGACGCGATTTTTTCACCCACGGAGCGGCCGGTAATCAGCACCTCACCCGTACCATCCAACACATGGTGCTCAAGGATATTCCCCTGCCGCTGCGAGGCGACCGTTTCAGGCCGCGCCTGCACGATATAAATCGTGCCATCGAGCCCATCTTTCGCCCACTCCATATCCATGGGCCGCTGGTAGTGTTGCTCGATAATCAGCGCATAGGCGGCCAGTTCCATTACATCGTCATCGGCAATGCAAAAACGGGCGCTATCTGCTGCGGGGGTGGGCACATTGCGCGTGGTATTGCGCGTTTCGCCCTCTAAATACACCATTTTAAGGGCTTTGCCGCCCAAGCTTCGGCGCAGCACACTGCGATGGCCCGCCGCAAAGGTGGGTTTGTGCACATAAAATTCATCGGGATCAACCGCACCCTGCACCACATTTTCGCCCAAACCATAACTGCCCGTAATAAACACGGCATCCCGAAAACCCGATTCCGTATCCAGCGAAAACATGACGCCCGATGCGGATAAATCCGAGCGCACCATCTTCATCACACCAATGGAAAGCCCAATTTTGAAATGATCAAAGCCTTGATCTAACCGGTAATGAATCGCCCGATCCGTAAACAAACTCGCAAAATCGCGCCGGCAGGCATCCAATAAATTGTCATCACCGCGCACATTTAAAAAGGTATCTTGCTGCCCCGCAAAGCTGGCGGTGGGTAAATCCTCTGCGGTTGCGGAGCTACGCACCGCCAAGCTCACCTCATCGCCGTATTCTTGCTGTAAGAGGCGATAGGCGGCAAGTATTTCTGCGGCCAAATCAGCCGGCAAACCCGCACCATAGACAATATCGCGTGCCCGCTTACCCCGACGAGCCAGATCGGCCACATCATCGGCATCAAAATCATCCAGCGCCGCATGGAGCGCAGGCCAAGCATTGGCGCTATCTAACAGATACCGATAGGCCTCCGCTGTAATGGCAAAGCCGTTGGGTATGCGCACGCCTTGGGGGGCAAGCATTTGATACATTTCACCCAGTGAGGCATTTTTACCCCCCACCAGCGGCACATCTTCAATGCCTAATTCATTGAAAAAACGGATGTATTTAAACGAAGCCATGCGAAATACTCCTATCAACCGGTTAAGCGCGACCCAAGGCAACCACCTTAAGCTAATTCATTAAACAAACTAAGGGAAATCCCGCGCAAGGTAAAGCGCGACAAGCAAACGAAATGATTAAACCTAATCTTGGGCATGGCATGCATTTTTTACGCGAATTCACTTGTTTGTGGCAAAATCAGCGCAGTTTTATTTACGGGCGCCCGAAGCAGGAGTTGATTTGTGGCAAAAATTATCGTTGTAACCTCAGGTAAAGGGGGCGTGGGCAAAACCACGACCAGCGCCGCAATTTCTAGTGGCCTTGCACTGGCGGGCAAAAAAACCGTTGTGATTGATTTTGATGTGGGTTTGCGCAATCTCGATCTCATCATGGGGGTCGAACGGCGGGTGGTTTACGATCTCGTTAACGTCATTCAAAAAGAAGCCGGGTTATCTCAAGCGCTCATTAAACATAAAGAAGTCGATAATCTTTATATTCTGCCCGCCTCACAAACCAAAGATAAAGACGCCCTCACCGAAGAAGGCGTTGAGCAGGTCTTTAATGATCTCAAAGCCGATGGCTTTGATTTTATTATCTGCGATTCACCCGCCGGTATTGAACGTGGCGCGCAATTGGCCATGTATTTTGCCGATGAAGCCATTGTGGTATCCAACCCTGAAGTATCGTCTGTGCGCGATTCAGATCGCATGCTCGGTATTCTTGCCAGCAAATCGCAGCGCGCTAAAAATGGCGAAACGCCCATTCGGGAATACCTGCTCATTACCCGCTATGCCCCAAACCGGGTAGAAGCCGGTGAAATGCTGTCGATTGAAGACATGCTGGAAATTTTAGCCGTGCCGCTCTTGGGCGTCATCCCCGAATCCCCCGCCGTGCTGCAAGCCTCAAACTCAGGGCGGCCGGTGATTCTCGATCAAACCGCCGATGCAGGCCAAGCCTACCAAGATGCGGTCGCGCGCTTATTGGGTGAAGATCGCCCGATGCGTTTTATTGAAGCGGAGAAAAAATCTTTATTTAGCCGCCTATTTGGTCGGGGGTAATCATGGGAATATTCGATTTATTCCGCGCACGCAGCAAACCCACCGCCCACTTGGCTAAAGAACGGCTGCAAATTCTAATCGCCCACGAGCGCAGCGCGGGTCAAAACACCGATCCGGATTACTTACCTAAGCTTAAAAACGATTTACTCGAAGTGATTCGTAAATATGTAGCTGTGCAAGACGACGCGGTGCAAGTGCAAATTGAGCACCACGAAGGCGTCGATACGCTGGAGCTCAATATCGTGTTACCGGAGCGTAAAAACGCGTCGGTTTAGCCAGCGGGCATTCAATTTATTAATACTAGATAAAATGAATAGAAAGACTCGATAGCCCAATGAAAATGTTTAGCGCGCGCCTTTTACCGCGACGCGCTAATCTTTTGTCATTCTTGCGATGCCACTATAAGGACTGCAATCATGACAAACGATCTGTTCACAGGCATGGGCAACCTGCCTCTTTTATCCGCCGACTTATGGCCCGCTTGGGTTGCTGGCGGCGCCATCGGATTATTCGCCTTCGCTCAACGCTGGCTGACCGATCAACCCTTAGGCTGCTCGGCGGCCTTTGGCAATGTGTGCGCTCGGGCAGGCAGCCGGCTCCCCTTATTTCAAGGCGATGCGCACAGCCCGGCTACCGATTGGAAAATTTGGTTTCTGGTCGGGATTTTTTTAGGCGGTTTATTTGCCAGTGTCTCGACCGGCACTTGGGCTGCGCCCGCGCATTTTGGCGCATTTTATGACGCCTTAATGCCGCAAACAACGCTGGGGCGAATCGCCTGGTGGCTTTTTGGCGGCGTGCTGATCGGCATGGGGGCGCGCATGGCCGGCGGCTGCACCTCAGGGCATACCATTAATGGCGTGGCGATGGGTTCACCCGCCAGCATGGTTGCCTCAATGCTCTTTTTTGCCGCTGCGCTGGGCACCGCACACCTTGCCCAATTTTTACTCAAACTGAGTGGAGGTGCCGCATGAATAACCCAAGCCCCATTATTCGCAATGGCTCTTTTTTACTCTTTGGCATCGTATTCGGCTTTTTATTAAGCCGTGCCGGCGCCACCGACCCCGCGTTGATTAGTAGCCTTCTGCTATTCCAAAACCTGCATTTGTTGTGGGTGATTGGCACGGCGGTGGGCGTGGGCGCGGTACTCAATCTCAGCGCCAAAATTTTTCATTGGCGCAATTTAAGCAATGGGCAACTGATTAGCTTTCCGCATAAACCCTTCGTGCGGGCGCTAATTCCAGGCGCCCTCCTGTTTGGCACCGGTTGGGGGCTAACCGGCGTATGCCCGGGCACGGCGCCAGCTATGTTGGGCGAAGGGCAATGGTTTGTGGGTGTTATTCTGATGGGTATCGTGTTGGGCACATGGCTGGTTGGGTTGGCGCACCACAAGCAATTGAAACGCATAGCGAAAATCGACCGCCACCCATCAGAAATCCACCCTCGATAAACCATGAGTAAATCTGCTGCGATAAGCACACCGCCGCCCACAGAACAGCGCCTTGATACGTGGCTGTGGGCGGCACGATTCTTCAAAACCCGTTCGTTAGCATCTGCGGCCATTGAAGGCGGAAAAATTCGGCTTAACGATCAAGCCTGCAAAAAAGCGGGCAAAGGGGTTCGCATCGGTGATCGGCTTGACATTGAACGCGGCGATACCCGCTGGGTGATTACGGTTAAGGGCTTATTAAAGCAGCGCGGTTCTGCCACCATCGCGCAAACCTTGTATGCCGAATCGCCCGAAGCACTGGCTGAGCGCCTGCGCCAAGCGCAAGAGCAACATCAAATACGCCAGCAAAACCCTACGCCGAGCAAACCCGATCAACACACCCGCATTTTGCTGCGGGCGATACGCCGAGAATCGGTTGGGTCTTGATTTAATCCCGTCGCGTTTGGAAAAAAGTTTGTAATAAGGCCGCCGCCTCGGCCTCACAGGGGCCGGTATCAATGATTGGTTTGAAATGGTGCCAATCTGCCCGATTTAAATCCAGCGCGCCCCCACAAGCCCCCGCCCGAACATCGGGCGCGGCATACACCACGCGGGCAATCCGCGCGTGGCTGATCGCCGCCATGCACATCGGACAGGGCTCCAGCGTGACATAGAGCGTGCAATCATCCAGCCGATAATTTCCCAAGGCAACCCCCGCTGCGCGCAATGCCCGTATTTCGGCATGCGCAGTCGGATCATGCAGCGCAATGGGGGCATTACCCGCCAACGCAATCATTTCAGCCCCTTTCACCACCACAGCACCCACCGGCACCTCACCCATCGCACCGGCCTGCTGCGCCTGCAGCAATGCCTGCTGCATAAAATAACGGTCGCGATTGAATGTACGGGGCATAACCTGGGCGCTCTATTTAAAAATAACAAGCTATTATTGATTCGGCACGAATAATCAATGAAACCGTAGGGTGCGCCATGCGCACCGATGGGTCAAATGGTGCGCATGGCGCACCCTACGACTTAGCGGAAAATCACGAATAAAACTGGCCGGATCAATAATTAGAAAAGATTAATCCATAAAACCGTAGGACGCGCACTTCATTAAACAACAAACCCCCAAAACATGGGGGCTTGTGTTGACGTGCGCAGCGGTACAGAGAAATTTAAGCCTCGTATTTAAGCTCGATGTCACGCAATGCGGCAATTAAATCCGCATCGCCTTCAGACTCAATTTCATCGGCAATCATGCGATAGCTGTCTAAATCACCCACCCCCAAGAACGCCTCTGCAAGCCCAAGGCGCGTATCATCATGCGTGGTATCTGCCGAGGCTAAAACCGATTCTGCAGACATCAGTTGATGAGAAGGCTGTTTTGCAGATGCCGATTCATCGGGGAATTCGGCTAATTCAAGACTCAAATCGCTTGCTTTGCCCACGCGATCAACGCTGGGGGGCGGTGTCGCTTCAAGCTCGGATAAATCAAACGTCAAATCATCTAAACTGGGCGGCACCTCGGCGGCAGATAAAACTTTCGGCTCGGGCGCCGGGGCTAGGCCTTCAAGGGTCAGATCATTCGGCACGAAGTCCAGCCCGGCATTATGAGAGAACACGCTGGGGTCTAGCGCATCTAATGCATCGGGCACGAACCCTGATAGCGCATCGTTCGTTACCATTTCGGGCGACGAATAGGGCGCATCAGACGCACTCAGTTTGGAATCAACGCCAGTGGCTATCGGGGGCACCGTGTGCACATCGGGGCGATGCTCTGAACCAAATCGGCTATCAATTTGCGCAAGCACTTGATTTAACTCGGCATCGTTACCATCTTCGGCATAAAAATTTGCCAGTTCTTGGTATAAAGCCAACTCATCGGCGTGTCGCGCTAAACCATCGCGCAGTAAATCCAACGCTTGCTCATTAAGATTATAAGAACGCAATAACCGCGCCTCATCAATAATCGATTTGGGATCAAATGCTGACGCTGAGACCTGTAAAACGGGTAAGACCGACGCGGCAACCGCAGCCATTGGCTGCGATTCAGACGCGGCTGGGGGCGTGAGCGGAGCTGCTTTTATACCCGTTGCATCAGAGGGGTTTTTATTGGGTTTAACCGAAGGCTGATAAGGATCTAAGGGCGCTAATTTTTCTCGATTGCGCCCCCGCGTGGCAACGACCAGCAACAAAATAAGCACGAGCAACCCAGCGCCGCCGAGAAGATAAGGCGCCCACTGAACCCAAAAATTATTATTTTGTGATTCCAGTTGTTTTTTGAGTAACTGCGTCTGCTCATCGGACGCTTTAATTTTTTGTTGCAATAACTCAATGTTTTGATTGCGATCGGTAATTAAACCCTGAACCTGCTTGAGCTGCTCATTGAGCAAGGCGATTTGCTGGCTCATGGCCTCACTTTTGGCATCAATAGAAGCAATGGCTTCATTAGCCTGCTGCACCGAGCCTGGGGCAGCCGGTGCCGGGTTCGTTGAAGCGGTTGGCGCGCTATCAATCGCGGGCAACTTGCCATCAACCAACGTATTGTCTGCCGATGATGATGAGGGGGGCGGGCTTGCGGGGGCGGGGGCGGGCGCACTGCCTGCATCGGCGGAAAGCAACTGGAGTTTAGGCTGGGCAGCGGGTGGCGTGCTTGCCGTACTGGTTACGTTTTTGGCCACTTCCGTTTTGGCTATAGGGGTAGATTTGGCAACGCTACTGGTTGGCACGTTTAGGGTGGCACCCGATTTCAGCTCATTGCCATTACCCCCCACAAATGCCTCAGGATTGGCATTAATAATGGCCTGCATCATGGGGCGAACAGCAACGGTGCTATCTTGAGCGGCGCGCTTGGCTATATCGTACAAGGTATCGCCGCGCTTAACCTGGTAGCGCCCCCCCATCGTAACATCAGGCACATTTTTAACGGGCTGCCAACTGGCGGCTTGTGTGGCCGGCGCAGCGGGCGTTACGCTGCGTAGCGTAGTATTAAAATTCGATTCAACTGGCTTATCACCCACTTTTTGAACGGGCGGGTTTAGGAGCAAATCAAACTCTTTAATCACCTTGCTTTCGCCGGACGTTACCTCAACCAAAATACTTAAAATGGGGTCGGTAATAATTCGTTTTGAGCTCATTAAAATGAAGGCTTTTGAACCTTCCGTTTTAACTTGGAATGTAATATTGCCCGCGAGCTGATCTAAAGACAGCCCCGCTTGACGATAATAACTTTCTGGCGCGAGCTGAACTTTAACCTCATCGAGTGGGGCGCCGTTCAGCCCCGCCAATGGAATCAAGACCTTGAGTTGCTCTGTTAGGTGCGATTGCACCTTCGCATTCCCAAGCTCCGCTGCGTGCAAGAGCGCAGGGGTCGTGCACAGAATGCCTGCAATAATCCAACTTAACTTCCGCATGTCCATCAACTCCTTAAAATACCGATTGCTCGTGTTTTCGCTTAAATCCCGAGTAATGCATAGGCGAACACGAGCATAAACCCTTTACCGTTGGTCAAACTTTGCTGATTGTGCCACAGCTTAAAGGTAATCGCGCACCAAAACTTCTGCAATTTGCACGCTATTGAGCGCGGCACCCTTGCGAACATTATCCGACACCACCCAGAGGTTTAAGCCGCGCTCGGTGGAAATATCTTCACGAATGCGCCCCACAAAAACCGGATCATGCCCGGCCGCATCAGATTGAGCTGTTGGCCAGCCGCCGTCTTTACGCTCATCCATCACCTTAATGCCCGGTGCTTTGGCTAATAATTTACGCGCGGCTTCGGCGGTGATTTTGTCACGGGTTTCGATATGAACCGCTTCAGAATGGCCGTAGAACACGGGGACACGCACGGCCGTTGGGTTGACCATGATGGATTCATCACCCATGATTTTTCGGGTTTCCCACACCATTTTCATCTCTTCTTTGGTGTAGCCGTTGTCCATAAACACATCTATTTGCGGCAACACATTAAACGCGATGGTTTTAGGGTAAACCTTAGGCTCTTTGCGATCACCGCTTAACAAGGCTGCCGTTTGGCCGGCTAATTCTTCAATGGCCTCTTTACCGGTACCGGATACGGCTTGATAGGTAGCCACATTGATGCGCGTAATGCCCACCGCATCGTAAATTGGCTTGAGCGCGACCAGCATCTGGATGGTTGAGCAATTGGGATTAGCAATAATGCCGCGATTTTTATACAGGGCAATCGCCTGAGGATTAACCTCGGGCACAACGAGCGGGATGTCATCGTCGTAGCGAAATTGCGAGGTGTTATCAATCACCACGCAGCCCGCCGCCGCCGCTTTGGGCGCGTAAATGGCCGAAATGGACGCGCCGGGCGAAAACAAACCCACTTGCACTTTGGCGAAATCAAAAGTGGCTAAATCTTCGACCACCAATAATTTATCGCCAAAAGGTACCCGTTTACCCACCGAGCGCTCGGAGGCTAGGGCATAAACCTTGCCTACAGGAAATTTGCGCTCGGCCAATATCGACAGCATGGTTTCACCCACGGCACCGGTTGCACCCACCACGGCCACATCAAATAAACGGCTCATAAATTGTGTTCACTCATCATCAGGTTCAAAAAATGGCATTCAGTTTAACGCAGCCACAACGGCATCGCCCATCTCAACGGTGGAAACGGTTCGATCTTGCAGCGTGCAAATATCAGCGGTGCGCAAGCCTTGATCCAAAACGGTGCTCACGGCTGCCTCAATTCGGGTGGCTAAATCCCCTCGGCCGAAACTATAACGCAACAACATGGCGGCCGATAAAATCGTGGCGAGCGGATTGGCAATGCCTTTGCCGGCGATATCGGGCGCCGAACCGTGACTGGGTTCATACAAGCCTTGGCCTTTATCGTTCAGCGAGGCCGAGGGCAACATACCAATTGAACCCGACAGCATGGACGCCTGATCGGATAAAATATCGCCAAAGAGATTTTCGGTCACCATCACATCAAATTGCTTTGGCCAGCGCACAAGCTGCATCGCGGCATTATCGACATACATGTGGGTTAATTCGACCTCGGGATACTCTTTGGCGATGCGAATCATCACCTCGCGCCACAGCTCAGAGGTTTCGAGCACATTGGCTTTATCAACTGAGCACACTTTTTTATTGCGCTTCATCGCCGCATCGAAGGCAACCCGACCAATCCGCTCAATTTCCATCTCGTTGTAATGCATGGTATTAAAGCCTTCGCGCAGGGTTTGACCATGCACTTGCGTTGTGCGAATGCCGCGCGGTTGACCAAAATACACCCCGCCGGTGAGCTCTCGCACAATCAAAATATTAAGCCCGGCCACCACTTCGGGCTTTAAGGACGAACTATCGGCCAGTTGCGGATATAAAATCGCAGGACGCAGGTTCGCGAATAAACCCATCGCGGCACGAATGCCGAGCAAACCGCGCTCAGGGCGCAGCGGGCGATCAAGATTATCGTATTGCGGGCCGCCCACCGCCCCCAGCAACACCGCATCGGCCGCCAATGCCGCCGTTTTGGTGGCATCAGGAAACGGATGACCGGCCGCATCATAGGCCGCGCCGCCAATTAACCCATCTATAAAATTCAAACTCAAATCGGTGCCGTGGGTGACCGCTTTAAGCACCCGAACGGCTTGTTCGGTAATTTCCGGCCCAATGCCATCGCCGGGCAATACGAGAATATTTTTTTGCATTTTATCAACCTGATATAAAAATAGAGCGCTCTAAGCTTGATCCAAAAACAACCAGGGTGCCGTTTGCCGGCGCTTGGCTTCATAGGCACGGATATCATCGGCGTGCTGCAAGGTGAGGCCAATATCATCCAACCCATGGATTAAACAATGCTTTCTAAATGAATCAACGTCAAATGCGATGAGCTCACCATTAGGCTTTTTGAGCACTTGGTTTTGCAAATCAACGGTGAGTTGATAGCCTTTGTTCGCGGCCACTTCTTTAAATAACTGGCCCACAATGACTTCTGGCAAAACAATGGGTAACAAGCCTGTTTTAAAGCTGTTATTAAAGAAAATATCCGCAAATGACGGCGCAATCACGACCTTAAAGCCGAAATCGGTTAATGCCCACACGGCATGTTCACGCGATGAACCACAGCCAAAATTACTGCGCGCCAACAAAATTGTGGCCTGATCATAAGGCGCTTGGTTCAAAATAAAATCAGGATTGGGTGTGCGCTGGCTGTGATCCATACCCGGCTCGCCCGGCTCTAAATAACGCCAATCATCAAAGGCATTCGGGCCAAATCCACTGCGTTTGATCGACTTTAAATACTGCTTGGGAATAATCGCGTCGGTATCGACATTGGCGCGATCAAGCGGGGCAAGAATGCCGGTAAATGTGTTGAATGCTTGCATGATTAACCCTCAAATTAAATGTGACGCACGTCAACAAAATGACCCGCAATCGCCGCCGCCGCCGCCATCGCCGGGCTAACCAAATGCGTGCGGCCACCCTGCCCTTGCCGGCCTTCAAAATTGCGGTTGCTGGTTGAAGCGCAACGCTCGCCCGGCTCGAGGCGATCGGCATTCATGGCCAAACACATCGAGCAACCCGGTTCCCGCCATTCAAACCCGGCGGCCAAGAAAATTTTATCTAAGCCCTCACGTTCCGCTTGTTCTCGCACAAGGCCCGAGCCCGGCACCACCATCGCCAATTTAACATTAGCGGCCACTTTACCCGTGCCCACCACGAGGGCGGCGGCGCGCAAATCTTCAATGCGCGCATTGGTGCAAGAACCGATAAATACTTTATCAATCGCGATCTGTTCCATCGGCGTGTTGGCCGTTAGCCCCATATACGCCAAGGCTTTGCGCATGCCATCGGCTTTAACCGGATCAGGTTCATTGGCCGGATCAGGCACTTGGGCTGTCACCGGCACCACCATTTCAGGCGAGGTGCCCCAGCTCACTTGGGGTTCAATCGCGGCGGCATCCAGCACCACGACTTTATCGAACACCGCATCGGGATCGGATTTAAGCTTGCGCCAATCGGCGGCGGCTTGCTCGAAGAGTGCGCCTTGCGGGGCGAAGGGGCGGCCTCGAAAATAGTCGATGGTTTTTTCATCCACCGCCACCATACCCGCCCGCGCGCCGCCTTCAATCGCCATGTTGCAGACGCTCATCCGGCCTTCAACCGACAAGGATTCAATCGCCTCGCCGGCAAATTCCACCGCGAACCCCGTGCCACCCGCCGTACCGATGGTGCCGATAATGGCCAACACCACATCTTTGGCTGTAACCCCTGCCCCTAATTGGCCATCCACACGAATTTGCATGGTTTTGGCGCGCTTTTGCAACAAGGTTTGGGTTGCCATCACATGTTCGACTTCGGAGGTGCCAATGCCGAACGCCAAGGCACCAAAAGCGCCGTGGGTGGAGGTGTGGGAATCGCCGCACACGATGGTCGTGCCGGGCAAAGTGAAGCCTTCTTCGGGGCCGATCACATGCACGATGCCTTGGCGTTTATCGTTCATGGCGAATTCTTGCACGCCAAATTCGGCGCAGTTGCGATCAAGGGTTTCGACTTGTTCGCGCGAGACTAAATCATCAATGCCCCGCAAGCGATTGGTGGTGGGCACATTGTGATCGGGCACCGCCAACATGGCACCCACGCGCCACGGTTTGCGGTTCGCTAGGCGCAAGCCTTCAAACGCTTGGGGGCTTGTCACTTCATGCACAAGATGGCGGTCGATATACAGCAAAGCGGTGCCATCGTCTTGCTGACGCACCACATGGGCGTCGAAAATTTTATCAAAAAGCGTTTTACCGGCCATCACTGCCTCCAACCTAGGGAAAAGTTTGTTATGGCTTGCAGAATAAGGGGCTTTACTTAAAACCAAAAATAGAAATAATTCATTCAACCCATTCCCATTGGTTATAGCAAAACCCCATGAATCCCCTTGCGCTTGATCATCAAAACATCTTAGCTTTTTTAGCCGTGGCAGAAACCGGCTCTTTTTCTGCCGCTGCCAGCAAACTCTTTATCACCCAACCGGCGGTGAGCAAGCGGATCGCCCTGCTTGAACAGCAACTCGGCCTGCCCTTATTTGAGCGCCTGACTGAAGCGGGCGCTGCCTTGCTGCCCGCCGCGCGCCAAGTGCGCCTTGCACTGGATGATTTTGCCAGCGCCTCGATGCACAATAATCAGCCGCTCAAAGGGCGGCTACCCATCGCGCTAAGCCATTATGCCGGGCTGCATTTGCTGCCCGCCGCGCTCACCGCCTTCAGCATACGCTACCCCGCCGTGCTGTTAGATTTGCAGTTTATGGATTCTGAGGCGGCTATTTTGGCCGTGGCACAAGGCGCCGTGCGCTTGGCGTATGGCACGCTAGGCCAGGCCTGCAACCCACACACCCACGTAACCCCGCTTTGGCGTGAACGTTTGGTTCCGCTGTGCGCCTTGAGGCATATTGATGAACATCAATTGACTATTCATAAGCTTGCCGCCCAATTGCCCATTATTTTACCGGCAGCGCAAACCAGCACGCGCCAATCTATCGATTGCTGGCTGATGGCTCAAGGCATCACCCCCTTGGCGGTGATTGAAGTCAATCAGCTCGATTCAATCGCGCTCTTGGTGGGCACCGGCATTGGCTGGAGCGTGCTACCCGAAACGCTAAACAATCCGCATCTGGCTGTGATCGACACGCCCAACATCCCCCCGCCCGAGCGCAGCTTAGGCTTAATTACGCGGGCAAACACCCCAAACCCGCAGGAGGCCAAAGCCGCCTCATCACCCAGCCCCAAGCTGCGCCCGAGTAATCAGCTAGCAGATGCGTTTATAGAAATCGTTCGCACCCACCTGCCCAAAAAAAACGAGCGCCGCTATTGATTCGCCACGAATTGAACCCGGGCGCCGATTGGCATCACTGCCGACCGCTAATTATGAATAACGCTGGCCGCCAGCAGGGCGAACAAAATCCCCTTGGGCGCAGGCGTTCGGTTAAAGAGTTCGGCGGCTCGGTGATACAATCCGCGCATTATTTTATTGCCGTGCAGCAAAAGCACGGGCGCCATAACCAATTAACCTTGCCCCGTGAGTGCCTCCACCATGCAGATTTTTTTCGGTAACGCTGCCGCCTCTGATTTCCGCCTCGCCAAAAAACTTAAATTACTTCAAGCCATTGCGCCCAGCATCACGCATTTATCGGCGCGCTTTGTGCATTTTGTCGAACCAGCACCGCAGGTCCAATTAACCGAACAGCAAACGCATCGGCTCGATGATCTGTTTGATTACGGCACGCCCATCGATTATTGGCCAGACACAGCGGTAAGCATTTTGGTAACCCCGCGCCCCGGCACCCGCTCACCGTGGTCGAGCAAGGCCACAGACATTGTTCAAATTTGCGGCATTACCGCCGTCACGCGGGTGGAGCGTGGCATCGAATATGCCCTAGTGGGGCTAGATAACCTTGATCGCGCCGGACGCGAAGCGGCTACCGCGCTCTTGCACGACCGCATGACTGAAACGGTATTTGAGCAAATCCATGCCTGCGAAGCGCTGTTTGCTCTGCACACACCCGCCCCATTGGCGCATATTCCCTTATTAGAACAAGGGGATGCCGCCCTTCATGCGGCCAATCAAACACTGGGGTTGGCACTCTCCGCCGAAGAAATCACCTATTTGGATGGCGCCTACCGCAACCTTGGGCGCAACCCCACCGATATTGAACTCATGATGTTCGCCCAAGCCAATTCTGAGCATTGCCGCCACAAAATTTTTAATGCCGATTGGATCATTGATGGCGAAGACCACGATATGTCGCTCTTTGCGATGATTCGCAATACCCATCGCCACAACCCCAAAGGCACATTAAGTGCCTATAAAGATAACGCGGCCGTGCTGACAGGCTGGCCAGGCACCCGCTTTGCTGTCGATGTCGCGCGCGGCGAATACACGCAAACCGATGAACCCATTCATTTTTTAGCTAAAGTTGAAACCCATAACCACCCCACCGCCATCTCCCCCGATCCGGGCGCGGCCACGGGGTCGGGCGGCGAGATTCGCGATGAAGGCGCCACCGGGCGCGGCGGCAAACCCAAAGCGGGTTTAACTGGTTTTTCGGTATCTAATTTACGCATTCCGGGGCACGAGCAACCCTGGGAAGCGCTTACGCCCAGCGGCAAGCCCGATCGCATCGTTTCCGCACTCGATATTATGCTCGATGGCCCGATTGGCGCCGCCGCCTTTAATAATGAATTTGGCCGCCCCGCGCTCACCGGCTATTTTCGCAGTTTCGAGCTGCAACCTAAGTTAACTGATGGCAGCCTCAGCACCCTATGGGGCTACCACAAGCCCATCATGCTGGCCGGCGGCTTAGGCGCCATGCGGGAAGGTTTGGTTGAAAAAAACGCCATTGCCGCCGGTGATTTGCTCATTGTATTGGGCGGGCCTGCCATGCAAATTGGCTTAGGCGGCGGCGCGGCGTCATCGCAAACCAGTGGCAGCAGTTCTGCCGCGCTCGATTTTGCCTCCGTGCAACGCGCCAACCCCGAAATGCAGCGCCGCGCGCAAGAAGTGATTGATCGCTGCATTGCGTTAGGTGAAGAAAACCCGCTCGTCTCCATTCACGATGTGGGCGCGGGCGGGTTATCGAACGCCTTCCCAGAACTCGTGCACGATGCCGGCTTAGGCGGCGTATTCAATTTACGCGCCATTCCCAATGATGAACCCGGCATGTCGCCGCTCGCCATTTGGTGTAATGAATCGCAAGAGCGCTATGTGATGGCCATTCGCCCTGATAGCTTGGCGCTATTTACCGCCTTGTGCGAGCGCGAACGCGCGCCCTTTGCCGTGATTGGCACCGCCACAGCGGCGCAACATTTATCGGTGGCCGACCCCCAATTTAATAACCTGCCGATTGATTTACCCATGCACACCCTGTTTGGGCATCCACCCAAAATGCAGCGCACCGCGCACAGCCACACCCTGCATTTCGCCCCGTTCACAACCGAGCACATCCGCGTGGAAGAGGCCTTAAATCGGGTACTCAGCCTGCCCACCGTGGCCGATAAAAGTTTTCTCATAACCATTGGTGACCGCAGTGTGGGCGGCTTAACCGCGCGCGATCAAATGGTGGGTCCATGGCAAGTGCCCGTGGCCGATTGCGCCGTTACCGCCACCGATTTTTATCACGACACAGGCGAGGCCATGGCACTGGGTGAACGCGCGCCCATTGCCGTGCTCGATGCCCCCGCCTCCGCCCGCATGGCGATAGCCGAAGTGCTAACCAATTTGGCTTGCGCACCAATTGCCTCAACGGCTGATATTAAATTATCCGCCAACTGGATGGCCGCCTGCGGTCATATTGGTGAAGATGCCGCGCTCTATGCCACGGTGAAAACCGTCGGCATGGAATTTTGCCCCGCGCTGGATATAGCCATTCCTGTTGGTAAAGATTCGCTCTCGATGAAAACCCGCTGGAGCGAGAACGGCCAAGCGCGTGAAGTGGTTTCTCCCGTATCGCTCATCGTGACTGGCTTTGCCCCCGTGGGGGATATCAATCGCGTGCTAACGCCCCAAATGCTGCCGATTGCCGACTCGCGCCTGCTGCTGCTTGATTTAGGCTTTGGCAAAAATCGCTTAGGGGGTTCCGCCCTAGCGCAGGTTTATGGCGAGATTGGCCAAACGGCCCCCGATATTGCGCCCGCACCGCTTAAAGCCCTGTTCAATACCGTTCAGCTGCTCAATAGCTTGGGGCATATCGTGGCCTACCACGACCGCAGCGATGGGGGGCTAATCACGACCTTGCTGGAAATGGCCTTTGCCGGACACTGCGGCTTTACCATCGATTGCGGCACGCTCGGCGGCGATAGTTTAGCGGGGTTATTTAACGAAGAAGTGGGCGCGGTTATACAAGTTCGCGCGGCGGATCTCGCGTTCGTGCGGGAACAATGTGCACAGGCAGGCTTAAGCGAGGCACTGCATGATTTAGGCGCGCCCACCGCAGGCAATACCATCGCCCTGCACTGGCAAGGCAAACCGATTTTTTCGGCCACGCGCAGCGCGCTGCATCAAGTTTGGTCAAAAACAAGTTTTCTTATGGCCAGCCTGCGGGATAACCACGCCTGCGCCGCTGAAGAATATGAGCGCCTGCAAGAAGACACCGACCCCGGTTTAACCGCAACCCAACTGCCGTTTAATGTGCGCGAAAATATTGCCGCACCCATGATCGCTACCGGCCTGCGGCCAAAAATCGCAATCCTGCGCGAGCAAGGGGTTAATGGTGAGGTTGAAATGGCGGCCGCCTTTGATACTGCCGGCTTTACGGCCGTCGATGTGCACATGAGCGATTTGCTCGCCGGCCGCATCGATTTAACCGATATGCATGGTCTGGCGGCGTGCGGTGGGTTTTCTTATGGCGATGTGCTGGGCGCCGGTTCCGGCTGGGCGCATGCCATTCGCTACAACCCCCGCGTGTTTGATGCGTTCAGTGCGTTTTTCAACCGCGACGACACCTTTGCCTTGGGTGTGTGCAATGGCTGCCAAATGCTCTCGCAACTCCATGATTTAATTCCGGGTGCAGAACGCTGGCCGCGCTTTGAACGCAACCAGTCCGAGCAATTTGAAGCCCGTTTATCCTTGGTTGAAATTCTGCCCACACCGTCCATTCTGTTTGCCGGCATGGAAGGCGCCATTGTGCCCATCACCGTCGCCCATGGTGAAGGCCAAGTGCAGTACCGCAACCCGATGGATTCCGAGGAAGCCTTCAACACCCTGCGGTTTGTGGATGGGCACGGCATTGCCACCGAACACTACCCCGAAAACCCCAATGGCTCGATTTGGGGGCAAACCGGTTTTACCACCCCCGATGGCCGCTTTAACATCCTCATGCCCCACCCCGAGCGTGTTTGGCGCGCCAGCCAATGTTCGTGGAAACCAGAGTCGTGGTCGCAAGGGCGCTTTGATGATAAAAACGCCATCGAAGGCCCGTGGCTGCGCCTGTTCCGCAATGCACGATTCTGGGTTGGTTAAGCGCATACAATCATGAACAACCTGCCCGCCCGCTGGGCGCCGCCGCCCGTGCTCATTCTTATGCTGGGCTCCACACTCTGGGGCACCACATGGATTTGGCTTAAAGCCATTGATAACCTAGGCGTGGGGCCCTTGCTCCTTTCGGTGCTGGCTTATGGCGCGCAGTTTGTTTTACTGCTGCCTTGGGTTGTGCCGCCATTACTTAAACGCTTGCGCCAACCGGGGCACCCCCCGCTCGCCTGGCGTTGGCTCTTGCCTTTGGCCTTATTAAGCGGCATTTCAGGCGTGGGCTTTACCATCGCCATGGTTTTTGGCGATGTGGTGCGCGCCATGCTGCTGTTTTTTTTAATTCCCGCTTGGGGGGTTATTTTTGGGCGCATTTTTTTGGGTGAAGCACTCACCGCCATCCGCTTAATCGCCGTTATTTTCGCATTAGCTGGCGCGGCGATAATTCTAGGGCCCGATCTTCGCTTTGAAGACAACTTAAGTTTTAGCCTAGCCGATGGTGCAGCCTTAATTGCAGGGCTTGCTCTGGCGGGCGCCAATGTGCTGTTTCGCTATTTACAGGCAGAACCCATGCTGTTTAAGCTTTCTGTGATGCAAATCGGCGCCGTGCTTTTTGCTTTGGGCGCACTATTGTTATTCCCCGAACCCATTGCCACCCTAACCATCAATGGCCTTCTTCAAAGCTTGGCCTATGGTGCCACCTTGCTGCTGGGTGCCATGCTCGCCACCCAATACGCGGTAGAGCGCTTGCCTTCTGGCCGCTCTGCGGTGCTAATGACCTTAGAGCTGGTCGTAGCCAGCCTCACCGCCATTTGGATTGGCCACGAGCAGCCAAGCATCACGGTTTGGCTGGGCGGGGGCATGATCCTCGCCGCCGCCCTTTTGGAGGCCACAAGCCAGCAGCCAGATCAAATCATCGGGCAAAGCGCATGAGTGAGGCCAGCACCCAAGGGCTTAACCCCCAGCAATCAGCGGCGGTGCGGCATCTGGAAAGCCCACTGCTCGTGCTGGCAGGTGCCGGATCAGGCAAAACCCGGGTGATTACCGAAAAAATCGTTTATCTCATTGAAAAAAAAGGCATTCCTGCGCGCAGCATTTTTGCCGTTACTTTTACCAACAAAGCCGCCAAAGAAATGGTGGCGCGCACCACCGAGCGCTTAGCGCCCGAGCAACGGCGCGGTTTAGCCATCTCCACCTTTCATACCTTGGGTTTAAATTTTATTCGCCGAGAATTTGCCGCGCTGGGTTTGCGCTCGGGCTTTACGGTGCTGGATGCCGATGACAGCCTGGCTCTGTTTAAATCGCTAATCGGCCATAGCGAATACAAAGATGTGATTGAACCAAAGGCCGCGCAATGGCAAATCTCGCAGTGGAAAAATGATCTCTTAAGCCCGCAGACCTGCCTTGAACAAGCCCTAGATGAAGAAGCCCGCGCACTGGCGGGCTTATACGCTGATTATCAGCGCCAATTAGCCGCGTGCAATGCGCTTGATTTTGACGACCTTATTGGCCGCCCCGTTGAACTGCTGCAAGCCGATGCCGCCGTGCGTGAACGCTGGCAAGCCCGCGTGCGCTACCTGCTGGTGGATGAATATCAAGATACCAACACCACCCAATATGAACTGGTGCGGTTGCTTGTAGGCAAGCTCGGCGCGCTCACCGCCGTGGGCGATGATCACCAATCCATCTACGCCTGGCGCGGCGCCCGCCCCGAAAACTTAAACCGGCTGGCGGTGGATTTCCCGAATTTATCGCGCATCAAACTTGAGCAAAATTACCGCTCGGTCAATAGCGTGTTGCAAGCCGCCAATCACCTCATCGCCAAAGACACCACCACCGAATCCAAGCAGCTCTGGAGCGATATCGGCGCCGGCGAACCGCATCGCGTAATGGTATGCGCCACCGCCGAAGATGAAGCCGAGCGCATCGCCACTGAAATTTTGCATCGCCATTTTCGCGCCCAAACCGAATACCGCGATTTTGCCGTGCTGTATCGAGGCAATCATCAAGCCCGATTAATCGAACAAGCCTTGCGCAAGCTCAATATTCCCTACGCACTCACCGGTGGGCAATCCTTCTTTGAGCGGGCTGAAATCAAAGATGCCATGAGCTACCTAAAGCTCCTTGTAAACCCCGATGACGATGCCGCCTTTTTGCGCGTCATTAACACCCCACGCCGAGAAATTGGCCCCACCACCATCGAAAAGCTAGGAGGTTATGCCCGCGAACGGCGCAGCTCACTCTTTCAGGCCGCGCGTTCTATCGGGCTTCAAACCGTGTTGGATGCCCGCGCGAGCGACCGTTTAAGCCGGTTCTGCGACTGGCTTGACAGCTTAAAAAAACAAACCGATACCGATGCAATGGCCATACTTCGCAGCCTATTTGCCGCCATCGACTACCCAAGCTATCTGCGCGAGCAAGAAGCCACCCCCAAAGCCGCCGATCGGCGCTGGCAAAATATCGAAGACTGGCTCGACTGGCTCAACAAAATTAGCCAAACCAGCGCCGAAGGGGGCGAAATTATGGATTTATCCGCCCTCGCCCAGCGCATGACCTTACTCGGCATTCTCGATCAGCAAACCCGCGAAAAAGACAGCAACGCCGTTGCCCTGCTTACGTTACACGCCGCCAAAGGGCTAGAGTTTGGCCATGTATTTATGGCCGGCATGGAAGAAGAAATTTTGCCCCACCGCGATTGCATCGAAGAAGAAGAACGGCTCGCTGAAGAACGCCGCCTGTGTTTTGTCGGCATCACCCGCGCCCGCCTAAGCCTCACCTTCACCCTAACCAAGCGCCGCCGCCGCTATGGAGAATGGCTCGACACCACCCCCAGCCGCTTTTTAGATGACATCCCCCCCCACCTCCTGCAATGGCAGGGCGAAGGCATCGAACAACCCAAAGCCGTCACCCAAGCCCAAGGGCGCGAGCATTTGGCCGGTATTCGGGCCATGCTAAATAAATCCTGAGTACTTGAGCAAAACACGCAGCGCCCAATTAAAAGCTAGCGAAGCTTTTCAGTTTTCCCCTTATCAATTAAAATACCCAGATAGATATTTTCTATATCTTGCGGCGAGCTTGCCCTGCCGTTTTAAGGCGCTCGGCGAATTAAAAGGCCTAAGCGCCATTCCGATCCCTTCTTAGGAGGCAATAATTGATGTTGAACCGAGCATATCGAGGAATTTTACTCGCCCTATTGGGCACGGCGTTCCTGCCGAATGCCTATGCAGCGCCCGACGCGGCGCAAGATGCCCGCCCGACGGCGGCAATTATGCTGGCACAAACCTGCGCAGGCTGCCACGGCACCGAGGGGTACACACGCGGTGATGCGCTGGTTCCCTTGGCTGGGTTACCGAAAGTGCAATTTATTAACGCCATGCAAAACTTTGCCGATGGCACCCGTCAGTCAACCGTGATGGGTTCCATTGCCCGCAACTTAAGCGCCAAAGAAATTGAGTTGATGGCTGATTATTTCGCCTCATTCCCAGAAAATCCACCAATTGCCAAAGGATCAAAACCATGAGCATGATGAACCGCCGTCAATTCTTAAAAATTTCTAGCGCGGCAGCTGCGGCCGCAACGCCGCTGGTTGCAACCAAAAAAGCAAGCGCCGGACAGGCGCAGGTCGTGGTCGTGGGCGGTGGCGTGGGCGGTGCCACCTTCGCTAAATATCTGCGGATGTATGATCCGGGCACAAAAGTGACCATCGTGCAAAATGAACAGGATTATCAGCGCCGCTATGGATCAAGCGAAGTGATCGTAAACCACATCGCCGACTCGGCCTTGAATATTTCGTACGATGATTTAAAAAATTATTATGGCGTTAATTTTGTATTCGATACCGTCACAGGCATTGATTTCGATAAACGCCAGGTACGTACCCAAAGCGGCACTACGCTGAATTATGATCGCCTCGTACTCTCCCCCGGCATCACCTTTGATTACAGCCAAGTGCCCGGCATGACCCAAGAAATTGCCGATACCAAAATCCCCCATGCCTGGAATGCCGGCCAACAGCTGCGGCTTTTGAAGGAACAGGTCAACACGCTGCCCGTGGATGGCAAGGTCATTATTGTGCCGCCCCCTGCCCCGTTCCGCTGCCCGCCTGGCCCTTACGAGCGCGCGGGATTGATCACCCAATGGATGCTTGAACGCGGCGACAAAAACCCCAGCGTGACCATTCTGGATGTGAATAACAACTTCCCCGGTGACTACAACATGGTGGCGCTGTGGAATCGGTTTTTTGGCATGAATGTACCTAAGGATTTCACGCCGTTTACGCAAATCAAATACACGCCTGAGCAAATGGCCACGCTAAAAACTTTTGATCAGCCGGCAAAACTACAGTGGATTCCGGGCAATCTAGGGGGGCGCGTGCTGAAGGTGGATGCAGATGCCATGACGGTTGAAGCCGAAGCGGGCAAATTCCAAGCGGATTTAATCAATCTGATTCCACCCTTGAAAGCAGGCAAAATCGCCATTGATATGGGGCTGACCGACGCCTCTGGCTGGTGCCCGGTGAACCCGACCACGTTTGAATCTAAACTGCACCCCTTGGTGCATGTGATTGGTGATTCCAGTTTGGCCGATCCCATGCCCAAATCAGGTTATTCGGCGAATAATCAGGCGAAAATGGTGGCGCTACAAATCAAATCCCTGCTCGCGGGCAAGGGCGTAATCGAACCCATCGAAATGCAGAACACCTGCTATGTCGCGGCAGGCCCGAAAGAATTCTCGATTTTCGTCACCGAATTCTTCCGAGAAAAAGACGGCAAAATCATTGAAGGGGACCAGCCGCCCTTGCTGCCCTTCAACGCAACAGATGAAATGTATCGACTCTGCCGAGTGTACGAAGAATCTTGGATTGAAAACTTCACCCACGATTCATTCTACAAGCCGTATTGGGCTTAACCCAACGCAGGCAGCCGCCCCGACCAGCGGGCGGTTCTTCGATTTAATTTTGGCTGGCCAAAAGGCTCCGGCTCATTTGAAATGTAATATCAATGGGGTCAGACTCAATGCCATTAAGTTAAGCCCCAACCAATTGAATCAAAACAAAATATTCCAATCATCGACATGCCTTGTAAGCCGAGAAGAA
>NCFS01000111.1:4478-5550 GCA_002281295.1 Halothiobacillus sp. 35-54-62 | reverse complement strand
TTGGGCATCGCCGGTCAACACGGCTGGCTTGAGGTGCGTGCGCGTGAAACCCCCTCGATTATCTGTGGCACTGAAGAGCTGGTGCGCATGGCGGCATTGCTTGGCCTGACGGTGGTTATAAGCCAGCCTTCGGGCTATTGCGCGCACAAAGGTGATTTGGTGATGCGGTTAACGGGCACCGCAGGCGCGCTCCATCACTGGTGGAAAGTCGCGGTGGTATTGCTGTCGCACTTAAGTGGCGTCGCCAGCGCAACGCGCCGCGTGGTGGATGCAATTTGCGCGGTGAACCCGCATATTCATTTGGCTACCACGCGTAAGGTGCCGCCCGGCCAGCGCAAGCTCATGGTTAAGGCGGTGCTGACGGGGGGCGGTGTGATTCATCGCTTGGGTTTATCTGAAAGCGTTTTAGTTTTCGCCCAGCATCGGGCGTTTTTACCTGCCGATTTATCTTTGGCGGCCCTGGTTAACCGCTTGCGGCAAGCAAGCACCGAAAAACGCATCATGCTGGAGGCCGAAACAGAAGACGAGGCCATTGCGCTCGCGCAAGCCGGCGCGGATGTGGTGCAGTGCGACAAGCTGTCCCCGAGTGTTTTGAAGCGGTTGGTGCCGGTGCTCAAGGCGATCAACCCGCCCATTGTGGTATCGGCGGCGGGCGGCATTACCCCGCATAATGCGGCCGAATTTGCAGCGACGGGGGTCGATTTGCTCATTACCAGCAGTGTGTATCACGCGCCGCCGGTTGATTTTGGCGTCACCATGGGCGTGGTGTAGCGCAGGCTAGTGGAGGGCAGGCTAGTGGAGGGCAGGCTAGTGTAGGGCAGGCTAGTGTAGGGCAGGCTAGGGGCGGCTTTTGTCTCATCGGGCGGCTTGTTGGCGCGTTGAATTAAACGCAATATTTTGCACCCAATTTGCGCACGGTTGCGTATATTCCATGTCATGTTGCCTAATCACAAGGAATCTGCCCTATGCCTATTCAGCCGCCCGAGCCCCCACCTAGGGCTCAACCCATGCCCCAATCTAAGGCCGATGCGGATGGCCGCTTGCCCGACTGGCTTGCCGCCTGTGCTGCGGG
>NCFS01000111.1:0-4438 GCA_002281295.1 Halothiobacillus sp. 35-54-62 | reverse complement strand
GGCTTGTGTCTGCGGATTTTGCGAGAAGAAGGCCGCGCGCAAGAATGCCTGCAAGATGTATTTTTGGCCGTATGGCAGCAAGCCGGCCGATTTGATCCCGCGCGCGCCTCGGCCATGACGTGGCTTGCCGCCATTACCCATCACCGTGCCATTAGCCTATCGCGGCGTTTTACCCGCGAGCTCACCGCCGATGACTGGACGGAGTTTTTGACCCATGCCGAGCGCCCCGATCGTGTCGATTTACCCGATACCGACCAGCATGCCCCTGATCACGATTGGCATTTGCTGGATCGAACGCGGTTACAAGAATGCCTCGATGCCTTGCGGGCGGAACCGCGCACGGCGGTGCAGTATGCTTTTTGGCAGGGCGATACCTATCAAGAAATTGCCGATAAGTTGGCCACCTCACTCAACACGGTTAAAAGCTGGGTGCGCCGGGCGCTGGTGGAGTTAAAAACCTGTATTGGTCGAGGGGTGATGCCCTCATGAATGAAACCACTCCGCAAGAATATGTCCTTGGTTTGCTCGATAAAGACGACGATGTGGCCTTTGAGCATTTGCTAAAAAGCCAAGCTATCCATCAAAAAGAAACCGCCGAATGGTCGCTGATGGTTGCCCAATTAATGGCAAGCAAAACGGATGCGCGCACGCCACCTAAGTGGTTGTGGGCGCGTATTGAGCGACAAATTACCGCGCAAGCGCAAGCGGTTGAGGCCGCAAGCCAATGGGGCTGGCGCATGGTGGCCGCTGTATTGGCGATGGTGGGCTTGGTGGTAGCCATTGGCATCACGGTGCCCAAAACACAGCCGTTTAGCGGGCATCATGCGGTGGTGTTGGCGTTGACTGAAACCGGCGCACCGGCTTGGCAAGTTCAGGGCAACTTTAAAGAGAACGCGCTCAAGATTGTGGTGACCCGCAGTGGGCAGGTGGCGGCAGGGCGTGCGCCCGTTTTGTGGCTGGTTACCGTTAGCGGGCAAACGATTGCCGTGGGGCGCTTGCCCACCCAAGTAGGGCAAACCCTGCGGGTATCGCCCGCGCTATGGCAGGGCAATATGCAGGCAGCAAAACTTGCGATTAGCTTAGAGCCGGCGCAAGCGAGCATTGGCAATAAACCGCAGGGGCCCGTGGTTTTAATCGGTGCGTGGCAACCGGTGCCGGCGGCCACCTAGTTTTTTTAACACGCGGCTGCAACTTTTTGCACATTACTTGCGTATATAAGCTGCGGGGGCTATAACTTAATGGCCTGCCGCAATCGTTCTCTGATTGTTTTTTTGTTTATTTTTCGGGAGTGTTATTTGATGAAAACGCGTTCAATTCAAAAAACTTTATTGGCTTCTACCGTGATCGCCGCCTCCGTTGCCGCAGGCGCCGCGATGGCTGCCACAAACCAAAGCCCATTTGTGAGCAACCACAGCCAAGGCGCCAGCATGCAGTTGGCTGAAATGTCATGCGGTGGTGCCGCGTCTTGTGGCGGCAGCATGAAAAAAGATAAATCGGCTGATAAAACCGACGCCAACAAAAGCTAAGTTTTAAGTTTGTGATTTAATCACCGCGCGCCGTTTCGAGAGCTTCGAACGGCGCGTTTTTTATTCGGGGGCACCATGGCAGATTTGCTTGCGGCACACTTAGGTGATGTCGGTGTGGGCTTACGGCGCGGCAATCTCATGCACGAGATCGAAACGACGCGGCCTGATTTAGACTTTTTAGAAGTCGCCCCCGAAAACTGGCTGCGCTTGGGCGGCGCGGTCAAACGCCGCTTTGAAGCCTTGCTTGAACACTACCCCCTGTATACCCACGGCTTATCGCTTTCGATTGGCGGGCCGGCTCCTTTAGATTGGGCATTTATTGATGCGATTAAGCAGTTTATCGATCGCTATCAGCCGGTGCTGTATAGCGAGCATCTCTCGTTTTGTAGCGATAATGCGCATCTCTACGATTTAATGCCCATCCCGTTCACCGAGGCGGCCGTTAACCATGTGGTTGATCGCATTCAACAGGTGCAAGATCGGCTCGGGCAGCGCTTAGTGCTTGAAAATGTGTCGTACTACACCGCGCCCACCGCAGAGCTAACCGAGCTTGAGTTTATTACCGCCATTCTGGCGCGCGCCGATTGCGATTTATTGCTGGATGTGAACAACGTGTATGTCAACAGTGTGAATCATCAATACGATGCGCGTGCGTTCATTAATGCCCTGCCGCCGGCTCGCGTGCGCTATGTGCATGTGGCCGGGCATTGGCAGATTGAACCCGACTTAATTATCGATACCCACGGCGCCCCCGTTTGCGACCCCGTGTGGGATTTGCTTGCCCACACCTATGCCCACGTTGGCGCCGTGCCCACCTTGCTTGAGCGGGATTTTGACATCCCCCCGCTGGGGGAATTAATGGGCGAAGTTGCGCATATTCGCGCCCTCGCCGCCCGTGCCCGTGCCCAAACCGAAACCCCGCAAGGCAGTCTCGCATGACCGATTTTCAAAGCCTGCAACGGCAATTTTCCGCCTACATTCGCGATCCGCACAACAGCCCCCTGCCGCCCGGCTGCGATGCCGCGCGCATGCAGCATTATCATCAATTATTTTTTAACAACTTCGATGGCGTGCTCGAACTCGCCTTCCCTCGGTTAAGCGCCGAGGTGGGCTTAGCCTCTTGGCGCGACTTAACGCAGTTATTTTTTAAAACCCAGCCGCAGCATTCCCCTTTTTTAGGCGATGTGCCCGCGCAGTTTGCCGAGTTTCTGGATACGCAAACCCAGCACCCCTTAAGTGATGGACAAATTGAGCTGGCGGCGTATGAGTTGGCTTGCTTTGAGCTTAAAACGGCCGAGGATGAACCCCAACGCGCCGATGAGTTAGCCCCGCCCTCGCCGCAAGCTAATGCCCTAAACCCCGCGTGGGTCATTAACCCCGACACAATCTTGTTTGAAAGCCTGTACCCCGTCCACGAGGTAAACTGGGACCCCTGCAGCACCACCCAAACCCCCACGTTTTTGGTGTTGGTGCGTGATCCGGCAGGCCGCGTGCAAACCCATGCCATTTCTGCGGCCAGCGCACGCCTTTTGCAGTTGATGCATGCGCAGCCTTCGTGGGCGATGGCATCGCTAATCGACGCGTTAGCCCAAGAGCTTAACCAGTCAACCGCCGATTTATCGCCCTTGGTTCAGCAGCAAATTAACCAATGGCTCGATGAACACATCGTGCTCGCGGTGGGCGGGCGGTGTTAAAGCGACGCATCGCGCAAGGCGCTTGGTATGCTGGGTTTTTAATTTTAACGGAGTAAAGCCCATGGCAATAACCGATTGGCCAGCGGATGAACGGCCACGTGAGCGGTTGCTCAAATTTGGTGTGGCCGCGCTCTCGGATGCGGAATTGTTCGCGATTTTTTTGCGCACGGGCGTGGCGGGCCGTTCGGCGGTCGATTTAGCCCGCGATTTGCTATCGCATTTTGGCAGTGTGCGGGGGTTGCTTAATGCCAGCCAAACCGAATTTACGGCGGCCAAAGGCTTAGGCGATGCCAAGTTTGCCCAACTGCAAGCCGTGCTTGAGCTGGCGCGGCGACATTTTGCCGAGGAAATCCGCGCAGGCTCGGTGATGGATTCACCCGAGGCCACCCGCCGATTTTTACAAGCCGAGCTGCGCGATGCCACGCAAGAGGTCTTTGCCGTGCTGTTTTTAGATAACCAGCATCGGGTGCTGGCGTTTGAACGCTTATTTTACGGCACCATCAATCAAGCGGCGGTGCATCCGCGCGAGGTGGTTAAAGCCGTGCTTCGGCATAATGCAGCGGCCGTGATTCTCGCCCATAACCACCCGTCCGGTGTGGCGGAACCCAGCAGCGCCGATCGCGACATTACCCTGCGGCTGCGCGATGCGCTGAACTTGATCGAGGTGCGGCTGCTGGATCACATCATCGTGGGCAATCACTGCGTATCCATGGCCGAGCGCGGCTTAATGTGAGGTGTTTTGTTGATCCGGCCAGTTTTATCCGTGATTTTCCGCTAAGTCGTAGGGTGCGCTATGCGCACCATTTGGCCCATCGGTGCGCATGGCGCACCCTACGGTTTCATGGATTATTCGTGCCGGATCAATAGGTGCGCCAATCAATCGGTGGCTCGCCGTTTTCTCTCAAAAAACCGTTAATTTTTG
Organism: Halothiobacillus sp. 35-54-62; assembly: GCA_002281295.1. Lineage (GTDB taxonomy): Bacteria > Pseudomonadota > Gammaproteobacteria > Halothiobacillales > Halothiobacillaceae > Halothiobacillus. The sequence goes on along the minus strand of NCFS01000111.1, from coordinate 296 downwards.
AGAACGGTTTTGAGCCAAAAAAACCGCGATAGGCCGAAAGGGGCGAAGGATGCGGGCTTTGGATAATCAAATGCCGCGCATCGGCATTGTGTGGTTCGATGAGCGCGCGCTTTTTCTGGGCAAAAGCCCCCCATAAAACAAACACAACCGGTTGTGGCCGCAGGGCGAGCGCACGGATGGCGGCATCGGTAAGCACCTCCCAGCCTTGATTCTGATGGGCGTTGGATTGCCCTGCGGGCACGGTGAGCACCGCGTTCAAAAGCAGCACACCTTGGGTTGCCCACGGGGTTAAATCG
>NCFS01000021.1 GCA_002281295.1 Halothiobacillus sp. 35-54-62 | reverse complement strand
TAGTGTGGGGTCTCCCCATGTGAAAGTAGGTCAACGCCAGGCTCCCATTACCTAAACCCCCCATATCATTCGATCTGGGGGGCTTTTTTTCGGGTTTTTAAGTTTAAAATGTTTTTTTACGAATAGGAATACTGAGGATCGCTCATGTCAATGAATCAGGCGCGTTGGTTGCTAGGTACGTTTGTTGTTCTGGCTATTCTGAGTTTTGTTTGGGGGCATAACCCGGCTCAGTTGCGCACGGATCCCGTATCTGGCCCCGTGCACTCGATTGATATTGATAAATCTTGCCTGATCAAAGGGGTTGGGTGTTCTGTTCTCGTTGGTGATTTGGGCGCTGCGGTGATTCAAGTGCCATCGGTGATTAAGCCTTTGGAGAAGTTTACGTTTGTGGTGAATCCCAATGCATTATTATTAAAAAATCTAGGCTCGGTCTCAGTTGATTTTCAAATGGTCGGCATGGATATGGGGATTAACCAGTACCCCTTAAGCCGCCAAGCAGACGGAACTTTTCAACAAGTGATTATTTTGCCAGTGTGTACCACCACGCGAACTGATTGGGTGGCTTTGGTGTCGTTAACCACTATTTCTGGGGTTTATGTCGTTAAACTTCCTTTTGTGGTAGATCGGCGCTAGTTTTTTTCCATATATGTTTTTACGCCATGCCCAACTGTGTGCGAATTTATCGCCTTTGCAGCAGTACATACACGGCACCTGTCCCCCCGTCGTGAGCGGGGGTTGAGCAGAACGCGATCACGTCTTCGCGTTGGGGCAACCAGTGGTTAACCATGCGTTTTAAAACAGGGATTTGTCCAAGGGATCTATTGCCTTTTCCATGAACGATGCGCACGCAACAGCGAATTTCTTGCCTTTGTTGGTTGAAAAATTGGCTAATGCGGTTGCGGGCTTCATCGATTGTCATGCCGTGTAAATCGAGGGTCGATGTCACACTGAATTGCCCCCGTTTTAGTTTTCGGAGCAACATGGGTGCGTTGCTGGGCTTCAAGTAACTTAAGGTTTCACCTTGCTCAATCGGCTCGGTTAGCGCGTATCCGTCGGATAATTGCTCGTTTAGGTAATCTCGAAATTGGGTTTTTTGCGGCCTTGGATTAAGTTTTTTGTGCGTCGGTGTGACTATTATTTGTTGAATGGCAACCGGCTCAACCTCGCCAATGGTTTCTCGAAATAGGGTGATTTCATCTTCGTTGAGCGCTGTCGGTGCGTTTCTTTTATGAGTTGGATGCATTTAATTCGCTGCTCGTTTGGGATTGATTGCAATTAAGTTGATTTGCGCCGTGTAAAGCGAGCGCCGCATGGGTATCCTAGTGTCCATTGTTTCATTGGACGGTATTTTATGAATATTTTAGTCAGTAATGACGATGGTTATCTAGCGCCGGGCATTCGTATTTTAGCTGAACGTTTAAAACGGTTAGGTAACGTTACGATTGTGGCACCTGATCGGGACCGCAGCGGTGCCTCAAATAGCCTTACCCTGAGCCGCCCGTTGCGCCCGAGATTGGTTGAGCCGGATATTTGGGCGGTGGATGGCACTCCGACCGATTGCGTTCATTTGGCCATTCAAGGATTGCTACCGATTGTGCCTGATATTGTCGTTTCAGGGATTAATCATGGCGCTAATTTGGGCGATGATGTGTTGTATTCAGGAACCGTTGCCGCTGCCACGGAAGGTCGCTCGCTCGGCTTGCCAGCCATCGCCGTATCTAATGCGGCACACAATCCTATGCATTTAACGGCTGCCGCTGAGGTGGTGGCCGATTTAGTGTGCCGGTTGGTGAATCATCCCTTGCCGGCCTTTACCTTGTTAAATGTCAATGTGCCGGATGTGCCGTTTGAACTCTTAAAGCCGATGCGTGCGACGCGTTTGGGGCGCCGGCATCCTTCCACGGGGATTGTGCGGGATCGTGATCCGCGCGATCGTGAAATTTTCTGGATTGGTGCCGCAGGCTTAGGGGCTGATGCGGGTGAAGGCACTGATTTTGCCGCCATTGCGGCGGGTCATGTTTCGGTTACCCCGGTGCAATTTGATATGACCCGACATAGCGCGATTGCCCGTGTCGGGGATTGGTTGGCTGATAGCGTTCGTTGATGTGTGGTCATGGATCCGTCTGATTTTCCTCGCCTTAAAAAAATCATATTGCCGAAGGCGAGTGTGCTTAAGCCAGATTGTGTGCGCCCATTGCCGAGCGAGCCTCCTCCTAACTACCGCTGGGCGCGCTCAGCCATGGTTGAGCGTTTGCGTGCGCAGGGCATCACACATCCGGCAATTTTATCGGCGATGAACACGCTGGCCCGTGAGCTTTTTATCGATGAAGCCTTACGGATGCGGGTTTATGACGATTGCTCATTGCCAATTGGCCAAGGCCAAACCTTATCTCAGCCTTATATTGTGGCTCGCATGACTGAAATTTTACTGGCCGCCAGCCGGCCGGTTAAACGTGTGTTGGAGATTGGTACGGGGTCGGGTTATCAGGCGGCGGTGTTAGCGCAATGTGGCTGTACTGTTTTTACTATTGAGCGCATTGAGCCGTTTTTGGCGGTGGCTAAATTGCGGCACCGGGCATTAGGATTATTGAATATTCGTTATTTGCACCGTGATGGATTTAACGGCTGGCCTTCGCAAGCGCCTTTTGATGGGATCATTGTGACCGCAGCACCCGCCGAAGTGCCGGTTGAATTAATTGCCCAGCTTGCCGTGGGGGGGCGTTTAATTGTGCCGGTTGGGGCGCAAGGGGCAACGCAACGCCTGACGTTAATAACGCGCACGGCAACCTCACACACCCGCCATCCGCTGGATGCCTGTAGTTTTGTTCCTATGTTATGCGGAGAGCAGTTTTGAAATTATTTGGATCTTTATACGATCGCGTTCTGGCTTGGTCTGCGCACAAGCGTGCGCCTGCGGCTCTTGCGGGTTTGAGTTTTGCCGAATCCTCGTTTTTTCCCATTCCACCGGATGTGATGCTCATGCCGATGGCGTTGGCTCGCCCCCGCTGTTGGTGGAAATTTGCCACGATTGCGATGGTTTTTTCTGCGATTGGGGGCTTATTTGGCTACCTTATCGGCTGGTTGGCGATTGATTGGTTAATGCCTTATTTTACGCGATGGGGGTATGGCCCTGCGTTTGAGAATGCCAAAATTTGGTTTAACCAGTGGGGTTTTTGGGCCATCGTGGTCGCGGGATTTTCGCCCATCCCCTACAAAGCCTTTACGATCACGGCGGGGGCGCTTTTGATGAATCCATTCTTGTTTTTTGTGGCCTCCCTGGTTGGGCGGGGTGGGCGATTTTATCTTGTTGCGGGTTTGATTGCGTGGGCAGGCCCCCGAATTGCCCCTAAACTTCGACAATATATTGAATGGTTGGGCTGGTTAACGGTGGCGCTTTTGGTGGTCGCTATCGTGATTTGGCAAGTACTGAAGCACTAAATTAAATTGTGGGTGAGCATCTTTGCCGTGAATTTTAGCTTTGTTTTATCCCAGCGATGCCTGCCGTTCGTGCGAATGCTGATCTTGGCTGTTGGGGTGGGTTTTTTGGCGGGCTGTGCCAGCGGGACGAACTTTAACCGTTGGGGTGCGGGTTCCTCAACCGAGGCCGCCGCACAGCGCGGCACCGAGATGGGGGGCGCCAGTCAGCGCGTGCGTGCGGGCGATACCTTGTATTCCATTGCGGTCGCGCACGATCTGGACTGGCGAACACTCGCCCAGTGGAATGGCATCACCGATCCCCGCAGCTTGCGTGTGGGGCAACTGCTTAGGCTGACTAACCCGCGCGCGCCAGAAGCCCCCGCCCAAGGCGCTTTAACCGCATCCGATGCACGCACATCCGCCAAGGTCGCACCTGCTGCATCCCCTAACGCGCCCTCAGCAAAGCCAGCGCCCCTGCCTGCGGGCAATTTAGTGTGGCAATGGCCGGTGCAGGGTAAGGTTATAAGCCGATTTATTGACGATAATAACTTGCAAAAAGGCTTGATTTTAGGCGGGGCAATTGGTGAGCCGGTGCGTGCCAGTGCCGCAGGTGAGGTGGTGTATGCCGGCGATGGTTTGCCTGGTTACGGTAATCTTTTGATTATTAAACATAATGCCGAATGGTTGACCGCTTATGGTTATAACCAGAGTTTGTTGGTTAAAGAGGGCCAAACGGTGGCCGCTGGGCAAGTTGTGGCCACCATGGGGCGTCGGGATGATAAAGCCCTTGATAAAACGGGTAGCCTGCTCTTTCAAATTCGGCGCTATGGCAAACCGGTTGATCCTAGCCCCTTGCTACCCCCACGATAAATTTGGCTGTACATGAGCTAAAAGCTAGATTTGCCCTTGGGGCAACCGGCAATTATTCTTTTGCCCAAACAGTAAAGGCCGCCCGAGGGTTCACTCGGGCGGCCTTTGTATTTTTTGATGCGCTGCGGTTAGTTTAGTTCGCGGCGTAATGTGTGGGCAACTGCCACCATGGCTTCAAGTGAGGGGATGACCTCGGCCCAATTACGGGTTTTAAGGCCGCAATCGGGGTTGATCCACAGTCGTTCGACGGGGATTTTTTCCATAGCGAGGCGTACCCGAGGCGCAATTTCATCCACGGTGGGAATTTGCGGTGCGTGGATGTCGTAAATGCCAGGCCCTATGGCATTGGGGTAGGCAAACGCCGAAAACGCATCCAAGAGCTGCATGTTCGAGCGGGTGGTTTCAATCGTAATGACGTCGGCATCCAGTGCAGCGATGGCCTCGATAATGTCGTTAAATTCGCTGTAACACATGTGGGTATGGATTTGCACATCACGCGGGGCATCTTTCACCGAGTGTTTAAATGCGCGCACCGCCCAGGTTAAGTAGGGTGCCCAATCTTTTTTGCGTAGTGGTAAGCCTTCGCGAAAAGCGGGTTCATCGACTTGAATCATGCCGATGCCGGCGGCGGCTAGGTCATTGATTTCGTGGCGCAAGGCTTCGGCGATTTGATAGCACACGGCTTCCCGCGATAAATCGTCGCGCACGAACGACCAGAATAAAATCGTAACAGGTCCTGTGAGCATGCCTTTAACCGGACGTTTTGAGAGCGATTGCGCGTAGTGGCTCCACGCCACCGTCATGGGTTTGGCACGGTGGACATCGCCCCAAATAATCGGCGGCTTCACGCAGCGTGAGCCATACGATTGCACCCAGCCTTCTTGCGTGAAGGCAAAGCCATCGAGCTGTTCGCCGAAGTATTCGACCATATCGTTGCGCTCAGCCTCGCCATGCACAAGCGCATCCAAGCCAATCTTTTCTTGCACTTCGATGACGTGCTTGATTTCGGCCTTCATACTGGTTTCGTAATCTGCGGCAGAAATTTCTTTGTTTTTAAATGCTTTGCGTGCCGCCCGAATCTCGTGCGTTTGCGGGAATGAGCCGATGGTTGTGGTCGGCAACAGCGGCAAATTAAAGCGAGCCTGCTGGGTGGCGGCGCGCACAGCGAATGCATCGGCGCGATCGGGCGACTGCTGTGCAATGGCATCCGTGCGGCTTCGCACGTCGGTATTGATCCGGCCGGCGTGGGTATCGAGCAAGACGCGCGCAGCGGTTGCCGCCGCAATCTCGGGCGCCACTGCCGCTGCCCCTTCACTTAAAGCCTTGGCCAGAATGGCCACTTCATGCAGCTTTTGACGGGCATAACTTAAATTGGCGCGCAGAAATTCCGGCGCACGGGTTTCGAGTTCCGCATCCACCGGCAAATGCAGCAGCGAGCAGGAGGGCGCAAGCCAGAGCCGCTCTTTTAAGCGGGCATACAAGGGCTGTAAGCGCGTTAGTTTTTCGGCTAAATCGGCGCGCCAAATTGAGCGACCATCAATAATACCCACCGAGAGCACTTTGTAATCAGGTAGGCGATCAGCGACTGCGATCAAGTCTTGGGTGGCAATCGCATCAATGTGCAAGCCATCAACCGGCAAGCCGGCGGCCAGCGCGATATTGCCGTTTAAATCCCCAAAATAAGTGGTTAATAGCAGCTTAATGCCCGCAACTTTGAGTTTGTGATAGGTGGGTTCGAATGCGGCCAGCCACGCGGTGGGTAAATCGAGCGTTAAAATCGGCTCGTCGATTTGCACCCAAGTTACGCCGAGCGTTTTAAGCTCAGCCAATAGCGCCTGATACGCACCCGCTAAGGCATCGGCTTTCGCCAACCGAGCCGCTTCATCAATGCCCCGGCTTAAATACAAGAAGGTGAGCGGGCCTACAATGACCGGCTTGGCCGCCGGATTAAGCGCCAGCGCTTCACGCACCAAAGCGATGTAGCGCGCAGAATCCAGCTTAACCGGTTGGTCGGCCTCAAGCTCGGGCACCAGATAGTGATAGTTGCTGTTAAACCATTTTTTCATCGCCAGTGGGGCGATATTGTGCCCATCGCGATTTTTGCCGCGACCCAGCACGAATAGATTCTCGGCAGTGTTGGCGGTGCTGCCAAAACGGCTGGGCACCTGGCCGAACATCAGCGCCGTATCGGCGATGTGATCGTAATAAGTAAAATCGCCCGCCGGTGGCAGGGTAATGCCTGCGGCCTCAAATTCGGCAAAGTTAGTCGCGCGCACATGGGCGGCGGTATCATGCAGGGCTTGGGCGCTTAACGTGCCGCGCCAATGCGATTCGAGCGACCATTTCAGGCTGCGGTGTGCGCCAATGCGCGGGTAACCCAGAATATGGGTGGTAATTTTTGGGTTTGACATAAGTTCGGTATCCATCACGGCTGATTGAGTTGTAACGCTGTTCACGATACCGGAATCAAACATGATTTATATTGATGGTTTTTTATCTAAACCATGAATCAAACGCATCTAAAGAGGGTCAGTATGCGCAATCAATGGACGCAATTATGGGTTGGTTAATCACAAAATACGCGCTAACGGCGTTGGTCATTGTGGTGGTGTCTGAGGTGGCTAAACGCAGCGATAAACTCGGCGGGCTGCTGGGCGCCTTGCCGCTGATTACCATCATGGCTTTAATCTGGCTGCATGTGGGGCAACAATCGCAGGAAAAAATCGCAAATCATGCGTGGTATACGTTTTGGTATGTGCTGCCCACGCTGCCGATGTTTTTAGTGTTCCCTTATTTATTAAGCCGCCTAGGGTTTTGGCCGACGCTGGCCGCATGCGTCGTGCTCACCCTCGTATTGTTCGGCTTATTCGCCTTATTGATGCGCAGATTTGGGGTGAATTTACTGTGAGGCGATTAGGCGGCGCGGCAAACCCCATATCAACTTTAATTACACGCTTTTGCATTTAATAAATTAATTTCAATATGAATTATTTTGTTTATTAATTATATGTTTTGCAAGGGTTGTTTAATTAGCCTGTCATTTAAATAAATTATTTTAAGGTGGTTATATGAAAACGTAATTTTTTATTGGAGTTTAAATGATGAGAAAAATATTAATACTCAGTGCTATTTCACTGACCCTCCCGTTCACGCTTGCCGGCTGCCTCAGTGGGAGTGATTCATCTGCCCCCACCGCTGTGGTGAGCAAAGAGGCAGTCGCGAACCCCTTAACGATTAACCTCGCTCATGTTAATGATACCCATTCGAATTTGGATCCATCAACCGTCAGTATGTTCATTGATGGCATGCCAACTAATGTGGAGCTCGGCGGCTATTCTCGTTTAGCTACGGCAATTAACCAACTCACTATAGGCAAAGATAATACGTTGAAACTCCATGCGGGTGACGCAATTGTCGGTACCTTGTATTTCACCCTATTTCAGGGTGAGGCGGATGCCGCCGAAATGGGTGTGGTTTGTTACGATGCCTTAGCGCTAGGAAACCATGAATTCGACAATGGGGATGCAAGTCTAAAAACGTTTTTAGATCAGTTAAACTCAACTCGGTTTGCCGGAGCCTGTCCATCCAAAGTGGCTGTAATTTCAGCGAATGTGACCCCGGAAGTGGGTACGCCGTTGGCTGCAACAACGGCGACAGATTATATACAGCCCTATGTTATTGAAGAGTTTAATGGTGAGAAGGTGGGTGTTGTTGGCGTCACGACCACCGTAACGACAGGCTCATCAAGCCCATTACCAACCACGCGATTTGCGTCTGAAGTGGTGGCAGTTCAAGGTGCTATCGATCGCCTTAAGTCGCAAAATATCAAACGAATTATTTTAGTTTCTCATGTGGGCTACGATCTTGATAAAGTTTATGCCGGTCAACTAACCGATGTAGACGTTATTGTGGGTGGTCATTCCCATACGTTACTTGGTGATTTTAAACAGTATGGCTTGACGTCAGGCGGCAGTTATCCCACGCTTTTGAGCAACAAGGACGGAGATCCTGTGTGCGTAACAACCGCATGGGAATATGCCAAGGCAGTGGGGAGCTTGCAGGTGAAATTTGATGAAAATCAAAAAATTGCAAGCTGCACCGGCTCAACTCAGTTAGTCGTGGGCGACAAGTTCACGCGTAAAGATGCCGCAGGAAAAACCTATACGGTTGAAGGAGACGAGCTGGCCGCAGTTAAAGCCTACTTGGCGAAAGATTCACAAATCTTATTTGCCGCTAAAAATGCCGCCTCGGATGACATCTTGGCGGGTTATGCCGGCCAAGTTGATACCTTAAAGCAAACACAGATAGGCTTGGCTGAGCAAACTTTGTGTCATGCGCGTCGCCCAGGAGATGCCTCAAAGTCAGCGGATTGTGATGTGGCAATTTTGAAAGCGCATGGTTCTGATATTGCCAATATTGTGGCGCAAGCCTTCTTGAAGCAGAGTTTGACCTCTGATATTGCGATTCAAAATGCGGGCGGTGTGCGTATTGATGTCAATCAAGGGCCTATCTCTATTGGGACCGCTTATACGTTGCTGCCTTTTGCCAATACGATGACCGAATTGCAAATGACCGGCCAAGAAATTAAAAATGTGCTGGAAGAAGCGGTGGATAGTGCGTTTAAAGTGGGTGGCTCGACCGGTTCCTATCCCTACGCGGCGGGTTTGCGATGGGATGTAGATATGACACAACCTTTTGGGCAGCGCATTGGCAACCTTCAGTACAAAGGTAAAACGGATACCGGTTATTCGCCTTTGGATTTAAGCAAGAAATATTACAAAGTTGTGACCAATAGCTTTACGGCCGGTGGGCAAGATGGTTATGTCACGTTTGGTACGGTTTTAGCTGATGGCCGTGCTTTAGATCTTTATCTGGATTATGCGCAATCTTTTGTTGATTATGTCAGCGCGGTCAAAACATTAAATCGTTTGCCAATTGAAGATTATTCAACTCAAAAATTCATCAATTCAAGTGGTGTTATGCAATAGTAAAACACCGTTTTTCTATAATGTTTTTTAACCTGCGCACTTTGGTGCGCAGGTTTTTTTATGGATTTAAAAGCGTCAATTAAGGGGCTGGATTTTCAGGTGACTAATTTCTGGTGCTTGGGTTTCTTCACGCGTGAAGTGAACAATGTGTTGCAAAATTCCTGAGCGCGAGGAAAGCACATTCGATACGACCCCGATCAGCATTTGATGGCTTAGATCATCCACCATGTATTTCTCGACAGGGCCGCCGTGTGCTTTGATTTTGGTGTAGAGGTTGCGGGTGTTTTTTGGGTAGACAATGGTATCTGCTCGGCTTTCGATTAGAAGCATCGGGGGGTTGCTGCCATCGACCCAGTAGATGGGTTGGGTTTGGGGGTATTGGCTGGGCGGGCCGAAAATGGCTTGCAGGTCGGGCTCTTTGAGGGGGAGGAAATCATAGGGGCCGCCTAGCCCGATCATGCCGCGTATCCAGGTGCGGCTGCCGCCGACGGCATGCAGATAGGCGGGATTTAAGGCCAGCATGGCGGCGTTGTAGGCACCGGCTGAGTGCCCCATGAGGACGATTTTATCGGCATCGCCACCAAATTCGGCAATATGGGCGTGGGTCCAGGCAACGGCTTGAGCTGAGTCATCCAAAAAGGCGGGAAATTTAACCTGAGGATAAAGCCGGTAATTGGGGATAACTACCACAAAGCCTTTGCTGGCAAGCTCCGCACCGACAAATCGGTACAGGGATTTATCGCCTTCTTCCCAGCGCCCACCCCAGAAAAACACGATAACGGGCGCCTGTTTGGCGTTTTCGGGTTGATATATGTCGAGGGCGAGGGCGTGCTCTGTATTGTAGGTTCGGGTTACCGTGGGCAAAATCGCCTCGGTTGGGGCGAGGGTGTTGAGTATTTGCACACCGGTGCAGCCGCTTAAGGCGAATAGTCCAATAAGCATCAACACAATCCGTGGCACTCGGCTGGGCATAGGGGGCATAGCGTTCGACTCTAAGCGATGTTTTGGGTACGGTTTTGAGTGTAGTCAATGAAAGCGTTTACGCTGGCGGCGGGGTTTTGGGTGCAGTCGGGGTGGAATTTAAGTTTAAGGTTGCTTAAGCGCGCCTAAGTTCGCCCGCATGGCGGCGCGGCCATTGGGTTTGGAGAAGCCATTGACGATGCGGCAAAAGAGGGCGGCGGTTTGCTCGGCATCGTAGAGCGCGCCGTGGGCTTGCTGGCTATCCCATGAAAGGCCGATGGCTTCTAGGGCTTTTGCGAGCACGGTTTCACCCACGGCCAGAGCGGAGAGGGTGACGGTATCGAAGGTGGAAAACGGGTGAAACGGGTTTTTTTTGTTGGCCACGCGCGCGCAAGCGGCATTGATTACGGCTAAATCGAAGGCGGCATTGTGCCCCACTAAAATGGCCCGGCGGGCGCCGTTGAGTTTGACCCGCTGGCGGATGGGTTGAAAAAATTGCGTTAAAGCGTCGGCTTCATCCAGCGCGCCGCGAAAAGGGTGATCGACATCAATGCCGTTGATTTTCATGGAGGCGGGGTTCAAATTGGCACCCAAAAACGGTGCGACATGCAGATGCACCCGATCGACGGGAATCAATTTGCCGCTGGCATCGACATCTAAGAGCACGGCGGCAAGCTCAAGCAGGGCATCGGTTTGTGGGTTAAGCCCGCCGGTTTCCACATCGACTACCACCGGCATAAAACCGCGAAATCGACGGGCGATGGTCCAATCCGCTTTGTTGGGCGCGGTTAGGTCGGTGGCCAGTTCGGTGAACCCGCGTTCATCATCGTGTGGCTCGCTCAAAATGCGGCCACCGAGGCGGTAACCGGTTGCGGTTGGCCGGTATGTTCGCGCCAGGCTTGCACGGTGTTGAACATGAGCATGGCGATGGTCATAGGTCCCACCCCGCCCGGCACGGGGGTAATCCACGCGGCGCGTTCGGCGGCGGTGGCAAAATCCACATCGCCGCTCAAGCTGCCATCCGCTTGGCGGTGAATACCGACATCCACCACGACCGCACCGGGCTTAATCCATTCGCCTTGAATTAAGCCCTGTTTGCCCGCCGCCGCAACGACTAAATCGGCGCGGGCAATATGTTCGGCCAAATTTTTGGTAAAGCGGTGGGTGATGGTTACGGTGGCGCCGGCCAGCAAGAGCTCAAGCGCCATGGGGCGGCCCACAATATTCGAGGCGCCGACGACCACGGCGTTCATGCCATATAAATTGAGTTCGGCCGTTTCGAGCAGCTTCATCACGCCAAATGGGGTGCAGGGGCGCAGCGCGGGCTGGCGGATGGCGAGCTTGCCGATATTTTCGGGGTGAAAGCCATCGACATCTTTATGCGGTGCGATGCGCTCAATAATCTCGTTCGCGTTAAGGTGGGCGGGCAAAGGCAGTTGCACCAAAATGCCGTCGATACTGGGGTCGCGGTTGAATTGATCAATCAGGCCATTGAGTTCGGCTTGGGTGAGGGTGCTCGGCAAATCGATAGATTGTGAATAAATACCTAATTTTTTACAGGTTTTTCGCTTATTGGCGACATAAACGCTTGAGGCCGCATCATCCCCCACTTGCACCACCGCAATGCCCGGCGGGCGGATCCCCTGCGCGATGGCGACACGAATTTCTTCACCCAATGCGGTTTGCATTCGGTTCGATAAGGATTTGCCATCGAGAATTTGTGCCGTCATGGGGGTTAACCTAAATAAAGTGGGCGCAATTGTCGCATGAAGCTTGCCGGGCGCTCAACGAATCACGCGAGGCCTTAATGTTTTGCAAGATAAATAAGCGCGATGGTGATAAAAAAGGAAATACCCCAAAAGGCGAATGACCAGCGCGAGGATTGCTTGGCGCGACTTTTTTCGGGCCAGCGCCGGGGGCTAACGCCGCGCAGCACTAAAACCAATTTGGCCGATAGGTTGATGGCGGTGACGTTAATCAGGAGTAACAGCGCAGTTTGAGCCGCGTGCGTGGTGTCGCCCCAGCCCAAGAAAAGGCCAAGGGCGACCGCTGGCGGCATTAAGGCGACGGCGACCATAACGCCGACCAAACCTGCCGCCGCCCCGGTCGATAACGACAGCACGGCCGCCGCCCCTGAGGCAAGGGCGAGGATAAGCGCGCCGTAGCTAATTTCGGTGCGCTCCAAAAGCTGGGCGCTGGTATGGGGTTCCACCAGAAACGAGATAATAAAAGCCAAGCCGATGGCGAGCCCTAAACCGGCGAGATTGGCAAGAATGGCGCGCCGGGAGAGGTCGATGTCGCCGAGTGTGGTGCCGAGGGCTAAAGCTAAGTTGGGGCCCAGCAAGGGGGCGATTACCATGGCGCCAATCACGGCAGCTACGCTGTTTTCGATCATGCCAATGGCGGCCACAATGGCCGATAACGCGGTGAGCAGCAAATAGGTTTGGGTGATTCTGCCGGAGCGATCAACGGCCTCAAATAGTTCCTCGCGCGATAAGCTGGCATCGTGCGCGGGCTTTTGATCTTCAGCGGGGGTTTTTGCCTCAATTTGCGGCAAAGTGGTCTCAATACTGTGAATAATGATGCGCGCCCCAGCGCAGCGATCCAAGATTTTTTGCAGGCCATCGAGGGTAGTTTGCACGTGCTCTGGGGTCACCATGATGTGCGTAGAAAATCGCTCATCTTCAAGCGGTGGGGTGCGCCACCAGTCCACGATTTCGGGTGCGGCCGTGACCGCTTCAATCGCGTCGGTTTCTGAGCGTGGGGCAATAATTTCAAGCACTTTTAAGGACATTTTTTATTCTAGTTGCGCGGAGTTTGGGCGTTCGGTTGATTTGAAAAATGCCTCAATATCGGCCACGGCGCGCACCCGCTGCATGGGGGGCAGGGCATCGAGAATTTGCCGCCCATAGCCTGTGTTTTGCAGGCGCGGGTCGCAGAGCACGAGCACGCCGCGATCGGTCACATCACGAATTAATCGGCCCACCCCTTGCTTGAAGGTGATGATGGCCTCGGGCATGGCCATAACGCTAAACGGCGAGTAGCCGGCTTCTTTGATTTGCGTTTCACGCGCGCGGCGCACGGGGTCATCGGGGGATGCGAACGGAATGCGGTCGATCATCACGACCGATAACGCTTCGCCGCGCACATCCACGCCTTCCCAAAAACTTTGGGTGCCGAGCAGCACGCCATTGCCGGATTGGCGAAATTGTTCAAGCAAGGTGGCCTTGGCTTGGGTGCCTTGCACAAAGAGGGGGAAGGGGAGTTTGCCTTCTAAAATTTCAGCGGCTTTTTTAAGCTCGCGGTGGCTGGTAAACAGCAAAAATGCCCGCCCACCGCTGGCTTTTAGCACGGGAAACACGAGGCGTAAAATTTTGAGGGTGTACTCGGGGTCGGTTTTTGGGTCGGGCAGATGGGCGGGCAAATACATCAGCGCTTGATGCGGGTAATCGAAGGGCGAGGGGGTTTGCTGGCACAGGGCTAAATTTAAATTTAAGCGGCGGGTGAAGTGCGAGAAGTCTTTGCCGGCCGCCAAAGTGGCCGAGGTGAACACCCACGCGCGCGGCTGGCTTTCAACCACATCGGAGAAGGTTTTGCCCGCGTCCATGGGGGTGATGTTGAGGGTGAAGGATTTCTCTCGGCGCTCCAGCCAGCGCACTTCGGTATCGCTGTCTTTGGTGTTGCGAAAGCTTGAGAGCGCTTGGCGCATTTGCACCGCCCGCTCATGACAACTGGCTAAGCCTTTGCCGCGCGGGGCGGCAATATCGAGCCCTTCGGTGAGGGCTTTGATGCGGTCATCCAGCGCATCGAAGGCCGTTTTGATGCCCGCATCGTCGGTGATTTCGCTCCAAGCGATGCGATCGGTGCGCGCCGTTTTTAGGGCGGCCACACAGGGCTCAAGCGCCACTTCAAGCGCGTGGGCAATGAGGGTTAAATCGCTCATATCCACCGCTTCGGCCTGTTGCTCACGCGCTGTATCACGCACTAAATCAATCATTTGGCCGCTTGATAGGCTGGAGCCAAAAAATAGGGCGGCGATTTCGGGCAGCTGGTGCGCTTCATCCAGCACCACCACATCGGCCTCAGGCAGCAACTGGGCAAAACCATTTTGTTTAATGGCAATATCGGCGCAAAAGAGGTGATGGTTGATGACGACTAAATCCGCCTCGTGCGCGGCTTCGCGGGCTTTAACGACAAAGCAGTCATCAAATTTTGGGCATTCTTTGCCGAGGCAATTCTCGTTGGTTGAGGTAACGAGTGGCCATATGCCGTGATCTTCGGTCACCGTGGCGCAGCGGGCAATATCGCCCTCTTGGGTGCGGGTAGCCCAGCTTTTTATGCCGTGCAGGGCGCTTATCCAGTCGGGGCTTTGCAGGCGGCCTTCAGCAAGCGCACGATCTAGCCGATGCAGGCACAAATAATTAGCCCGGCCTTTAAGCAACGCGGTACGGGCATTTGAGCCCATCAACGCTTTGATTTGCGGTAAATCGCGGCTAAATATTTGATCTTGCAGGTGCTTTGTGCCGGTGGATACGATGGCTTTGCGCCCCGCCAAAAGAATGGGGGCAAGGTAACCAAAGGTTTTACCCACGCCGGTGCCTGCTTCAATCACCACCGTGCGGCTATCAATAATGGCATCACGGATAATCTCGGCCATTTGCACTTGGCCGGGGCGCGGTTGATAGCCGTTAAATGTGTTTGCCAGCACGCCACCGTGCCCAAATACCTCATTAATTGTTTTGGGTTGCGGGGGCGTTTTTGCCGCTGCTGCGGGTGTGTCGGGCTGCATTCGCTGCAATCAACCTTGAGTTTGTGTTGGGCTGGCGGGTTGGAAGCCGGCTTTGCGGCGGGCATCGGCCGCCCCTTGGGCATTGCCTTGGGCATCGCGGGTTTTGGCCACCATTAACCACGCCGCCCGTAGCCCATTATTACCCACGGCATATTGCACGGCGCGCAGGGCGAATTGCTCCGCTTCAGCGGGCTGGTTTTGGGCGAGACGCAATTGTGCAAAATCGAGCCACAGGCGGGGGTTGTTCGGTTGAATTTGCACGGCGCGTTCAAGGGTGGCCTCGGCGCCGCCTAAATCGCCAGCGGCGGTTTGCGCTTCTGCCCGCGTCACTAAGGCAATTACCGCCGGCGCGCTGGCGGTCGGCATGGCTTGCATGCTGGGGCTATAGGGCGTGTCTTGGGTTGCGGGTGGGTTGCTTGTGGCATTCGGTAGCCGCTGTTCTTGCATCTGCGGCATGATGAGCGGATGCGACTGAACGGCCGGTGGAATGGGCGGCTGCGGATAAACCGGCGCTGGGCGCATGGCTTGGCGGGGCGGCGCGCTGGCGCAACCGGCCAGCATGCTTAAGCTGATTATGACGGCGCTAAGGGCGGATGCGCGGCTGAGCTGAGTGCTTGGGTGTGTTGGGGGGCAAATTGGCATAAGGGGTCCTTAACGGAAGAAGTTTAAAAGGGGATTAAGCGGGTTGTCGCTGGGCGTGCTGCCGCCTGTTTGGCAATCTTGAACGGTTTTCGGTTCAAAGCCGCTGATAAAGGGCATTAAAACCCCCGGGCAGGTGGCGGGCACGCGCGCTTGTTGGGCTACATCCACGTTGACAAAGTTGATGCCTTTGGGCGGGGTCATATCCCGCGGTTTGTTGTACAGATTTTTGAATGCGGCCGCCCAGATGGGCAGCGCACCGCTGGCGCCGGTGAGGCTGGTGGGTTTGTTGTCATCTCGCCCTACCCACACCACGCCCACGCGGTTGCCCGTGAAGCCGGCAAACCACGCATCGCGGCTATCGTTAGTGGTGCCGGTTTTGCCCGCCACGCCCACCGAGGGCGGAATGGTTTTATTTAAGCTTGCGGCGGTGCCGTTGTTGACCACGCCCTGCATGGCATATTGCAATAAATACAAAGCGTTAGGATCGGCCACTTGGGTGACGGTGAGCGGGTAGCGCGTGAGCGGTTTGCCGCTGGCATCCACCACGCTGCGAATGGCGCGCAGGGGGCTATAAAAGCCATCGGAGGATAAGGTTTGGTAAATTTGCGCCACATTAAACGGCGTCATCGTCATCGAGCCTAACAGCATCGAGGGAAAGAACGGCTTGATGGCAGGCCCGCCCAATTTGTGCAGCATATCGGCGACGTTATTTAAGCCCACATCCAGCCCTAAGCGAATGCTGGGTACGTTGCGCGATTGGGCTAAATCGACATACAGCGGGGTGGGGCCTAAAAATTTTCGATCATAGTTTTCGGGATTCCACGGTTTTGAGCCGGGCTGATCGACCGTGAGTGGCGAGTCATCCAGTGGGGTGATGAGCGAATATTTAGCCGGATCAGACAGCGCGGCTAAATAAATACTCGGCTTAATCAGCGAGCCGATTTGCCGCTGCGCATCCAGGGCGCGGTTGTAGCCTTCAAACGTGGGGTCGCGCCCGCCGACCAGTGCTTGCACTTCGCCGGTGCCAATTGAGGTGATAATGCCCGCCGTTTGCAGGGTATCGACGGGATATTTACGCGCTTTTTCAATCGTGCTTAATACGCCAACGGCCTGTTCTAGCGAGGCTTGCACGCTCGGATTCATCGTGGTGAAAATGCGCAAGCCCTTGGTTTTAAGATCATCGGGGTTGTATTGCTGCGCCAGTTGGCGTTGCACTAAATCCAAAAAGGCAGGATGCGGGGAGGTGGTGCCCTTTTCTTTGAGTACGCCTAAGGGTTTTTGTTTAAGCGCGCCGGCTTCGGTTGGGGTGATTAACCCGTTGTTGGCCATTAAATCGAGCACGGTATCGCGGCGCTCTTTGGCGCGCTCGGGGTTATGGCGCGGGTTGTAATAAGAGGCGCCTTTCACCATGCCCACCAGTAACGCAATTTCTTCGGGGCGCAATTCATCAATCGGGCGGCCAAAATAATAGCGCGCCGCCAAGCCAAAGCCATGAATGGCCTTGCCGCCATCTTGGCCTAAATACACCTCGTTCATGTACCCCTCTAAAATTTTATCTTTGGGGTAATGCCATTCCATCTCAAGCGCCATAATGGCTTCGGCGGCTTTGCGCTGCAGGCTGCGTTGCGGGGTTAAAAAGAGGTTTTTGGCCAGCTGCTGGGTAATGGTGCTGCCACCTTGCACGGTATGCCCTGAGGTTATGTTGACAAATAGCGCACGCAAAATGGCCGAAGGAACCACGCCGTGGTGGGTATAAAAATCTCGGTCTTCAACCGTAATCAAGGTGTTAATAAGCAGGGGCGCCTCTTTTTGCACCTGTTCGACATTCAGTAAAATGCGGTCCTCATTGATATCAGGGTACAACTGGCCAATCATCATCGGCTCAAGCCGGCTGATGCCGAGATCGGCACCCGCCGCGTCGGTGACGGCTTTCACCTCATCATTCACAAATACAATGCGCAGCTGCTTATCGGGCTCATTGCCATCGGGGAAATCAAAGGCGCGGCGGTGGATTTTTATCTCGTTGCCAGTTCGCGCATAGGTGCCGGTTTCGATTAAATCAGGGCGATCCCGGTAATGCAGGGCGGTTAAATCGCTAGTGAGGGCATTGGGCGTTAAATGCTGCCCCACATAAATTTCTTGCGGGGCGGCATATACGGTGGCGGGGAGCTTCCAGAGCGTGCCGGAAAAGCGCTCCACCACCCGCTCATTTAAAAAATACGCCCAGATGCCGATCAGCACCCCCCCGATAAGACCGAAGAACAACACGCCTTTTAACAGCAATTTGCCTATGCCTTGGCTGCGGGGCGGGCTTTTTTTGGGTTTGGCTCGGGGGCTTTTTGCAGCCGATTTCGAGGGTGTTTTGGGGGTTTGTGCCACGGGAATGATCCACACTGCTAAACTAAATAAAATTTTATCGGCGCGCAGCAGTTTAACAGGTTGCTGGCAACTTCCGTTTGCGTTCGGCTTAACGGTTCTGTTGCGCGCGCCCACGCCCAAAAAACCATGGACAAGGAACCCCCTGATGAATCCCACGCCCCTGCCGCTTGAACAGTTTAAACGCCACTTGCATGACCATTTTGGTGATGTGGTGCATTTGCAAACGCATATTTCTCATGTGTTTTTAGCCGGTGATTATGCCTATAAAATCAAAAAACCCGTTAATTTTGGCTTTTTAGATTTTACCGACCGTGGGCAGCGGCAATTTTTTTGCGAAGAAGAAATCCGCCTGAATCGGCGGTTAGCGCCCAAGCTGTATTTAGGCGTGGTGGGCTTGGATGCGTGCGGCCAAATAACCCAAACGCTCGATGAATCGGTGGAGCCGATGATCCAAATGCGGCGGTTTGATCAAGCCGATCGCTTGGATAATTACGCCCAAGCGCAGGGTTTAGATGAGGCTTTAACCGATGAACTGGCTCTGCAAATCTACAAGTTTCACGACATTGCCGCGCCGGCGGCTACCGCCAGCCACTTTGGCACGCCTGATACCGTCTATTTCCCCATTAACCAAAATTTCGAGCAAATTCGGGGCTTTTTAACCGAAGATGCCGACTTAAACCAAATCGACCAGATTGAAGCCGCCTCAGAGGCCGCCTTTTTGCGGTTAACCCCCTTAATCGCCGCGCGCAAACAAAACGGCCATGTGCGTGAATGTCATGGCGATATGCACTTGGGTAACATTGCCCGCATTCAAGGCGAGGTCGTGCTGTTTGATGGCATTGAGTTCAACGAAGATTTTCGTTGGAGCGATACCGCCAGCGATTTAGCCTTCTTGCTGATGGATTTAACCGATCGACGTTTTTTCGGCGCGGCGCGGCGCTTGCTCAACACCTATCTTGAGGCCAGTGGCGATTATGCCGCATTGCCGCTGATTCATTTTTATCAGGCCTATCGCGCCATGGTGCGCGCCAAAGTAGCCTTGTTTGAATTGCGTAGCGACATGAGCGCCACAGAACAAGCCACCCAGTGGGAAACCTTTCGGCGATATACCGCGTTAGCGCTGAATTTTTTAACGGAGCACACGCCGGAATTGTGGATTACGGTGGGGTTCTCGGGCAGCGGTAAATCCTTAGCCGCGCTGGAGCTAGTGCAAGCCGTGGGTGCGGTGCGCCTTCGTTCCGATGCGGAGCGCATGCGCATGTACCCCGAGCGCAGCGAGCGCTACAACGCCAATGCCAATGAATTTATTTACACCCAATTGGCTAACATTGCCCGCATAGGGCTTGAGGCCGGCTGGCCTATGGTGGTGGACGCCACCTTTCTTAAAGCCGAGCAGCGCGCCACTTTTGCCGCAATAGCCGCAAAGCTGGGTTGCCCTTTTTACCTGCTATTTATTGAGTGCGATGCGCCTACCTTGCGTCGCTACTTGCGTGAGCGCACGGCTCAAGGTAAAGATATTTCAGAGGCGGATGAAGCGGTATTAGAAATGCAGTTGCAGCAATTGCAGCCGCTCACCGCGCAAGAGCAGGCGCGTAGCTTTCGGCTGCGCTGCGATGCACCGTTTGCCGGGCAAATTAGCGATGCCTTAGCGGTGCGTTAGCGCGCCCTAGGCAATCGCATTTAGGTAATGCCTAACGCAAGCCTGCCTTAGTGTTTGATTTGATTACCCACCACCCCACCGACGGCCGCGCCCCCAACAACCCCAAGCGAGCTGCCGCCGGTGAGCAAAGCACCACCCAACGCGCCCGCCCCAGCGCCTAATGCCGTGTTGCGTTCCCGCGCGGTCATATTGGCGCAGCCGGCCAAACTCAAAATTATTAACCCTAATGCGGATAGTTTTAGTGTATTCATGCGGCAATCTCCTGTGTTTTGTTTAAGAGCCGTTCAACGTGAACCCAAAAATAGTACCGCATGAACAGCAAAAAAATGCCGGTTAAAGTGTTAACCGGCGTTTACCTATCTGTATCGCTGCTGTTTCATTACGTTTAAATTACTGAGGCAGATCCACTCATGGCTTAATTTACATAAGAGCCTACTTGAGAGAGCTGCCAGCCAGATCCTAGGTTGATGACTTTTAAGCTTTTAGATGCGCAGGCGCCGCTGATTGACGAGCAAAAAGTCACGCTCATAGTGAATGCATTGCGCGTTTGTAGCTGCCAGTTTCCAACGGACTGCACCTGAAGTGGTGTTGATCTGGGCGTATTAGCCATCGCTGTAAAAGGATCTGCGTCTGCGCAATAAAAGCTGCCTGGAACACCATATCTTTCAAGCAATCCGCATTTCTTGCCACTCGTAGATGCCATTATATTAATTGAGTTGGTAATTACGGATTCCGATGCTTGGATGTTTTGTTTGAGTTGATCGTTTTGATTATTAGCGGATTGTTGAATTAAGCTTTGAATTCTTTGCTGATCAGCTGGCGACAGTGTCACAGGTGCTTGAAATAATCCCCCACCAGATAAATTTGCGTTTGGCGCTTGTCCGCTGAGCGCGCCATTGAGCTGTGCAAGACTATTGTTAACGCCTTGCAGATCTGTGGTGGTGCATCCCGCCAAGAGAAGACCCGTTGCCAATAGGGGGAAAACAGACATTAATTTCATGTGGAATCCTTGATGTAATGAGGGTTTTGTCGTGTCAAAAAAGACGAAACGCCGTCATGTTAAGTGGCTAATTACTGGAGTGTCAAGGCTAATCAAATTTGTTTATTAGGGGCGCGGATTAAGATAAATCAGTGGCTTGGGTTTTCCACTCAAACAAAATATCCAGCGCTTGTTTTGGGCTTAGGGTGTTGAGATCGAGCTTGGCGAGTGCGTGCACCATGGGATGGGGGTTTGTTTCCGTTAGATCAGCCGATGGGGCGGCATCTGTGGCGGGTGGGGCGAATAAATCCAGCTGGGGCGTGGTGGTGGCTACCGGGGTTTGTTGCTCGAGTTTTTTGAGCACGTGCTGCGCGCGGCGGATGCAGGCTTTGGGGATGCCCGCAAGCGCCGCCACTTTAAGGCCGTAGCTTTGGCTGGCCGCGCCTTCTTTGACGCTGTGCAGGAAAATCAGCTCGTTGTGGTGGGTGATGGCATCGAGGTGGACGTTCGCCACGCTTGGGAACTGTTCGGCCAGCTGGGTTAATTCAAAATAATGCGTGGCAAATAAAGTGAGTGCGCCGTTGTGTTGCACCAGTTGTTCGGCCACCGCCCAGGCGAGCGCCAGCCCATCGAAGGTTGAGGTGCCGCGTCCAATTTCGTCGATTAACACGAGCGATTGTGCGGTGGCGGTATGCAGAATTTCGGCGGTTTCGGTCATCTCGACCATAAAGGTTGAGCGCCCTGAGGCGAGATCATCCCCCGCGCCGATGCGGGTAAAAATGCGATCAATAGGACCTATGCGCGCACGCTGGGCGGGCACAAACGAGCCGATATGCGCAAGTAACACGATAAGCGCGGTTTGGCGCATGTAGGTGGATTTTCCGCCCATATTGGGGCCGGTAATCAGCAGGAGCTGGCGGGCGGGGGTGAGCCGGGTGTCATTGGGTGTGAAGGGCGCGCGGCTTAAGGATTCGATAATGGGGTGCCGGCCTGCTTCAATATCGATGCCAGGCTCAAGGCTGAGTTCGGGGGCCACCCAGCGGTGGCGTTCGGCAATAAAGCTTAGGCTTTGCAGCCCATCAATTTGGGCGATGGCTTGGGCAAGGCGGCGCAAGGCGGCTTGGTGCTGGGCGAGTGTGCCGAGTAATTCGGCAAATAGCCATTGCTCGCGCCCAAGCGCCCGATCTCGCGCGGAGAGCACCCGATCTTCAAACGCTTTGAGTTCGGCGGTGGTGTAGCGCTCCACGGCTTTTAGGGTTTGCCGGCGAATAAATTGCGGCGGCATTTTTTCGGCGTGCAGGCGGCTGACTTCAAAATAAAAGCCTTGTACTCGGTTGTAGGCAATTTTTAAGCTCGGGATGCCGCTGTGCAGCCGCGCCTCGGCTTCAAATGCGGTGAGTGCTTCATCGGCATGCAGGGATAAATGCCGCAGTTCATCGAGTTCGGCATCAAAGCCTTCGGCAATTACGCCGCCATCACGCAGCCAGACGGGCGGGGCTTCGACCAGCGCACGGTTTAAGGTGTCGATAAGTGGGGCGGGCGGCGCCAGTTCGGCGGCAAGGTTTTGCCACAAGGGTAGGTTGAACGGCTGCACGCGCGCGATCAGCGGGGGGAGGGCGATTAGGCTCGCCCGTAGCGCTGAGAGATCGCGCGGGCGGGCGCTGCCCATAATGATGCGGGTGGTGATGCGTTCAATATCGAAAATACCCCGAAGTTCGGCCCGCAAATCGGGGGTTGTTCGGCTATTAATGAGTTCGGCAATCGCTTGTTGGCGGTGGCGTAACAGGTTGTGATCGCGCAGCGGGCGGCTAAGCCA
The DNA here is from genome assembly GCA_002281295.1 of Halothiobacillus sp. 35-54-62. Taxonomy (GTDB): domain Bacteria; phylum Pseudomonadota; class Gammaproteobacteria; order Halothiobacillales; family Halothiobacillaceae; genus Halothiobacillus. Next base: position 3,441 of record NCFS01000021.1, on the reverse strand, counting down.
GCTTTTGAGCAACCGCGCGCCGTGCGCGGTGAGGGTCTCGTCGATTAAATGAATTAGGGTGGCTTGCGATGCGTTTGGGGTATCGCTCGCCTGATCGAATAATTCCAAGTGCCGGCGGGTATTGCGATCAATGAACAGCGCCTCATCACTGTGTTCAATCCGCAGGCGCTCGATGGGGGGCGTGGTGTTTTGTTGCGTTTCTTGCACATAGCTGAGCAAAACGGCGGCGGCACCTAGAGCGGGTGTGTGGTGCGTGTTCACGCCAAAGCCGTGTAAATCGTGTACTTGCCAATATTTTTGCAATGTGGCTTGCCCTGCTTTGGCATCAAACTGCCACACGGGGCGCGCGCGCCAGCGCTTGGGTTCGATGCCAAGCCGGGCGGCTGTGTCGGGTGCTTCGGCTAAGGGTTCGGGTAGCAATAATTCTCGTGGGTTAAGGCGCGCAAGCTCGCCTGCAAGCTCGGCTGCCTGCACGCGCAGCAGCACAAAATCGCCGGCGGCTAAATCCAGATGCGCGAGCGCAAAATCGCCACCGGTAAGCGGGGTAATGGCGGCCATGCGGCTGCCTTCGCGTTGATCGAGCAAGGCTTCATCGGTGACGGTGCCGGGGGTGATGATGCGCACCACCGCGCGCTGCATGGGGCCTTTGCCTTTATCTGGCGCGGCGCCAATTTGCTCGCAGATGGCAACCGATTCTCCGGCGCGAATCAGCCGCGCCAAATAGGTTTCATACGCATGCACCGGCACGCCGGCCATCGGAATGGGGGCGCCCGCCGAGTTGCCGCGCGTGGTTAGGGTTAAATCGAGCAGCCGCGCGGCGCGTTCGGCATCCTCATAAAATAGCTCGTAAAAATCACCCATGCGGTAAAACAACAATACATCGGGGTGGGCGTGTTTCATGGCCCAAAATTGTTGCATCATGGGGGTGTGTTCTGGGGTGTCTTTTAGATGAGTCATGGGGGTATTTATCTAAATTTAAGGGCTGAAACACGGGGTTTTAGGGGCGGTGTCTTTCGACTGCGGCGGGTGTGGCTGCATTGCGCCTTGTTGCATTGAGTGGGCATTACACGGCCTGAACTTCGGCGGGCAAATGGGCTTTTAGGGTGGCGGCCAGTTGCTCAAATGTTTGAGGTAAGGGCGCCCGCTTGCGCCAGATAAGGGCAATTGTGCGCCCAGGCGCGGGCGTTTTGAAGGGGCGGCTAATAAGCGGGGGGCTGCCTGTGCGTACGCCCGCATCAACGGCTAAGGCGGGCAGTAGCGTGAGCCCAAGCCCCATGCCCACCATTTGGCGCAGGGTTTCAAGGCTGGTGGCGCGCACTTCTTCGCGACCGCGTGAGCCGGCGCCGCATACCTCAAGCGCCTGATCGCGCAGGCAATGGCCTTCATCGAGCAAGAGCAATTTCTCGTTGGCTAAATCGCTAACCGATAGGGTGGCCTGCTGGGCAAGCCGGTGGCCGGTGGGCAGGGCGGCAAAAAAGGATTCATAAAATAAGGGGGCGATGCTGAAGTGGGTATCAAAGAGGGGCAGTGCGATTAAGGCGGCATCGAGCTTACCGCTTTCGAGGTGTTCGAGAATTTTTGGCGTGAGTTCTTCGCGTAGCAACAGGCGCAAATTGGGGTGTTGCCGGTGCACCAGGGTTAAGGCCTGCGGCAAATAATAAGGGCCTAGTGTGGGGATTACGCCCAAATTGAGTGTGCGCTCCATGGGGTTTTGCGTGAGCTTGGCGCGCGCGCGGATATGCTCGGCCTCTTCAATAATAAGGCGGGCAGAGCCAAGAATTTCGATGCCAATCGGGGTGGGGGTGACCCGCTTGAGGCTGCGGTCAAATAGGGTTACGCCAAGAACATCTTCAAGCTTTTTGATTTGGGTGGATAAGGTCGATTGGCTGATAAAGCAGGCCTCGGCGGCTTTGCCAAAGTGGCCGTAATCGGCCAGTGCAATGAGGTATTTGAGCTCTTGTAGGGTCATGGCGTGGTATTCGTTTTTATCAATCGAAACATTCTAAACTATTCATACGACAAATCACCGTGCCTGGGTTCTAATGGTTTGGCAGGTTAAATAAGCCAAGATAAGCGGCGGGGGTGTTATGCCTGCCAAGAAATAGCCGCGTTTAAATGACAGGGGTGCGTAACTTGGCAGGAAACTGCGTTGCGTGGTGAATTTTAAAGTACAGAGGTGGAAATTATGTCATCAGAAGCGAAATGTCCGTTTGTTCATAAAGTGGGGAGTGGCCAGTCGAATCGAGATTGGTGGCCAAACCAGCTGCCGCTTGAGATTTTGCATCAACACGCGCCCCAAGCCAACCCGATGGGAGCGGATTTTAATTATGCCGAGGCGTTTAAAAGCTTGGATTTTGCGGCATTAAAGCAAGACCTCAAACAGCTGATGACCGATTCGCAAGACTGGTGGCCAGCTGATTATGGTCACTACGGGCCCTTTTTTATTCGGATGGCGTGGCACAGCGCGGGCACCTACCGCACGGGCGATGGTCGGGGCGGTTCGGGGCACGGTAATCAGCGGTTTGCGCCGCTCAATAGCTGGCCGGATAACGTGAATCTGGATAAAGCGCGCCGTTTGTTGTGGCCGATTAAGCAAAAATACGGCAATAAAATTTCCTGGGGCGATTTAATTGTGTTAACGGGCAATGTGGCGATGGAGTCCATGGGCTTTAAAACCTTTGGTTTTGCGGGCGGGCGTGAGGATATCTGGTCGCCCGAGATTGATGTGTATTGGGGCAACGAAGATAAATGGCTGGATGATAAAGACCGCTACACCGGCAAACGCGATCTTGAAAATCCGTTAGCCGCCGTGCAAATGGGGTTGATTTATGTCAATCCCGAAGGGCCGGGCGGCAATCCCGACCCTATTGGCTCTGGGCAAGATGTGCGCGAAACCTTTGCGCGCATGGCCATGAACGATTATGAAACCGTGGCACTGACCTGCGGTGGCCACACCTTTGGCAAATGCCATGGCGCGGGGCCTGCCAGCCATGTAGGGCCCGACCCCGAAGCGGCGCCGCTCGAACAGATGGGCTTAGGGTGGCAGTCGAGTTTTGGCACGGGCGTTGGGGGCGATCAAATCGGCAGCGGGCTTGAAGGCTCTTGGACACCCACCCCAACAACTTGGGATATGAGCTACCTTGATGTGCTGTTTGGCAACGAGTGGGTACTAACCAAAAGCCCCGCCGGCGCGCATCAGTGGACCCCAAAAGCACCAAACAGCAGTAATCTTGCGCCCGCCGCGCACGATGCCGCGCAAAAGGTGCCCATTATGATGACCGCAGCGGATATGGCGATGCGGATGGATCCCACTTATGAGCCGATTGCGCGCCACTTTCATCAAAACCCCGCAGAATTTGCCGATGCCTTTGCCCGCGCTTGGTTCAAGCTCACGCATCGCGATATGGGGCCTGCCGCGCGCTATCTCGGCCCTGAAGCCCC
>NCFS01000110.1 GCA_002281295.1 Halothiobacillus sp. 35-54-62 | reverse complement strand
AACTTTATGCCCTATGGCATTTTCACCCCGCTGGCGGGCAGTGTTTCCGGCATTTATATCCGCCTGCCTAACGTGTTTATGCAGGCGAGCAACGGCGAATTTTCAACCGCCGTGTATGCCGAAAATTTAGAGCAAGTTACCGCCAACATTCAAAACAGGCTCGATACCAAACAAACGCATTATTTGGGCGCGGCCAGCCACATTGCGATTGTGCGTGGCCAGTATCCGCTCGGCACCGAGTTTGCTCACCCGTTGCATTATGTGGATGTACAAGCCGATGGCAGCAACCCTGCCGTGAGCCAATTTCCGGGCACCCGCGCCGAACGGGTTAAAGAAATCCGCTGGATGATTAAATTGCACGAATGGCTTCCCGCTGAGTTTGGCAACACCTTGAAAGAAGAATCGGCGCCCGTGTATGCCAGCCGCACCGATGGCTGGATTGAAAATGGCACCGGCTGGATCATCGGCGGGTTTATTGAAGATGCTAAAGGTGAACTGCGGCCGCAAACCCCGTCAGAACTCACCCAATGCGTGAGCTGCCATTCCAGCAATGTGCGCCAATCCGATGTGGGCCAAAACCCCGTGTTCACCTCGGGCACCGGCAACACCATCGATTCCACTTGGGCATTGCCGCGCAAGTTAAATGGCGATGCCGGCTGGGGCGAAATGAATTACCTCGGGTTTAAAGCCAACCCCTCGGCCACACCCGCGCAAATACCCGGCACGCTCACAACGCCCGAGCCGATCAATCGGTACGCCAATCAGGGGGAATTTCGCTTCTTTTTGGATCATGTCGTCGGCATCTCGCTCTATGGGGATATGCCCGCCACCGTCGATGCGTTTTTAGCGCAAAAAATCAGCAAAGCCCAAGGCTACACGCAAGATTGGCCCAATTTAACCGCCCTCATTGCCACAAAAAACGTCGCTCAAATTGCCGCCGCGCAGCAACAGCGCCTAACCTTAATTCGGGAATTTACCGCGAAAGGCGCTTATCTGGATTCCGCGCAACGCATTTTGCCGGCCTTGTTTTTACCCACGCAAGAAAACGCACTCGAAGCCGCGCGCCGCTACCGTGAAGTGGTAATTACCCAACGCTTTGATTTTGGCAAAGATGTGTTCGCCCAAACCCCCGTTTCTTACCGCTATTTCCGAGATGAAGCGAATAGCTACCCGCATCAAAATGGCCAGCCGTATGCCATTGGCGAGGTGATTACCGATCGCCCCATCAACACCACCGTGGGCGATTTCACCTACGGCATGGGCATCGTGCCCACCTTGATTGATGCGCAAAAGCCCTTCTCCGCCGGCGGCACCTTTGTATCGGACTATGTGCCGCTACTGGCGCCCCATTAACCCAGCGCTTTTGAACAAGGGCTTAAAGGCGGCGTGAACAGCGCAAAAAATTGCTTAAGCGCCCCCGATAGGCTGGTTCAAGGGGTAATTCAAGGGATGATTCAAGGCAAGCCAACCCCGCGCCGCCGCCGCATCACAAGTAATTTGCGCGGTTAAATCGGCCAGCGAATTAAATTTTTGCTCATCGCGCAGGGCATGTAAAAACTCAACCCGCACCATGCGGCCGTACACCTCTTGATTAAAATCAAATAAATGCACTTCTAAGCGCGCATCGGTGCCCGCAACCGTGGGGCGGGTGCCAATATTGGCCACGCCCGCGTGGCGGGTGCCATCGGGTAAGTGCAAGGCCACCACAAACACCCCGCGCAAAGGCGAAAGGCGCCGCTGCAACGCCACATTGGCCGTAGCAAACCCCAAGAGCCGCCCCCGTTTATCGCCGTGAACCACCCGCCCGCACAAGGTAAACGGCCGCCCCAACAAGCGGGCAGCGCCCCCCACATCGCGCTCGGCCAAATGCGCGCGAATGCGGGTTGAAGAAACCCGCTCGCCCTCATGCAACCAGGTATCGGCGGCCTCCACCGAAAAATCATGCCGGGCACCCCAGGCGCGCAGCAGAGCAAAATCCCCCTGCCGCCCGCGCCCAAAGCGAAAATCATCGCCAATCACGCATTGGCGAACGCCCAAGGCATTCACCAAAATTTTTTGAATAAACTCAAGCGCCGACAATTCCGCCAGCGCTTTATTAAAGGGCAGCAGCACCAGAAAATCCACACAGCTCAAAGCCTGCATAAACGCCACGCGTTCGCGCAGCCGGGTTAAGCGCGCAACGGGGGCTTCGGGGCTGAAAAACTCACGCGGCAAGGGCTCAAAAATCAGCACCACCAGCGGCAGATTTAAACGCTGCGCCTGCCCTGCTGCTTGCCGCAACACGGCCTGATGCCCCAAATGCACGCCATCAAAATTACCCAGCGTTACCACGCTGCCCTGCGCCAAAAATGGCATTTGGGATACGCCTCGAATTAATTTCATCGTGCACTCAGTTCAATGGGGTCAAAAATAGGGGCAAAATCGCAGCGATGCCGATGCGCCGCCCGTAGCTGCGTTAAAAACGCAATGGGGCATTTTATGCGCGGATATTAAAAACCCCCAAACGGCAAAAGGCACAGCGGGTTAAACCGTGTGCCACCTTCATTCATGCGGGGTTACGTTAACCCCGATGAGCCTACTTGCTCATAGAATCTTTCGACATGCCCATTTTATCGTGTGCCATGCCGTCTTTAGACATGCCGTCTTTAGACATGCCATCTTTAGACATACCATCTTTAGCCATGCCATCTTTAGACATACCATCTTTTTTAGACATGTCATCCTTAGCCATGCCATCGTGCTTTGACATGCCATCGTGGCTCATCGCGCTGTCTTTTTTCATGCCCATCTCATCGGCATAAGCGGTGCCCGCAGCAGCCGTCATCAAACCAACCAACATCAGGGTTACGGTCATATTTTTCATCATGTCATCCTCATTTTTGCTTAAAAAAACCATGTCATCAATCAACGGCAACTGCCGCATTTTTTGGGGTCAGAACACGTTCTAACAACCACCAAACCAGTTATACCCCTGGTTTTCCCAATAACCACCGGGGTAAATATTCGTCACCGAAATCGCGCGCACCTGTTTCGGGTTCTTGTAGCCGAGCTTGGTCGGAATGCGCACTTTTAAGGGATAGCCATATTTGGGGGGCAAGATTTCTCCATCAAAACGCAAGGCCAGCTGAGTTTGCGGGTGCAATGCGGTAGCCATGTCGATGCTGGTGAAATAATTGTCTTCGCACATAAAACCCACGTATTTGGCGCTGGTATCGGCACCGATGCGCTCAAGAAATGTGGCGAACGGCACCCCACCCCAACGCCCGATCGCACTCCAGCCTTCCACACAAATATGCCGCGTAATTTGCTCGGCTTGCGGCAAGGCATTTAATTCCGGCAGCGACCACGCGGCAGGCTTTGCCACCCGCCCGGTCACTTCAAGACGAAAATCGTCGGCAGACACCACAGGTACCTTGTTTTCTGCATAAAACGCATTAAAAGGAAACGGCCGGGTAATCTGCGACTCGTGATAGGTGGGCGCTAAACGCTGCGGGTCAAATAACCACGCCTGCGCGGTATCATTGAGTTTGGATACGCGGCTAAGTACTTTTTCAACACTGGCGTCATCGCTGATCGAGCAGCCCGTCAATAAAGACAAGCCACCGAGCGTGCCTAAGTGCTGCAAAAAACGGCGGCGACTAAATCGGCCCAGTTGCGCGGTGGCCTCGTTCAGCACCAGCGCTGCATCAACGGGCGGCTCTTTTCGTTTATCGTTAAACATACGCATCTCCTTAGCGCCCACGAATCATGGCCCACAGGCTGCGCGGAACCAGCAGCACCATCAGCACATGGATAAAAATAAACCCCAGCACGATCAGCATCGAAAAGAAATGCACGTAGCGCGCACTGTCATATCCCCCCAAAAGCGCCGTCAGCAGAGGAAACTGAACCGATTTCCACAAAACCAAACCGGACAACACCAGCACCATCAGATCAACCACTACCAATAAATAAGCCGCCTTTTGCACAAAGTTGTACCGACCAAGATCGGCATGCGATAAACGCCCCTGAAACGCCGCCTTTGCATCATTAAAAACACCCCGAAACGACAACGGCAAAAACTTGCGCCACAAACGCCCGCTCACCCCATTAAAAAATAAATAAATCAGGCCATTGATGACCAAAACCCACATCGCGGCGAAATGCCAATCCAAACCACCGGCCAGCCACCCCCCGAGGGTAATTTCCGAAGGAAAACGAAACCCAAACAGCGGGGATGCGTTATAAATTTGCCAACCACTGCCCACCATCACAACGACAGCAAGCGCGTTCAGCCAATGCGTAAACCTAAGCCAAAGCGGGTGAATGGTCGGGCGCTTTTCCAAAGGCCGCTCTATTTGCTCTTGGGATACATCGGGTATGGGTACACTCATCTCGCACGTCCTCACGATAGTTATGGCTGAACCTTATTTGTTCTGCTTGTTGACTAATTCGTTGGCGTGCGCGCAGAGGTTACAATCCCCCTAAAATTTATTTTTGGAACGCATCCGGCGCCGAATTTTTAGCCCGCCATGCACCGAACCCGCG
>NCFS01000109.1 GCA_002281295.1 Halothiobacillus sp. 35-54-62 | reverse complement strand
ACTGGAAGGCCGCATTGAATCGGTTTACTATCCAATTCGAGGACAGGATGCCTCAGCATTAACCTAAACCCGTTTACACAAAATTCGGGACACCCCCGATGGCCAAGCCCATACCTGCTCGCGGTAGCGTTTGGAGACGAAACACTCTGCGCAAAGATGGGTGCTTACTTTCTTTTCCCTGAAACTCAGTACAAGCACCGCGCCACTGAGATTTTGGTCGTTCCAATTCATCGTGATGGACGGATTGGAGGGTTCGTGTTTGGTCTCAGAGGGCAGTTCATATTCCTCAGCCTCTATCCCGGACACACCCCTCCTTCTATTGATACGCTCGCGCCAAGGCTACTGCCACCGCCAATAGGAGCCGCCGCACTTCATTACCGCCCCGTCTCGTTCCGAATTCAGGTTGCCGGTGGCTCAGAAGGGGTAATTCAGTTGCGGTGGCCGCACAAATGACACCCATCTCATCAATCGAGCGGACCTCGCGCATAAAACCACGCGAGGCCGCTGTAATCCCTACTAGGGGTTTTTCAGCGTCGTTAGTTTGCCATGATCCCGAGCAAAGTTGATCGAAGCTACATTGTAACTCTGAGAAGGCCGTAACAGCCCTAATTCGAATTCCCCGAGCCCTTGACACACTGGTATCGCATCTAGTGAACCGAGGGCTCTATCTTGAACAAGCAATCAAAACCCGTCGATGAACCATCGGCGCAAGAAAATTACAATCCGTACATTTCCGCGCGGCGGGAATGGAATGAGCGCTATGGCGATTATGTGTCGCAGGCCAAGAACTGGCGCATCGCGGCGGTGTTATCCGGTATCACGGCCATCGTGGCCGTGGCCGGTGTGGTGTATATCGGCGCGCAGAGCAAATTCATTCCCTATGTGGTGGCTGTTGATCAACACGGCAGTGCGGTGGCCGCTGGCATTGCTGATCGGGCATCGGCGGTTGATCCGCGTGTGGTGCGGGCGCTGATTGGGCGATTCATTACCGATTTACGCGGGGTCATTTCCGATCAGCAAGCCGAAAAAGCGGCGATTGATCGGGTGTACGCCATGCTGCCTTCGGGCGCGGCATCAACTACGGTTATTTCTGGCTGGTTTAAAGACCAATCGCCCTTTTCCCGCGCAGCAACAGAAACCATCTCGGTGGATGTGGAAAGCATTCTGCCGATTTCTGATAAATCGTGGCAGGTTGATTTCCGCGAAACCGCCCGCTCGCCCAATGGCATGTTGCTTTCTAAAAAGCGCTATCGCGCCACGCTCACAACCGAGCTCTCCCCTGTCACCAACGAGCAATTGATTCGTCTGAATCCGATTGGCCTGTTTGTGACTGAAATCTCCATCACCCAAATTCTTTGATTGAGGTTTATTCCATGAGTACATATTTTTTGATTCGCGGCGGCGCATTATCAGCGATTGCCCAGGCCATTTCTTTGAGCATGGCCTTGTCTGTTACTTCAGTAGCCTTTGCAGAACCGGTGGTACCCGCCATCGAACCCGCCGCTGGGCATGAAGCGCCCCAAGCCAATGCGGCGTCCGTGCCGAGCCATTTAAATATCACGCCGCTGCCAATTCCCCGTCCCGCTGTGATGGCGAGTGGCATGAGTGAGCGGTTTTTGCAAAACCCTAAAGCGATTCCTGCCCAAGGCCGTAATGGGCAAGTCACGTTTGTATTCGGGCAAAGCGTGCCCACCATCACCTGTACGCCGCTGCGTATTTGCGACATTAGCCTTGAGCCCGGCGAGGTGATTAATGGCGCGCCGCAAATGGGTGACACCGTGCGCTGGCAGGTCGCGCCTGCTGTTTCTGGCGAAGGGGAGGACAAAATCACCCATGTGATTATCAAACCCACCGATGTGGGGCTGGATACCAATATGGTCATCCCCACCAACCGCCGCACGTATTACTTGCGTCTTGTTTCGGACAAGAAAGATTTTGTCACCAGCATTGGTTTTACCTACCCCGATACGCAAGCCAAGCAATGGGCGGCCTATCAATCTGGGCAGGCCAAAAAAGCCGCTGTGGTGATTGATAAACCCGCTGTTTCGGTCGATCAACTGGATTTCAATTACACAGTTAAAAGTGTGAAGGGCAAGGGCATGGTGCCGGTGCGCATTTTTAACGATGGTCAGAAGGTGTTCATCCAGATGCCGCGTGATATGCAGGAAGCCCCAGCCCTATTTATCGTCGGGCAAGATGGTAAGGATCAGCTCGTGAATTATCGGCTGCGTGACGGTTATTTCATTGTGGATCGATTATTCAATCAGGCGGCTTTGATTGCAGGCATAGGCGACGATCAATCCCGCATCACAATCACGCATCACAACCATCGAGTGATCGAGCAAGCCAAATCCGACACGAACTGGTTTCTGGATTCCGAGGATTAAGCCATGAGTAAAGCGTCCACCGTAGAACCGGCGGGTTTGTCTTCAAACGGCAAACCGATAACGACAAAATCCGAGCCCAAACACGGAATCCACATTTCCAAACGCGCCATGTTGCTATTGGCCATCCCAGCCGCCTTGGCGGGCGGTGTCGTGGTGTACAACATTTTTTCTCGCGGTGATGCGCCTGCTTTGGCGCATAACGATAAGCCCAAAACTGTTGAATCGGCCATGGATGTAGCGGAAAGCATCAATCAAAAAGCTGAACGACCGGTGGCATTCAGCCTGCCTGTAGCGGCACCCACGGATGCCACCCCGGCGACAACCCAACCCGCAGGCGCAGGTGCTGCGCCCCAGCTACCCAATACAGCCGCAGTGAATGAAGCACCCAAAACCTTAACGCTGGCCGAACAAGCCGCCCAGCGTCTTGCCGATGAACGCTTACAGCGTTTACAGCAGGCTATGGATGCGGCCACCAAAACTAAATCATTCCGAGAGGGCGAGGGCGGGATTGGGGCGGGCAATAATCCGGCGGGTGGGGGAATGAACCCATCGAGTAATCCCTATGCTGCGCTGGCCTCAGCGGGATTTAACCCGGCCTCATTGTTAGGAGCGGGCGGCATGGGGAAAGACGACCCCAACGGCCAAAAGGATAAAAATGCATTTCTGCAATCGGCTAAAACTGAAATCGCCACGCCCATTTTAGCCGCTTCGGTTAAACCGGCTATGTCGCCCTTTGAGATCAACTCCGGCACGGTGATTCCCGCCGTATTGGTGACCGGCTTAAACAGTGATTTACCGGGTAGCATTATCGGGCAGGTTTCTGAAAATGTGTTTGATACTGCCACAGGCAATTACTTACTCATCCCCAAAGGTGCGAAGCTTTTTGGCCGCTATGACTCGCAGGTCACTTATGGCCAGAATCGCTTGTTGGTGGCCTGGCAGCGGGTGATTTTCCCCAATGGCTCAACGCTGGAAATCGGCGGCATGGGCGGTGTAGATAAAACCGGTTCGGCGGGCTTTGAGGATCAAGTAGACAATCACTATTGGCGGTTATTTACCGGCGCGCTACTGACCTCTATTTTCAGCGCGGGCATTCAACTCTCGCAACCGCAAACTAGCAATAACAATGGCGTGCAGGGTACGGGGCAAACCATTGGCGCGGCCGTTGGGCAGCAAATCGGCCAACTGGGTGTGTCTATCTCGCAAAAGAATCTGGCCATTGCGCCCACTATTGTGATTCGCCAAGGTTATCGCTTTTCGGTCATGGTGGACAAGGATGTGGTCTTTCCAGGGGCATACCAATGACAGAGCAAACGATCAACGAACTCAAGCATGTTTCCTTGCGTTTATCGCCCTTGGGGGAGCGTGTTTTGCGGCAATACACCGTGCGGCGGGGCGATGTCGCCCGGGTGATTGATACCGCCTTGCAATTCATTTTGCAGGATGAACGCGCCTATCAATTAACCCTGTTTCCGCGCCTTCAAAGCGGCGGGGTTGATTTATTCACGACCAGTGTGCGCTTGAGCGAACACCAGCATCACGAAGTGGCGCGGCTTTGCCAGCACTTGGGCGTATCTCTTTCGGTATTTATTGAGGCCGCACTTATTGAAGCCGATGCGCGCGGGCGCTTAACGAGCACGAGGAATAAAATATGAACATCATCACGGTAACCAACCAAAAAGGCGGGGTGGGTAAAACGACCGTTTCGGTGCATTTGGCTTGCGCACTGGCTGAACGGGGTTACAAAACCTTGCTGGTTGATTTGGATGGCCAAGGCCAAGCCAGCACCCATTTAAGTGGCGATACGGCGATCAACCGTCGCCCCAGCGGTGGCGCGGAATTGCTGTTTGATGTTGAAAAACTTATCGCGGGCATTACACCCCTATCCACGCCCTTGGGTGTTGATCTTCTGTTTGGCCATAACGCCTTGTCACGCATCGATGAGGGCGAGCGCTCAACCGCTGATGCGATGGATGTGCGCGACTATGTGCGCGCTCTGCCCTACGATTTTATTGTGATTGATACGCCACCGGCCATGCAGTTACGGCAACTGGCGGCGGTGTTATGGGCGGATCGGCTCATCACCGTCATCGAGCCGGAAGAAAAGGCCGTGGCGGGCTGGACACGGGTGCGCGATATGGTCAAAGCGGCCAATGCCAAAGGGCTTCTGGTCGAGGGGTTTAAGGCGATGGTGTTACTCAACCGTGTGGACACCCGTATTGCCGATCAGCGCAGTGCCGTTGCACAAATGAAGGCCGCCGTGCCGGGTATGATTGATACCGTACTCACCGCGCGCCAAGCGGTGGTCAGTACGGCGTACAGTTCGCGCCTGC
>NCFS01000020.1 GCA_002281295.1 Halothiobacillus sp. 35-54-62 | reverse complement strand
CCTGCGCTGGGTGTATTCATCATCTTTACCCTCGGTGTGATTGTGATGCGCTCGGCGGGATGCGCCATTAATGATTATGCCGATCGCAAGGTGGATGGCCATGTGGCGCGCACGCGCAATCGCCCCTTGGTGCGGGGGGTTATTCGTCCGAAAGAGGCCTTGGCCGTTTTTGCCGGCCTGTTGCTCGTGGCACTGGTTTTGGTTTTACAGCTCAATAGGTTAACGATTGCTTTATCGCTCGTAGCCGTTGTGCTGGCGGTAACCTATCCCTTAGGTAAACGCTGGCATCAGCTACCCCAATTGCAATTGGGGCTGGCCTTTGGCTGGAGTATCCCGATGGGATTTGCCGCGCAAACGGGCACCGTGCCCGCTATTGCCTGGGTGTTATTCGCGGCCAATGTGTTTTGGACTATTGCCTACGATACCTTGTATGCCATGGCGGATCGTTTGGATGATGTAAAAATTGGCGTTAAATCGACCGCTATTTTATTCGGGCGTTTTGATTTATTTATCGTGAGCCTGTTGTACGCCGCAGCGCTGGCGTGTTTGGGGGCGCTGGGCTGGCTTAGCCACTACCCGGCAGGGTATTACCTTGTTTTAACGCTGGCGGGCGTGCTGGCCGTTTTTATTGTACGCGGCGCGAACTCCCGAACCCCATCGGTCTGCATGCAGGCTTTTAAACGTAATAATGGGTTTGGTGCGCTCATCATGCTGGCATTGATGGTGGCTCAGTTTTAAGCCATGTTTTAAGCCGCGCGCTTTTATTTAAGGATGCCACTGATGCAAAAACACCTTGATTATCATCAGGTTAGCCAATCTACCCCGCTTTTTGCCGCCGATGATTCAACTTTTTGGTGCAAGCCTTGAATGTCACAGCAAGTTTCGGGCTAAGCGCTGAAGATGCGCAGCAGCGACTCAATCATTATGGCCGTAATAGTTTGCCCCAAGCTAAACCGCGCGGTGCTTGGTTGCGCCTTGCGCTGCAATTTCACAACCCGTTGATTTATGTGTTGTTGGCGGCGGCCGCACTCACGTTTGGGCTTAAAGATTATGTCGATACCGGGGTTATTGTGGGCGTGGTGCTCATTAACGCCTTGATGGGTTTTATTCAGGAAGGCAAGGCTGAAAAAGCATTAGATGCCGTGAGCGCCTTGCTTGCCACCCGTGCCACGGTGCGGCGCGCGGGGGCATGGCATGTAATCGATGCGGCAGCACTGGTGCCGGGCGATATTGTGCTGCTGGAATCTGGCACCCGGGTGCCTGCCGATCTGCGCTTGTTGCGGGTTAAAAATTTGCGCGTGAATGAAGCGGCGCTCACGGGGGAATCGGTGCCGGTCGAAAAGCAAACCGAACCGGTGGCGCAGGGTGCGGCAATCGGCGATCGGCTCTGCATGGCTTATGCGGGCACGGTGGTGAGTTTTGGCCAAGCCCAAGGGGTTGTGACCCACACAGGGGTTAAAACTGAAATGGGGCACATCGGTGCGCTGGTGCGCTCGGTGCCGCCGCTGGCCACACCGCTCACCCGAAGGCTGACGCAATTTGCTGAGCACATCACGCTATTGATTGTGCTGGCTGGGTTTATCACATTTCTTTATGGTTATTTTATTCGCCAGATGCCGATGCTGGATATCATCTTGGCGGTTGTCGGGTTGGCTGTAGCGGCTATTCCCGAGGGATTGCCTGCGGTGGTGACCATTGTGCTCGCCATAGGTACCCGCGTGCTGGCGCGCAATAACGCCCTGATTCGCCGATTGCCCGCCGTGGAGACGCTGGGCTCGGTCACGGTTATTTGCTCGGATAAAACCGGCACCCTCACCAAAAATGAAATGACCGCCGTGCAGGTGTTGTTAACCGACCATACGCTGGGGGTGGCGGGCTCAGGCTACGCGCCTGAAGGCGGCTTTCATGAAGGGGGCAGCGCGGTTGATAGCGCATCCAATGAGGCGCTGCACGCGTTGGCGCGCTGCGCCTTATTGTGTAACGATGCGCAACTTCATTATTTAGAGGCAACCGGCTGGCAGCTCGTGGGCGACCCCACCGAGGGCGCATTGCTGACACTGGCTCACAAAGCGATCCCTAATCCAGAGGCCGTTGCCGCAGCCCTGCCACGGCTCGATGAAATTCCGTTTGAGTCTGAACATCGCTTTATGGCAACCCTGCATCACGATTTGGCGGGGCACTATTTTGTATGGCTTAAAGGCGCGCCAGAACGCGTGCTCGATTTATGTATCAAAGAGGCCAACGGCGCGCCCATCAATCGCCCCGCTTGGGCGGCACGCATAGACGCAGCGGCTCGCGGCGGTCAGCGGATACTCGCCTTAGCGCAGCGTGATATGCCGCCGGGCACAACGGCGCTTTCAATGGCGGATATGACCGCAAGTTTTACCTTGTTGGGCTTAGTTGGGTTAATTGATCCCCCGCGTGAGGAGGCCATTTTGGCCGTGGCAGAGTGCCAGCGGGCTGGCCTGCGCGTTAAAATGATTACGGGCGATCATGTCACCACAGCGGTAGCCATCGGGCAGCGTCTTGGGCTTTGCACCGATCACCCGCTTACCGGCGAAGCTATTCAAGCGATGGATGAGGCCGCTCTGGGCGATGCCTGCCTTGCAACCGATATATTCGCCCGCGCCAGCCCCGAGCACAAATTGCGCATTGTGGCGGCCTTGCAGGCAAAGGGTGAGCTTGTGGCCATGACGGGTGACGGCGTGAACGATGCCCCCGCTTTGAAGGCGGCCAATATTGGCGTGGCGATGGGGCAAAAGGGCACCGATGCCGCGCGTGCGGCGGCAGATTTAGTGCTCACGGATGATAATTTTGCGACCATAACCCGCGCGGTGCGGGAGGGGCGCGTCGTATTCGACAATATTAAAAAAACCCTACTTTTTATGTTGCCCACCAACGGCGGCGAGGCCGGTGTGATTTTATTGGCTGTTTTTGCCGGGTTAACCTTGCCCATTACGGCAGGGCAAATTTTATGGGTGAATACCGTCACGGCGATCACGCTCTCGTTGGCCTTAGCCTTTGAGCCGGCGGA
This sequence comes from Halothiobacillus sp. 35-54-62, assembly GCA_002281295.1. Classification (GTDB taxonomy): domain Bacteria; phylum Pseudomonadota; class Gammaproteobacteria; order Halothiobacillales; family Halothiobacillaceae; genus Halothiobacillus. Next base: position 25,532 of record NCFS01000020.1, on the reverse strand, counting down.
ACCCGGCGTGATGCGTCGCCCGCCTCGCCGCCCGATGGCCTCTTTAATTACCCCGGCGCTGGCTCTTCGCGTGCTTTATGTGATTTTTTTACTGATTTTTGTCACATTCGCCGTGTTTCAATGGGAACTGGCTCGCGGGAGCAGCATTGAGATCGCCCGCACGGCGGCGGTGAATATGCTGGTTTTTGGCGAGCTGGTTTACTTATTTAATGTGCGCAACTTTACCGCTCACGCCTTCACCCGAACTATTTTTTCGGGCAATCGGGTGGCGTTGGCCATGAGCTTGCTGCTCATCGGTTTGCAGCTGTTATTTACTTATGCGCCCCCTTTGCAGCAGTTGTTTCATACGGCGGCGCTGGATATGACCTCATGGTTGGTTATTTTCGCCTTGGGGTTTGCTAAGTTCCTTGCGGTAGAAGCCGAAAAAACCGTGCTAAGGCATTGTAAAGTGCCAAGTTTTTAGTTGGTATTGTTAATAAAAACAATAACTTGTTTTTTGTTATTTAATTATGACAAATTGATTAGCTAAACTTACTTTGCAATCTTGAGTAAATCCTTATACTTTTATTCAAGGCGGCGCGGGCATTTTTGCGTACCGCCGAAGCGTTTGTGTATTTATTGGCAGTGTGAAGGAGAGACAACATGCGTTTAGTGAAAACAGCCATTGCGGCAGTACTGGGTTTATCCGTTGTGGCGGGTGGCTTGGCACAAGCCGATGCGATGTCGGATGCGATTAAATATCGTAAATCCATGATGGAAGTGACCGGCTACAACTTCAAAATGATGGCCGCTATGGTCAAAAAAGAAATGCCGTTTGATAAAGCCCAATTTGAAAAAATGGCCTCAACCGTTCACACCATGAGTATGTTGACTCAAGATGGTTTTCCCAAAGGCTCCGATGCCTTAGCGGGCGATACCAACGCGAAGGATGCCGTTTGGAGCAAGCCTGAAGAATTCAATAAAGACGTGGTGGCGTTTCAAAAAGCCTCTGGCGATTTGATGGTGGCGGCAAAATCGGGCGATATGACCTCAATTGGTCCCATGTTTAAAGAAACCGCCGGCACCTGCAAAAAGTGCCACGATGGATTCCGCTCAAAATCTGAGTAATCTATAAGCGTTTATACGCCCTAAGGCCTTTTGTGGGGGTCTTACCCAAAAAGGCCAGACTCAAAAATGCCAGTCCGTTTCATCGGGGCTGGCATTTTTTTTGGGTTGCCACAGCGGGTGACTTAAAACGCCCAACCAGCCTTGGGGCCATTTAAGGCGTTAAAAACCCAGCGGCACGATAGGTTAGCACCAAGGTATCGCGCCAGCCTTGATGGGCTTCATCTAGCGGCACGATGGGCGTGCTTTCATGAATAACCCGGGTATCATCCATCAGCAAAGCGCTAAAGGGCTGGGTGAGCGTAAAGCGCACGCCGTGATGACCCGCAAGTTCAAACACGCGGGTTTCGCCCCCACTAACGCCCGCCCGCCCCATAAAGATGACGGCGACAAAATCCACGCCATCGCGATGAGCGCCTTCAGGGGTCGGGCGGCCCACCCCGCCTTGGGTATCAATACGAAATTGATGCGCTTCGATAAACCATTGTTGGGTCGGTTTAATTTGAGCAAACAATTGGCCAAGCCCGGTGAGCAAGGGGTTCCAGCAGGCCAATTGGCACAGCGCTGGCGTTAGCGCCTCAAAATGGCGAAGCATGCCGCCATGCAATGCATTGTAGGCGGTTGGTTGCCAATGGGGGCGATAGGGTACTTCGGTTAACGCGGGTTGATTGGTTAAGGGTGAAAGGGTTTGAATAAAACTGCCGTGGCGCCGCGATCGATAATGCCCGCCGTCTTTAAGGTATTGATCGGCGGGCAAATCATCCCACAAAGGCACCGCGGCTTGGCAGCTTTCCACCGCGATTATTGCGTGCGCAGTTAGCTCCTCGGCACTGGCGAGACAAAACCCCTGATGACGTAAGCGGCTGGCCATATCCCATCCTTGCGGCAGGGGGGCGCCAAAACTTAAGGTATCAAAATGATGGGGGGTGTTAATTGTGGTGGTCATAGGGGGTACCTCTTTTTTTTGTGTTTTTAAGGGGCCACAGCCAAATTAGCGCGGGGCGTTGTTGCGTGTGTTGAGATTTTAATCGGTATAAAACCCGAGTTGTTTTATGCAAACCTTAGCGGTAAAGGCGCGCCCAATGGCCACAATGGCGAGGGTTTTTAATCGGCTGAGGTTCAGCTTCGCTTGCGTTTTGTGGGGGGTAAATTCATCAAAAGGAAGATAAAACCGTTGCCATGCGGGGTTTGTTTTAAATGAATGTCGAAACGATTGCCAAGGCAGCCACAATTGATGCGTGCGCAGGTGCACATTGTAGGTTTCCTCATTGCCCCAGGCATCAAGAAACACACCGGTATAGGCGCTGGCATCAAAAGGGGATTCAAAAGGCCATTTCATCTGGATAAAGCCGCCGCGATTATCCAATGAAACGCGCCCCGATAAGCAGGTGCAGGCGGTATTTTCGATGACCTGGGGCTTAATTTCACCCACAGAAACTCCACCCATCACCCGATCATCTGCCGAGCGCCAATGCGCGTTTGCTTGGGTTGGGTCGTGGTACAGCGGGTGGTGTTGCCGGGTCATGCTTGTGCTTCCTCTTGCTGGAGTGCCCATAATTTGGCGTATACCCCACCGGCGGTTAGCAGCTGGCGGTGGTGGCCGCGTTCGACAATTTGGCCGTGTTCCATTACTAAAATTTGATCGGCATCCACAATGGTTGAAAGCCTATGCGCGATGGTGAGGGTGCTGCGGTTTTTGGCAATTTCTTTGAGCTCGGCCTGAATGATTTTTTCGGTTTGGGTATCGAGCGCCGAGGTGGCCTCATCCAAAATCAAAATGCGCGGATTTTTTAACACGGTGCGGGCAATGGCTACCCGTTGTTTCTCGCCACCGGAGAGTTTTAAGCCCCGCTCGCCCACGGTGGTTTCCCAGCCCTCGGGGAGCGATTCGATAAAATGCAAAATATGCGCCGCACGGGCCGCCTCGATAATCTCATCGCGGGTTGCATCGGGGCGGCCATAAGCGATATTGAAGTAAATACTGTTGTTAAACAAGACAGTATCTTGCGGCACGATGCCAATAACGGCGCGCAAACTCGATTGGGTGACGTGGCGAATATCCTGCCCATCAATCGTGATGCGGCCGTTGTTAACGTCAAAAAATCGGTACAGCAAGCGGGCGAGGGTGGATTTACCCGCGCCACTGGTGCCCACCACGGCCACGTTATGGCCGGCGGGAATCTCAAAACTCACGCCATGCAAAATTTCGCGGTTGGTTTCATAGCCAAAGAACACGTGCTCAAATTGCACCGCGCCGCCCGCCACGTTTAATGCCTTGGCCTCGGGCGCATCCGAAATTTCACGATGCACATTGAGCAGGGCGAACAAGCGCTCAATGTCGGTTAAAGATTGTTTGATTTGCCGATACATCACGCCTAAAAAATTAAGCGGTATAAACATTTGAATCAAAAAGGCATTAATCATGACCAAATCACCCACGGTGAGTTTGCCCGATACCACCCCACGGGATGCCAAGATCAGCATGAGGGTCATGCCGATGGCAATCACAAAGGCTTGCGCGGCATTCAGCACCCCGACAGAGGTTTGGTTTTTAACCGCCGCAACTTCCCATTTTTGCAGGCTTGCGTCATAACGGCTGGCCTCGTAGGCCTCGTTGCCGAAATATTTAACCGTTTCATAATTGAGCAAGCTGTCGATCGCTCGGGTGTTGGCTTGAGAATCCATCTCGTTCATTTGGCGGCGCAGCTTGGTTCGCCATTCGGTAATGCTGATGGTGAGCGCGATATAAATCACCACAATCACCAAGGTAATGGCCGCAAATTGCCAATCAAACTGGCTAAACAAAATACCGGCCACCAAGGCAATTTCAATTAAGGTGGGCAGCACCGAAAAAAGCGTCATTTGAATCAAGGAGGAGATGCCGTTCGCCCCGCGCTCAATATCGCGCGTTACCCCGCCGGTTTGTCGCCCTAAATGAAACCGCAGCGATAGGGTATGCAGGTGTTTGAATACCTCAAGCCCCACCCGTCGCACCGCCCGCTGCGTGACTTTAGCGAACACAATATCCCGCATATCAGCCAACACGGTGCTGGCCAAGCGCAGCAAGCCATAACCAAACAGCAGCGCCAGCGGCACCACAAGCAATGCTTTGGGCTGGTTTAAATTATCGACAATGTGTTTTAGCACAATCGGAATGGCGACAATGGCAAGCTTGGCGCCAATTAGAAAGCTCAGTGCGATAACAACCCGCCACTTAAACTCCCACAAGTAGGGTAAGAGTAGGCGCAACGTGCGCCAATCGGCCGATCCGGGCGGGCTGGTATCAGATCCAAAATGACGCATAATTTCTCGACTGATTTTAAGTAAACGGTAAGTTTAGTTAAATATTCCGTTATTGGGGAATTAGATTCGTAAGATGGCCGGCGGTGGCGCGTGGTTTTACGCCGGCCGGCTCATCTGCCGCATTGAATAATAAGCCTAATCACACTATCATCGGGCCTGATTTAGTTCGCATGCGAACAAATAGCCCGCAATATCACCCATTAAGGTAACTCATTACATGAAATCTAAAGCCGCCGTTGCATGGGAAGCAAAACAACCCTTAGCCATTGAAATGATTGAGGTTGAAGGCCCAAAATATGGTGAGGTGTTGCTCAAGGTAATCGCCTCAGGGGTTTGCCATACGGATGCGTTTACGCTTTCAGGCGATGATCCTGAGGGTGTTTTTCCCGTGGTGCTGGGGCACGAGGGCGGCTGCGAGGTGGTGGAATGCGGCCCGGGTGTGAAAGATTTAAAACCGGGCGATCATGTAATTCCGCTCTACATTCCTGAATGCGGCGAGTGTGACTATTGCCATTCCACCAAAACCAACTTGTGCCAATCGATCGCATCAACGGTTTGGACGGGGTTTATGCCCGATAAAACCCGCCGTTTTTCAATTAACGGCAAATCAATTTATCACTACATGGGCTGCTCGACTTTTTCTGAATATACCGTGGTGCCTGAAATTGCCTTGGCGAAAATTAACAAAGCCGCCCCCTTAGACAAAGTGTGCTTGCTGGGCTGTGGTGTAACAACCGGCATTGGTGCCGTGCTAAATACCGCGAAAGTTGAACCCGGCTCCACCGTTGCGGTATTCGGTTTGGGCGGCATCGGGTTATCGTGCATTCAAGGGGCGGTAATGGCGAAAGCCAAGCGCATTATTGCCATCGATACCAATCCGGGTAAATGGGCGATGGCGCAGGCACTGGGTGCCACCGACTTTATCAACCCCAAAGATTTAACCGGCAGCGTGACCGAAGCGGTTATTGAGATGACTCAAGGCGGGGTTGATTATTCTTTCGAGTGCATCGGCAATGTGCATGTTATGCGCGAGGCCTTGGAATGCACGCACATGGGCTGGGGCGTTTCTACCGTGATTGGCGTGGCGGGCGCTGGCCAGGAGATTTCGACCCGTCCCTTCCAGCTCGTTACGGGGCGCACGTGGAAGGGCAGCGCGTTTGGCGGCGTGAAGGGGCGCACCGAGCTGCCCGGTTATGTGGAGCGTTACCTCGGCGGCGAGATTGAGCTCGATAAAATGGTGACGCACACCATGGGGCTTGAAGATATTAATCATGCGTTTGAATTAATGCATCGCGGCGAAAGCATTCGATCCGTGATTATTTTTTAAGGTGCGGACATCATGCAACTGATTGAGCAAGTAAAAGAATTTGGTGGCTGGTTAAATCGCTACCAGCATGAATCAAGCACCTGCCATTGCACCATGACCTTTTCGGTTTATTTGCCCCCGCAGGCGCAAACCGAGGCAGTGCCGGCCGTGTACTGGTTATCGGGGCTGACCTGCACGGATGACAATGTGCGCACCAAAGCCGGCGCGCAGCGTTATGCCGCAGAATTGGGTATCGCGCTTGTCATGCCAGATACCAGCCCGCGCGGTGATGAGGTGCCCGATGCGCCCGAGCGGTACGATTTAGGCCAAGGCGCGGGGTTTTATGTGAATGCCACACAAGCCCCTTGGGCGCAGCATTACCAAATGTACGATTACGTAACCATTGAGCTGCCCGCATTGGTTGAGGCTAATTTACCCTTAATTGCGGGGGTTAAATCGATTAGCGGCCATTCCATGGGCGGGCATGGCGCGCTCATTTGCGCCTTGCGTGAACCCGGTGCCTATCGCTCAGCATCTGCCTTTGCGCCAATTTGTCATCCCAGCATTGCGCCTTGGGGTGAGGGCTGTTTTCGCGCCTATCTGGGTGATGATAAAACCCAGTGGCAGGCCTACGATGCAACAGAGCTTGCAAAGTTAGGGCAGCCGCTTATGCCCCTGCTGATTGATCAGGGCGGTGATGATGAGTTTTTAGCCGAGCAATTATTCCCACACGATGTGCAAGCCGCCTATGCTGAGCGCGGTGGGCGGCTTACCTTGCGTATGCAGCCGGGGTACGATCATAGCTACCACTTCATCGCAAGTTTTATTGGCGAGCATTTGGCTTACCATGCCAAAGCCTTACGGCAATAACGCCAAAAATTAACAAGAAAAATTTAATCAGATAAAATCTAAAACCCTCAGCCCCGCAGTGCCCGCCCGCTGCCCCCTTGGTTATATCGATCTTGGTTATATCAACTTATGAAAACAACGCCCGACGGCTTAGCGTCTTTAATTAAATCGCAGCATGTTGGCATCGCGTTTGAAGAATCAGCCGCGCTATCACCCGCGCAACAGGCGTTTAACAAGCTGATTGCCCAAATAGAAACCCAGCGGGAAAAGCTGTCGGCTTGGGATAGCGCCCACCGTGATTTCCAGCAAAAATACCAGCGGGAGTTCATGCCGCTAATCAACCAACATCAAGCTATTAAAATTCAAATGATTTATCGGCTGGATGAAGCCTTTGATAAAAAAGGCTTAAGCAAAGCCGAACGCAGCCAATTGGTTGATCTGATTATTTATCTGGCCGAGCCAATTTTGGCAGAGCGCGAGGATGAGCCCCTGGCCGATCTTGTCGATAAATACCAAGCCGAGATGGAGCAAACCCATGCGGAGCAAACCTATGCGGATCAAAACCAGATAACGCTGGACTCCGATGAAACCGAGCAGTGGTACCTTAAAACCCTGCTGGCGGAAATGACGGGAACGGATTTAGCGGACTATGAGAATAACCACAGCCCCGAGGAGCTGATGCGGTTAATTCAAGAACACCTAGCCGCCAGCGATGCCGCCGTTGAAGCACAGATGGAAGCACGGCGTGCAGCGCAAGCGGCGCGGCAAAGCAAGCGCAAAAAAACCGCGAAGCAAATGGAAAAAGAAGCCCGTTTACAGGCCGAAGCCCAAGCGGTTAAGCAATCCATCCGCGAGGTGTATCGCAAATTGGCCAGCGCCTTGCATCCCGATCGTGAGCCGGACCCCATCGAGCGCGCGCGCAAAACCGATTTAATGCAGCGTGCCAATCAAGCCTATGAACATAATAATTTATATCAATTGCTGGAAATGCAAATTCAATTAGCGCGTGTCGATCAATCGGCATTGGGGCAGTTAAGCGACGAGCGATTACAGCGGTTTATTATCACCCTTAAAGCCGAGCTTAAAAGCCTGACGTCAGAGGTGCAGCAAGCCGCGTTTAATTTTCATCATACCTATGGCATTGATCCCGCCGAGCGCCTAACCCCCACCACCGCTCTGCGGTTTTTAGCGCGCGAAGTGCTCGCCGCGAAGCGACAGGCGCTATCGCTGGAGCAGGATTTAGCGGGTTTACGCGATGTAAAAGCGGTTAAATCGTGGTTGCGGGCGATGCAAGGCTTGTTAAACCCGTGGTGATTTATCAGCCTGCTTTATTAACCTGCTCGGTGAGGCTGCTCGGTGAGGCTGCTCGGTGAGCCAATCAATCAGCGCGTTTATGTGGCTATTTAAAGCGTGCCGATGGCTTGATTCTTGTGCCTGCCATTGATTTAACGCCGTTTGATACTGCGTTTTTTGCCAGTTTAAGGCACAGATAAACTGATCGCGCGCGGGGTTGAATACCTGCTGAATTTGACGTGTTTTTACCTCAGGTTGCTGGGTTAAGGTATTGAGCGCCTCGATAAGTTGTGCGCCAAGCGAAGGGGCGAGTAGCTGGCGCATCATAAATAAATCGTGTAAATCGCCCAACGTGGTTTGCAGCGATTTTAAAACCCCGATGGCCTCTGCCATTTGCGGCATTACGGCGAACGGTTCGATTAAATAACGCAAATGTTTGATGTGGATTCGCGCCGCGTGCAAGCAGGCTTCATCGCCATTAAAGCAGGCATCGCTTTGGTGCAGCGCATCACGCAGGTGTTGAGCCAGCCAAAGGCCAAAAGGGCGCGATTTTTGTTTGCGCCGGCGCGGCGCCAGCACGGGCAGGGGCGCTGCAAGCTCAGGGATTAGTGCCAAGGGGTTCGGATGGCTATTCGGGTGGGTATTCGGGGCTGGCGGCGCAGTGGCCGGCAATAACTTTGGCGTATCGGCGGGTATTTTGGCCAATAAACTTAAAAATACCTCGGTATCCCTCGGCGCATTGCTCATTTTGGCTAGGGCGCGTAGCTGGCTTCTGGCGGCACGGCGGGTGGCTACACAATCGCGCGATTGTGCCAGCCAAACCCGCAAACGCCGCAACTCCACCCGAAAATCATGCAAGGCTTCTGGGTCAAGGGGCGCCGTGTTGGCATCAAGCTTGGAGTGATGTTGCAGCAGCATAAGCCAGCGTTGGTGCCGTACTTTTTTTTCGATGGCCGTAATGATTAAAGCAATCACCTGATGAGCCGGTTTTTTTAAGTGTTCAATGGATAGTTCGTGCCGTGCCATCGAAAAAAGCCTCCCTGAATAATACAAATGGGCTTAATGCCAACGGGGTTATTCATTGCCATGTGCCTAAAAAATGAGCCTGTTAGCGGGTTCAGCCGCAGCATGCGCCCAAAAGCGGGGGTGTTAAAATAGAATCCTGACACAGGATGATGAAGCATTTGCTAAGATTGTGGCGCTAATATTGAGCCTGTATCGAGCGGCGCCTTGCCTAATTGATGCGGCAACGCCTTTTGCGTTAAGTAAAAACCCTGAGTAACCCATGATTGGTGCCACACCCCCTTTGCCCTTACTGCTCATCGTTGAGCGCGCGCTTAATCATCGTATTAAGCATGATCCCTCTGCGGCGCCTGCTTTGCACGCGCTACAGGGGCGCTTGTTTGAGGTGGTTTTGCGTGATCCCGCCATTCGGATGTATTTGAGCCTCACCTCAGATGGGGTGTTATTGCTGCGTGATACCGAAGATACGCCCGATGCCATCTTGCGTGCCAGCAGTTGGGCGCTGCTTAGGGTAAGTCAGGCTACGCATCCAATGGATGCCCTGTTTTCGGGCGATATTCAAATTGAAGGCGATCAAGCGGTGGCGCAGCAATTTTTGCGCTTTTTGAGTGAGTTAGATTCCGACCCATTCGCCCGCCTTGCTGAGCGCATTGGGGCGGCGCCAGCGGGTTTAATCGAGCGAAAAGCGCTGCACATTCGCCAGCAAGCCGATATTTGGCGCCGAACACGGCAAATTGAGGCGGCTGATTTTCTTATTTTTGAGCGCGCATTGCTTGCCGAGCGCCCCGCGATGCAGCAATGGCTTGATGCGGTCGATACGGTGCGTGATCAAGTAGATAACCTCGCCGCCCGTATCGAGCGTCTGGCGGCGCAACCTAACCCAGCGGCCCTAGCGCCGCGAGATGCCACATGAAACTGCGCGTGATCTGGCGTTTAGCCGTCATCCAAACCATTTTTTATCGCCATGGCCTAGATGAACTGGTGCTCACACTGCCCATCCTGCGCTCATTTAAATTTATTAAATTTTTGTCACCGTGGTATTGGCTCTCCAACAATAAAAACCGCCCCGAGGGCGAACGCTTGGTTGCCGCCCTTGAAGATTTAGGCCCCATCTTTGTTAAATTTGGCCAAATGCTTTCCACGCGGCGCGATTTATTGCCCGGCAAATATGCCGATGCCCTCACCGTGCTGCAAGATCGGGTGCGCCCCTTTGCGGCAGATATTGCCCGTGCGCGCATTGAACGAAGCTTGGGCTTCCCGCTTGATGAAATTTTTGCAGAGTTTACTGCCGAGCCCATGGCCTCGGCCTCCATCGCCCAAGTACATGCCGCCACCCTGCATGATGGGGCGCAAGTGGTGGTGAAAATTGTGCGCCCCGGTATTTTGCCGCGAATCCGCCAAGATTTAGACGTGCTGTACGCCATTGCCCTGCTGGCCGAGCGCTATTGGTCCGAGGGCCCTCGATTGCATCCGGTCGAGGTGGTGGGCGAGTTTGATAAAACGCTTATGGATGAGCTCGATTTAATGCGTGAAGCGGCGAATGCATCCGAGCTAAAACGCCATTTCCCGAACTCCCCCTTACTGTATATCCCTGAAATTTATTGGGATTATTGCCGTACCGATGTGCTGGTTCAAGAGCGAATTTTTGGCATCCCCATTGCCCAAACCGACCGCCTGCGGGCGGCAGGGGTCGATATGCGCGTGCTGGCGGAACGCGGGGTTGAAGTGTTTTTCACCCAAGTATTCGATAACAACTTCTTTCATGCCGATATGCACCCCGGCAATATTTTTGTAAATGCCGATAACCCCGCCCAGCCGCAATATATTGCGATTGATTTTGGCATTGTGGGCAGCCTTACCCCCGAAGATCAGCGCTATATTGCGGAAAACTTTCACGCGTTTTTTAATCGGGATTATCGCCGCGTGGCCGAGCTGCATATCGAATCCGGCTGGGTGCCCGCCACCACACGCTTAGAGGAATTTGAATCCGCCATTCGCACCGTGTGTGAGCCAATTTTTCAAAAACCGCTGCGGGACATCTCGTTTGGCAATTTTTTGTTCCGATTATTTCAAGTGGCGCGCCGTTTTGATATGGAAGTGCAACCCCAGCTCACCATGCTACAAAAAACCCTGCTTGCCATTGAAGGGCTGGGGCGCGAGCTGTATCCCGATTTAGATTTATGGGCCACCGCCAAGCCTTTTATTGAACGCTGGATGAAAAATCGCATTGGCCCCAAGGCCTTCGTAAATCGCCTCAAAACCGAGCTGCCCTTTATTTTTGAGCACCTAGCCGAATTACCCCGGCTACACATAACCGCCGCCAAACAAGCCGAACGCCAGAGCGAATTACTCGCCGCGCAAACCCAAGCGCTAAAGTTGCTGCGCCTTGAATTAATGGAGCAGCAACGAAGTCAACGCAAAACGCTCATTGGCGGCTTGCTGCTACTGGCTTTTTTACTCACGCAATATCCGCAGCTTTCCACCGTGGGCGGCTGGCAAGCACTCCCCTTAATCGCCTGGCTCAATTTGCTGATCGGCCTCTTTTTAGTTAGCGCTGGGCTTAAAGAAAAAAATAAAACGCCATGAGCCAAAAAGATACTTCACCTTGGCGCTTTTGCACTGCCCCGATGCTCGATTGGACCGACTCGCACTATCGGGTACTAGCCCGCCTCATGACTCGGCACGCGCGGCTTTATACCGAAATGGTCACCACCGGCGCACTCATGCATGGCGATGTGGCGCGGCATTTGCAATTTAACTCATCCGAGCATGCGGTGGCGTTGCAATTGGGCGGCAGCGATTCGGCGGCACTGGCGCAATCAGCCGCGCTGGGCGAGCAGTATGGCTTTGATGAAATTAACTTGAATGTGGGCTGCCCCAGTGATCGGGTACAAAATGGCGCCTTTGGTGCCTGCCTTATGGCCACGCCCCTCATCGTGGCCGAAGGTGTGCGCGCGATGCGGGCAGCCGTGGGGGTGCCCGTTACCGTTAAAACCCGCATCGGCATTGATCGCTCCGATAGTTTTGATGAATTTAGCCGATTTATCGACACCGTGGCTGGGCAGGGCGGCTGCGAGGTATTTATTATTCACGCCCGAAAAGCTTGGCTCGATGGGTTATCCCCCAAACAAAATCGAGAAATTCCGCCACTGCGCTGGGATTTTGTGCACCGCATCCAAGAGCAGTTTCCCGAGCTGACCTTCGTGCTTAACGGCAAGCTTGAAACCTTGCCGCAAATGGCAGAACAACTCGATATTGTGCCGGGTGTAATGGTGGGGCGCGCCGCCTATCAGCATATCGACTGGTTAAGATACGTCGATCAAATCCTGTTTAATGCACCGTACCCCGTTATTTCGCGCACCGAGGTGATTCAGCGCTATCTCAATTACCTAGAGGCGCAGCTGGCACAAGGCCAAACGCTGCACAGCATGACCAAGCCCTTACTTACCCTCGTTAATGGCCTGCCCGGCGCACGGCAATTTCGCCGCCATTTATCGGAGCAAGCCCCCAAACGCAGCCATGATGCCCGCGTAGTGCACGAAGCCATCGCGCTGCTCGGGGATTTTGAATCGGATCAAAGTGAGGAGCTTCAATGGCGGCTGATGGGGCCGCAAGTGTTGCTTGAATCCCCGTTATTATCCTATTGATTCGCAACGAACATTCCATGAAACCGTAGGGTGCGCCATGCGGTCAAATGGTGCGCAGGGCGCACCCTATGACTTAGCGGACAATCACGGATAAAACGAATCGAATCAATAAGCTAGGCGGTCGATGGGTATAAATTAAGGTTTATTACCATTGGCGGCTTTTACGGCGGCATGGTAATGGGCTTTAATTTCTTCAATGTTGACATGAGTGGGCGGCAGCTCGAGCTTCATATCTTTTAAGGTATCGGCAATAATTTGCGATATGGCGAGGTTGCGAAACCATTTGCTGTTGGCGGGAATCACATACCACGGCGCATGTGTGGTGCTGGTTTTGGTGAGGGCATCTTGATAGGCCTCAATGTATTGCGGCCAAAATTTACGCTCGGAATAATCGGAATCGCTGATCTTCCAGTGGCGTTGCGGGTCATCAAGGCGCTTTTTGAAGCGTTCCAGTTGCTCTTCTGGGCTAATGTGCAAAAAGAATTTCAGAATTTGGGTGCCATTTTCCGTGAGGAGCCGCTCAAATTCATTGATTTTGTCGTAGCGCTGCGACCAGATTTCCTCGGGCACTAAATTATGCACGCGCACCACCAGCACATCTTCATAGTGCGAGCGGTTGAATATCACCACTTCACCATCGGCGGGCACTTGTTTGTGGGCACGCCATAAAAAATCGTGGGCGGCTTCAATCGGCGTGGGCTGCTTAAAGCCGTGAACGCGCGTGCCCTGGGGGTTCATGGCGCTAAATACATGGCGAATAACCCCATCTTTGCCGGCGGCATCCAGCGCTTGCAACACCACGAGCAACGATTGGCGCCCATCGGCATAGAGCAAAAATTGCTCGGCTTCCATTTGCGCGCGGTATTGATCGGTTAAGTCGGCGGCTGCGCTTTTGGATGCGAGATCAGCGGTGCTGCTGGGGTCAATATCACCGAGCAGCAGTTGTTTGGTGGGATCAACCAGAAATTGTTTGCGATAGTCCATCATGAATCCTTGTGCACATCGGGCGTTAAACCTGCCCGCTTAGGCTTTGATTATGCCGGAGTTTGGGTTTGTGCGCGCAGCCATTGCCAGCCGGTTTGGCCGGTGATAAACATTAAATAAATGGCGCAAGCCGTGGCAATAATGCTGGCGCCTGAGCTTAAATCAAACTGATAAGCCACCGCCAACCCCCCCACGCAGAATACTAAGCTCCACACCCCCGAGGCGACCATTAAGCCGACTAAACTTTTGGTGTGGCGTTCGGCTAAATACGGCGGCAGGGTGAGCAGGGCGATGACTAAAATTAAGCCGACAACTTGAATCATCATCACAACCGCTTCGGCGACCATAATCAGCAGCATAAAATACAACCAGCGCACGGGAATGCCGCGCGAGCGGGCAAAATCGGGATCAAACGAGAACGATAATATATCCCGATAAAAAAACAGCGTTAAGCCAACAATCACCACATCAATGCCCAGCATGACCCATAAATCATGGGCAGGCACGGTGAGAATGCTGCCAAAAAGGTAGCTCATTAGCCCCACGTTATAGCCCGGGGTTAAGTTAATCATAATGATGCCAAAGGCCATGCCCGCCGCCCAAATAACACCGATTAGCGTATCGGTGCGCTCGCGTTTGGTTTGGGTGAGCGTGCCCAAAATGACGGCAGCACCCGCTGTAAATAACCCCGCCGTGGGCAACACGGGTGCGCCCAAAAAAAAGGCTAAACCCACGCCACCATAAGCGGTATGGGCAATGCCGCCCGCCATGAAAATTAATCGGTTGACCACAACCAAGGCGCCGATAACGCCGCAGGTAATGCTAACAAGCAGGCTGGCGATAAGCGCGTGCTGCATAAAGGTTTGGTGTAATAAATCAGCGAGGTTCATGGGTGTGTTCTGTTGTTGCGTGGGTGCGCTGAGCGTGCGCGGTTGGTGCCTCCACAATAGCCGAATCCACCATTTGCTGGAGCAGGGCATGCACGGGGCAACCGGCTTCATGGGTGCCATACATCAGCGCGAGCATGGCGGGGGTAAGCTTAGAGCCACCGGCACTTAACGCATAATGATTGACGGCGATAATATCGGTTACGGCGTTGGCGGTGATGCCTAAATCATGGCTTACCATCACGACGGTGGTGTGGGCATCAAGCCCGGTAAGGGTCTCTAAAATACACTGGCGACCATAGGGATCAATATTGGATAAGGGTTCATCCAAAATAAGCAATTCGGGCTGGGTAATGAGCGCGCGGGCAATCAAAATGCGCTGACGTTGGCCGCCGGATAGTTCATTGAGCCTACGATGGCGCAAATCCAGCACCCCCGCGCGCTGCATGGCACGATCAGCCGCTTCGCGCTCGGATGCGGTAAACCGAAACCCCCGCCGCTTGCCTTGCGCTAACCCCATCAACACCACTTGCTCGGCTGAGGCCGGAAACCCTTGGGTGGTATTACTGTGTTGTGGCACATAGCCAATACGGGCAGGGTTGCTGCCCGGCGGTGCGCCAAAAACTAATATTTGCCCTTGCTGAGGTTCCAGTAAACCGAGAATAAGGCGCATCAACGTAGTTTTGCCCCCGCCATTGGGGCCAATCACGGCGATAAAGTCGCCTCGGTTAATGCGCACATTCACCCCGCTTAACGCCGGGGTGTTGTCATAGGCGTAGGCTAATTCACAAATTTCAATAATCGGGGCTTGCATGGGGGTGTCTGGATTAGTTCAGGGTTTTTTGCAAGGCTGTTGCGATGGCGGTCATGCCCGCTGGCCAATCTTCTTGCAGGGGATCAATGGTAACCACTTCGCCGCCAATGGCATCGGCAATTGTTTTGGCAGCTTTTTGGGCAAATTGTGGCTCAATAAACACCACTTTAATATCATTTTTCTTGGCGAAATCGATTAACTCAGCCAGTTGTTTGGGGCCGGGTTCTTTGCCTTCCACTTCAATCGGGACTTGGGTTAGGCCATAGGCCGCCGCGAAATAGCCAAATGCGGGATGAAACACGATGAATTTGGTTTGTTTCAAGGGGTGGGCGCTTAGGGTTTTTAAGATAGCACCATCCACGCCATCAATGGTTTGCGCGAGTTTGGCATAGCCTTGGCGGTAATCGGCGGCATGGCTGGGATCCGCTTTAATTAACGCATCACGAATATTCATGGCTTGAATACGCACTAAAACGGGCGATAGCCAAACGTGGGGGTCGAGCCCCGATTTACCGACCACTTCATCGGTGCCCTTAATCATCGGCATGCGCTCGATACCACGGGTGGTATCCACCACGACCATTTTAGAATTTGCACCGGTAAAACGTTCAAGCCAAGCGCGCTCCAAAGGCACGCCAATTTTCATATATAAATTGGCCTGTGAGAGCGCGGTAATTTGCCGAGGGGTGGGCTCGTAGGTTTCCGGTTCAGCCGTTGCAGGCACTAAAACCTCAACCTGAACATGCTTGCCCCCAATGGCTTCAACAAAATATTTTTGCGGGGGGATGCTGACCGCCACTTTTAAGGGGGTATCGGCAAAGCTTGCTGGCGCTACCAAGCTTAAAATTAACGCAAATAAAGCAATAAAACGCATGGATAACTCCTTGAAATTGGCTAAAACGCCGATGACTCGCCCTTTGGCTTGATAAAACAGGACTTGAAAAATGTCATAATCACCCTGTTCGCATCTGGACGGGCATTATTTTGCAATACTATAACGTATTATTCTGTATTCAATAGCATGGCGTGCAATTTTTCGTATAGGCTGATCTGTTAATGCATAACCCCGAGCTGAATTGGGAACATTCTACCGCTGAAGGGCTGGTGCCACTGATCGAGGCTTTGCTGCTAACCCATGCCGAGCCCTTAACTTGGGCTGCACTTGTGCGCATGGTGGGTAGTGAAACCCCACAAACAGCCATCGAGAGGGCGCTTGTGCAATTAGAGCGCCAGTATCAAACCCATCCATTTATTCAAATGAAATTGGGGGGCTTGCCCCAAGAGCGCCATTGGCAATTGGTGGCTAATGCGCGTTTAGCCCCTTATTTGGCGCGTAGCGAAGCACCGAAAACGGGTCGGTATTCCCGCGCGGTGCTGGAAACCCTTGCCCTGATTGCCTGGCGCCAACCAATCACGCGGGCGGAGATTGAAGCCGTGCGGGGTGTCGCGGTGAATGCACCCATTATTCGTCTGTTAACTGAACGCGGCTGGATTCGTGTCGTGGGCGTGAAAGATAGCCCCGGCAAGCCCGAGCTATTGGGTACAACCCCCCAGTTTTTACAGGATTTTGGCTTGGAATCACTTACGCAATTACCCGCGTTCGAATCGTTTGTGGGGCAGGGCGCATTAGATGTTTAATGCCTTTGTCGTTTGGGTGGGGCGGCAAGCGGTGCGCTGATTTATACCGCTGGCAAATTAATGAGCAGCGCCGTTATGCCGACTGCCCCGCCACCCAGCCAGAGGACCAAGCCCACTGAAAGTTATAGCCCCCAAGCCAGCCCGTAACATCAACCACTTCACCGATAAAATACAACCCGGGCACGGTATTACTTGCCATGGTTTTTGATGAAAGCGCGGTGGTGTCTACCCCGCCCAAGGTGACTTCAGCTTTGGCATAGCCCAAGGTACCTGCGGGCATAATGATCCATGCGCCTAAGGTTTGGCACATGGCGGTTATCTCTTTGTTGCTGTGCTCGGCGATGGGTTTATTCCAGCCATGCGCATCGCACCAGGCTTGCGCAATGCGCTTGGGCCATGCGGGTGCTTGGGTGAGCAGCTGCGAGAGGTTTGATTTGCTCTGCCGATGGCTTTGCAGCCAAGCATCAATATCGAAATCGGGCAATAAATTTAAGGCAATGGGCTGCTTTTTTTCGCGCCGATAAGATTGCTCTTGCCAGTAGCTAGATACCTGCAAAATAGCCGGGCCCGATAACCCCCGATGCGTAAACAATAAATTTTCCCGAAATGACGGGGTGTTCTGGCCGCATTGGGCGCGCACGTTAAGTGAATTGCCCGCCCATTGGCTAAAGATTTCCATGGACTCAGGTGCGGCCGCTAGGGGAACCAACGCCGGTTGCGGCGGGATAATATTCAGCCCAAATTGCTCGGCAATACGGTAGCCAAATGGGGTTGCGCCCAATTGAGGGATGGCAAGCCCACCGGTGGCAATTACTAACGATTGGCTGCAAAAGTGGCCTTCTGCCGTTTCAAGCGCGAAGCCTGCGGCGGTTTTTGCAACCGAATGCACGGGGCAGGGATGCGCCCATTGAACATGGCCTTGGGTGCATTGGTCTTGGAGTAGGGCAATAATTTGCTGGGCAGATTGATCGCAAAATAGTTGGCCTAGGGTTTTTTCATGATAGGCAATTCCGTATCGCTCAACCAAATCAATAAAATCAGCGGCGCTAAATTGCGATAAGGCCGATCGCGTAAAATGCGGATTTTGTGAAATAAAGTGCTCAGGCTTAACGACCCGATTGGTGAAATTACACCGGCCACCGCCTGAGATACGGATGCGCTCACCAATTTTGGTGGCATGATCTAAAAGCAACACCCGCCGCCCACGCAGCCCCGCTTGCGCCGCGCACATCATACCTGCTGCCCCAGCGCCAATCACAATCACATCAAAATCCATACGCAAACTCAAAAGCAGGGCAGTCAAGGCCGATTAGTGAAGATCATTTAATTTAAGGCGGCTAGTTAAATCCGAAGCATCCATCGCGAAATTAATACCGCTAACCAAGAATGTTTTTGCAGGCTTTTATAAACCCGTGGCAGGGTATGCACCGATAACGCGCCTGCCGTTAAGGCTAAACCGATACTGGCTGCCGGATAACGCCGCACGGTTTTTTTTAAGAGCGCGACGGGGGTTATCGCTTGGCTTGTGGCGCGTAATCGGGCTTTTGCACTATCAAGGGAAGGCGGTTGCTGCATCGGTTTTATCTCCTATCGCAGGGCGCGATAGGCGGCAAAACCGAGCGCCGCCGCGATGAATAAAATCAAACTGCCCATAATAAGCGCCGCAAGGCTGGCGCTGAAAAAGGCGGCCAGCGCCCAGTATCCCGAAGCCATTAAAAAGCCGAACCCGGTAATGACAAGAAGGGTGGCAATACACAGAAATGCCACCCCAAAGGTCGCGCGACGAAATGCCCGACGAAACGCCCTGCCTTCTGCTTCAAGCAGTTCCAGCAGGGCAATTACAAATTCAGACATAAGTTTTAGCTTTTGCTAAATAATTTTGCCAGCAAAAACCCCACCCCAAAGGCGGTTAAAAGTGTGGCCACAGGATGGCGATCCACCAGCTGCTCTGCTTGTTCAAGCGTGGCGTTGGCTTGGTTGGTGGCCCCCGTGCGCGCTTCGTTAACCCGTGCGGTTAGGGTGTCAATGGCGGAATGAACGGCGGCAAGGGCATCGTGCTCTAAGTTGCTGACGCGGGTTTTGCCCGATTCTTTCATAACGAGGAGCAGTTCGGCTAAATCTTTCTTGAGCAGTGACAAATCCGCTTTAACAGCGGCCAGTTCTTCGTTGCTGTTGGCAGGCGTCGTTTGAGTCATTTTGCTCATCTCCGTAAAATTTAATAACAATTGATCCTATTCTTTTGGCCGCTGTGATACAAGGTTGGCGTGTATTCAATCGATGAGCAGGGGCGGCTTTGTGAAAAATCCAATCGTTATTGAGGCGGTTCGAAACTGGGTTTTAGATGTGGTAATCACACTTAATTTGTGCCCGTTCGCCAAGCGTGAATTGGTTAAAAATCGGGTGCGCTTTGAGTTGAGCATCGCCACCGATGAAGAGCAGCTGCTCCAAGATTTAGAGGCAGCGTTAAGGTTAATGCAGCACAGCCCCGAAATTGAAACCACGCTTTTAATTCACCCCGATGTTTTGCAACACTTTTTTGACTTCAACCAGTTTCTCGCCCGAGCAGACAGCCGATTAGCGCAATTAAAACTCAAAGGCATTTTTCAGATTGCAAGCTTTCATCCCGACTATCAATTTGGGGGCACCCAATGGGATGATGCCGAAAATTTCACCAATAAATCCCCCTATCCTGTGTTGCATATTTTGCGAGAAGCCAGTTTAGACGCGGCGATAGCAAATTACCCGGAGGTTGATTTAATCCCCGAGCGCAACATCGCGCTATTAGAGCACTTAGGCAGCTTGAAATTAACCGCCTTACTGCACAACTGCACCCCGAGCGGTGCGCGCTTAGGCATTAACCCTGAACGCACCCCATCCGAATAAAGGAACATCTTGGGCTGGCTGATCGCCAATACAGGTTGACAGGCAGGAGTACGGGGCGGCTTTATCTTGATGCGGCAAACAGCGGTATTGTTTGTCTAAATAATAAGCGTAATCTTAGTGTGCCTATGCAATTGCCTTGTATGGGTGTTTCAAAGGCCCCTCACGGAGTGATGTGATGCGTGAATTGATGCCAGCCCCAGAACAAAAAGCCGATGGCGCCTCAGGCGCCTCGTTAACAGGCGCCGGGCTCACCCAAGCACAAGCCGAGCAGCGCTTAGCCGAATTTGGCCGCAATGCCATTGCCGAGCTCAAAACCAATCCACTCAAAATTTACTTGCTTAAATATTGGTCGCCCGTGGCTTGGATGCTCGAAGCGGTGATTGTGCTTGAGCTCATTTTGCATCATTGGGTTGAAGCGGTTGTGATTGGCTTGCTTTTGATTTTTAACGGAACGCTCGCTTTTATCAATGAACAACGGGCGCAATCGGCCTTGGCGTTATTGCGGCAACAACTTCAGGTTAACGCGCGGGTTCAGCGTGATGGCGCGTGGAAAACCGTGCCCGCTTCCGAGGTGGTGCCCGGTGATTGGGTGCATGTGCGGGCGGGCGACATCACCCCAGCCGATTTGCAGTTATTAGAAGGCCAAATATCACTGGATGAATCTGCCCTCACGGGGGAATCATTGCCGGTATCGGTTGCGGTGGGTGCCACCGCTTATGCCAGTTGCACCGTGCGCCAAGGCGAGGCGACCGGCGTTGTCACCGCAACAGGTGCCAAAACCGCGTTTGGCCGCACGGCAGAACTGGTGCAGGTAGCCTCGGCGCCAAGCCACATGCAGCAAATTATTTTAAGAATCGTGCGTTATCTCATTATTTTTGATGCGTTTTTATCCGTCATTGTTTTAGGTTATGCCTTAGCAACCGGCCTGCCCTTGCTCGATACCCTCTCGTTTGTATTGATTTTGTTGGTTGCCTCCGTGCCGGTGGCGCTGCCGGCCACGTATGCGCTGGCAACCGCAATGGCCGCACAAGAATTATCCCAGCGCGGGGTCTTGGTAACGCGGCTTGCCGCCGTCGAAGATGCCGCCGCCATGACCACCTTGATATCCGATAAAACCGGCACACTCACGCAAAATAAACTGAGTTTGAGTAAAACAGAGCCTGCCCCAGGTTTATCTAGCGCCCAACTTTTGCGGGCAGCGGGGTTAGCGAGCGATGCGGCAACGCAAGACCCCATTGATTTAGCGATTTTGGCCGCATGCGCGGCAGATGCCGAGGTGCAAAAACTCAATAACCCCGCCCTCAAACGCGAGAATTTTACCCCGTTTGACCCGGCAACGCGCCGATCAGAAAGCCGCTACAGTGGGGCAGGCGCCCCATGGCACCTCATTAAAGGCGCGAGCAATATGCTCGCTGAAATTGGCGTGGTACCGCCCGCCGACTGGTTGGCAAAAACCGAGGCGGCTTTAGCTGCCGATGGCGCCCGCGTGCTGGCAGTGGCGGCAGATGAAGGGCAGGGGATGCAGTTTTTGGGATTAATCGCCTTGGCCGACCCCGCGCGCCCCGATGCCGCCGCGTTAATTGCCTCGTTAGGGGGCTTAGGTGTTCGAGTGCGCATGGCCACAGGCGATGCGGTCGAAACCGCGCGGGCGATTGCGCGCGTACTTGGCATGGGCGATAAAATTTGCGATCGCAGCGTCATCGAAGGATTGCCGCAAACAGCATCTCAGCCCGCAGGCCATACGCACGTAGATAAAGCACAGGCCAGCGCCCGAATGGCCAGCGCAAGAACAGCCATTACCGATTGCGATGGCTTTGCCCGTGTTTTGCCTGAAGATAAATATCATTTGGTGATGGCGCTGCAAAAACAGGGCGAGATTGGCGGGATGACCGGCGATGGCGTCAATGATGCCCCAGCGCTTAAGCAGGCGGAATTGGGCGTGGCCGTATCGAGCGCGACTGATGTGGCTAAAGCCGCCGCCGGCGTGGTGCTAACCCAGCCTGGATTATCGGGCGTATTAGATGTGGTGCGCACCGGGCGAGAAGTGCACCGGCGGATGCTCACCTACACTTTGAATAAAATCATAAAAGTAATTGAAATTGTTATCTTTTTAACGCTTGGCCTGCTCGTGACGCATGATTTCGTTATCAGCCCCGCGTTAATTGTGCTGCTCATGTTTACCAACGATTTTGTCACCATGTCGATCGCCAGTGATCGGGTTTTGCCCTCGCGCTTACCGCAGCGCTGGCAAGTAAGAAAACTCATGGCCAGTGCGGCGATCTTGGGGGTTGTTTCACTCGTATTCTCGTTTTCGTTGTATAGCCTCGTGCGTATTTACGGTGATTTAAGCCCCGCTCAACTACAAACCTTTTTGTTTTTGATTTTGGTCTTTACCAATCAAGCCAGCGTGTTCGCGCTTCGTACCGATGGCGCCCTATGGCAAGTTAAGCCTGCTCGCCTGCTCGCGATGGCCAGCAGCTTAGATATTTTGATTGTGGGCATGCTTGCAACCCTGGGGTGGCTCATGGCCGCTTTACCGTTGGGCTTTGTGTTGCTGGTGCTGGTGCTCAGCGTGCTTTTTGCCCTGGTACTTAATTTAATCAAGCAAGGCGTGCTGCCGCGCTTTGGATTAACTTCGGCAGAGTAAAAAAGCCAAAACTGTGTTCGGGGAATGATTTTTACAGGAGCGTATCGATGTTGATTACTTTTTCGTCCAAGGCTTATGCCAATATTTCGATGCATCAAGCCGATGCATTCCACCTTTTGTCGTTGATGGGGTTGCCGCCCGAGCGGTCAGGCTCCCTGCTTGCCGCTGAGGTGCCTGCCGTATTAAATCGCCTAAAAGTGGCGATTGACGCGGCGCCTGCGCAATCACCCCCCGTGGGCGATGATGCGTTTGTATCGGCTAAAACCCGAGCGGCGCCTTTAATGGATGCCTTAGCGGCGGCCGTTAACGCAAACTGTAATTTCACCTGGACCGAAGCCACCATTTTAGATTAGAGGAACCAACCATGAGCCAGATAGAACAGATTGAAATGGACCACCACCGCGCCCAGCTGCTGGGCGATGTGCGGCAACTGGTTGAAAAATATCGCACAATTTTCGATTGGGATATTCCGGATGTCGATCAAAAAGCAGCCGATCACGAAATTGTAGAAGGCCTGCGCGCGGCGCTGGTGGACGTGGCGCAAGAGCTTACTCAGCTGGCACCCCGTCAGAAATTATAAAAATTCTGCGGCCTTTTGCGGTGAAGGCAGTGCTTTTTTTCGCCAAACTGAGCGGGGTTTAGCTTGGCGAATAATTAATTTGTGTGCTAATTATGAAGTGCTTAATTTTATGATGACTATCCCTAAAGGAGATTTCTTTTGATGACCGGCACAATTCAAACCAAACCGATTCCCTACACCCTAGATGGCATCACGATGCACGGTGAAATGGCACTAAACACCGCGCAAGCAGGGCGCAGGCCCGCCGTGCTGGTGGTGCATGAATGGTGGGGGCGCAATGCATTTAGTGATGATCGCGCCCGGGCTTTAGCCAAATTGGGCTATGTTGGGTTTGCGGTGGATATGTTCGGCAACCACGCCCAAGCGGATAATCCCACCGAAGCATCCCAATTATCCTCTGCCGTTAGCGGAAACCTGCCGCTGATGACCAACCGATTTATGGCCGCTCTACACGCCATCAAGCAGCAGCCTGAGGTTGATCCAAATAAAATCGCTGTGATTGGGTACTGCTTTGGCGGTTCGGTTGCTTTGAGCATGGTTCGCCAAGGCGTCGATTTAGCGGCGATGGTGGGCTTTCATGCGGGGGTGAGTGGCATCGCCCCCATTGCCCATCCCCCGATTAAAACCCCCGTGCGATTATTTACCGGCGGCGCGGATCCGTTTGTGCCCACGGCGCAAGTTGAGGCCACCGTAGCCGAAATGCGCGCGGCAAATACCGATATTGAGGTGGTTACCTACGCGCAGGCCAAGCATGCGTTCACCAATCCTGCGGCGACGGAGAAGGGCGCACGATTCAATTTGCCCTTACAGTTTGATGCCGATGCGGCGGATGATTCATGGCAACAAATGCAGGTTTTTTTGAAATCCACCTTGGGCGCCTAATTTAAGCTGGGGCTCATAAATTGCGCGAAACACGGGTAAAAAACGCCCTAAAAGGGTGCTTTTAAGAATCGGATTGTGCCATCGTAATGCAGTTTATGCGCACTTCTACCGAAGAGTTAAATAATGATAATTTGATTAAGATGCTGTTTTTATTAACTTTTTTTATTAAATTGCACAAAATCGACTATTGGCATGAATGTCGCTATTCATTGGATGCCTAGCAGAGATCATTAAACGAGGGTTTCTTCCCTGTCCCTTGTTTTAGTGAAATCCCGCGTGGCAGCGTTTGACTCCTCCTGTTATTGTTGGGCACCCAGTTTGGGTGCCTTTTTTTATGCACGTGCCAAGCACATACAAGGCACATAGCATGAATCAAATTGGTTTTTATTCATTCTGATTAAAGGAGCCGACATGACGGCATTGGGACCCTTAATGGTCGATGTGGCCGGTTTAATCTTAACGCCGGCCGAGTCGGCACGCTTGCAAAACCCTGCGGTGGGCGGGGTGATTTTATTTGCCCGCAATTTTGAATCCACCGCGCAATTAATGGCCTTAACGACTGAAATTCGTGCCTTGCGCCATCCGCATCTCTTGATTGCGGTGGACCAAGAAGGCGGGCGGGTGCAGCGCTTTCGTACCGATGGCTTTGTGCATTTGCCGCCGATGGGGCGCTTAGGCGAGCTATTTGCCCAAGATCGGCAAGCGGGGCTTGAGGCCGCCAAAAGTTTGGGCTGGCTTATGGCCACGCAATTGCGCATGGCGGGCGTTGATTTAAGCTTTGCGCCCGTGCTCGATTTGCAGCGCGGGGTTAGTGGTGTGATTGGCGATCGGGCGTTTGCACGGGATCCCGCCGCGATTATTGCGCTGGCCATCGCGTGGATTGCGGGCATGAAAGAAGCCGGCATGGCGGCGGTTGGCAAACACTTCCCCGGGCATGGTTCCATCGCGGAAGATTCGCATATTGCCCATCCGGTCGATCATCGCAGTTTGGCCACGATTGAGCGCGAAGATTTGCGGCCATTCATTGCCCTAATTGAACGCTATATTCCCGCCCTGATGCTGGCGCATGTGGTGTATCCGCAAATCGATGAAAAGCCCGCTGGCTTTTCAAACGTATGGGTGCATACGCTATTGCGTCAACGCTGGAATTATCAGGGCGCGCTGTTTACCGATGATTTAACCATGACAGCGGCCTCCACAGCGGGCGATAGTACGGCGCGGGTGGATGCCGCTTTAATCACCCCGAGTGGGTCGACGAGGTGTTAGCGCGCCGCAAATTTAACCAAGATCCGCTACGCGAGGTTCGGCTAACGCATTTAATGGGGCATGGGCTGACCCCATCCCCTAATCGGTTCGCCCATGATCCGCGCACCCTTGCGGCGCTGTTATGGGTTGAGCGCTTAAAAGATGATCGTGCCAGCGCGGATGCGGGCTGGTTTTTAAACGAGGAGTAACCGGTGATTAAACCGCCCGCTGATAATTACGCCAATAAGCCCATGCAAAAAGACCAAACCCTTGATTTTCGCGCGCAAGCCGCTGAGCTTGAATTTTTGCTTAGGGAACCTCTGATCAAATCCTTTGTGAGCCGAGTTACTGATCCAAAAGCCGCAAAACGAGGCAGAGGCCGCCGGTCGTAGTTATTCTACGAATCCAAGGCCGATAACGACGTGTTGCGGCCCATGCTGGATAGAC
>NCFS01000108.1 GCA_002281295.1 Halothiobacillus sp. 35-54-62 | reverse complement strand
AATTCGGGGGTGTGGTTCTTTCTTGGCATGATTTATCTCTCCATTATGCGGATCATCCGCTAAAAATTAGGAGCGACAACTATTCTGACATAGGGGGCCAGTGGATCACGGACGGCATGGGCAAGCTGAAGTTCGATAACCTCTGGCCGAAAGCCGTGCACCTCTTCAAGTACCGTACGCGCCATGGCTCTAAAGCCATGTGCGGTGATCTCCTTGCTGGTATCCACACCTAAACGCTTCAGAGCGGCGTTGATTGTATTATCCGACATGCAGCGCTGATCACTTCGGGCGCTGGGAAATACATAGCGGGCATGGCCGGTGAGAGGCTGCAATTCGCGCAAGGTTTTCACTACCTGATGAGCCAACGGGACAATGTGATCCTGCTTTGTCTTGGGGGTGGTGTAACGCCATTCGCAGGCTTCCCAATCAATATGCGCCCATTCCATTGATCGCAGCTCGCCTGGGCGAACGAACACCAGTGGTGCAATGGTCAGCGCTGCCTTCGTGATGGGGGAACCTTCGTAGGACGACATGACACGCAACAGCGGGCCAATTTCCTTGGGTTCTGTGAGGCTGGCGAGATGAGTGGCCTTGTTCGGGGTTAATGCCCCTCTGAGCGCCTGGGTAGGCTCGTTTACGGCGCGACCTGTGGCAATGGCGTAGCGCATGATCTGGCCGATGTTCTGTTTGATGCGGTGGGTGGTTTCAAAGATGCCGCGTGATTCAATCCGCTGCAAGAGTGCCAGCACGTCCGGTGCGGTGACCTGATCAACCGGTGTGCGACCAATATGCGGGAAAACCTCTACCTCAAGGCGCCTAATTACCTTGTCGCGGTATTTCTCGGATTTGTCGGCGAGGAATTTTTCTGCCCATTCTTGCGCGACTGCTGCGAATGATCCCGGCAGCGATTCGCCCGCCCGAATCATGGCTTCAATCTTTTCAGCCTCAGCTTGTTCGCGCATGGCTTCAGAAATAGTGGTTTTTTCGGCCTTGCGCAATTGGGCGGGATCAGTGCCGTTGGCTACCAGTTGACGGGCTTCATCGCGGTAGGCTCGGGCCTGCTTCAGATTCACATCTGGATAAGTGCCCATACTCAGTGTTTTGCGCTTACCGTCAAAACGATAATCAAAACGCCACCACTTACCGCCAGTCGGTTGAATCAGCAGATACAAACCCTTTTCATCAGACAGTTTGAACGCCTTGCTGGTTGGCTTTGCGGCCTTGATAGCGGTATCTGTGAGTGCAGCCATGACGGTAACTCCTGAATTTTGACGGTAACTGTTTGACGGTAAGTTGCTGTTACCGTCAAAGTTACCGCCAGGAACCGCTGGCTGTAAAGGAATCTTTCTGGACGCTATAGGCATAAAAAAACCCGCAAACCATTACAGAATGCGGGTTTAATTAAGTTTTAAGAATCTTATCGGACGCTATAAAACAGTCACTTGGTGCCTAGGGTCGGACTCGGTGCCTAGGGTCGGACTCGAACCGACACGATATCGCTATCGGTGGATTTTGAATCCACTGCGTCTACCAATTCCGCCACCCAGGCAAGGCGCGCAATTTATCTCGTTTGTGTGACAAAGGCAAGTGTCGCGTTCGCTCGGCGGCTAAAAAATAGGTTTTGGTGCCTTCGGGCGTGTTGCGCTGGCGGGTGGGTTGGTCTGCCGTTTTGGTCTGCCGCCTTGGGGTGTCTTGGTTTATGATGCTTTGCCTGCCTGTTTTGGGTCGGGCGATTAAGCCATGAGGATGCCCTGTGACGATTCGTGATGTGGTGATGTTGCTGGCGCTCGTGCTGTTGGGGTATTTTTGGTGGATTCAAGATCAGTATCGGCGGCGGGCCTTTGGGTTGGCCAAGCAGGCCTGCGATCGGGCGGGTGTGCAGCTTCTTGATGATTCGGTGGGGCTCAAACGGCTTCGGCTTCGGCGTGTCCGCGCTGGGTTTGTTTTGGAGCGGCAGTTTGGTTTTGAATTTACCCCATCGGGTGCGGCGCGATTTGCGGGCAGTGTGGTATTTGTGGGCGCCCGGGTGCACGCGGTGGATTTAGATTTATCCCAACCTATTTTTGAAATTTGAAGGCTTAAACCTATGACAACACAATCATCCACCCCTTTGACGCCGCACGCGGCTGTGCTGGGTGCGCCGCACCATACGTCGGCGGTTAAAATAATGCTGCTAGGCAGTGGTGAGCTGGGTAAAGAGGTTGCCATCGAGGCGCAGCGTTTGGGGCTTTGGGTGATTGCGGTGGATCGCTACGCGAATGCGCCTGCGATGCAGGTAGCGCAGCGGGCGTTTGTGATTGATATGTTAGATGGTGCGGCGTTGCGGGCCTTGGTTGAGCAAGAACGCCCGAGTTTGATTGTGCCGGAGATTGAGGCGATTGCGACGCCGACGTTGGTCGCGCTTGAGGCTGAAGGTTGGGCGGTGGTGCCCAATGCGCGCGCTGCGTGGCTCACCATGAATCGTGAAGGCATTCGGCGCTTGGCGGCAGAAGAATTGCACTTGCCCACCAGCCGCTATGAATTTGCCGATACGCTGCCAAGTTTTACCGCTGCCATTGGCAAAATTGGCTTGCCCTGTGTGGTCAAACCGGTGATGAGTTCATCGGGCAAGGGGCAATCGGTTGTGCGCGATGGCTTGCAAATTCAAACGGCGTGGGATTATGCCCAAGCCGGCGGGCGCGCCGGGGGTGGGCGGGTGATTGTGGAATCGCTGATTGATTTTGAGTATGAAATTACCCTGCTCACGATTCGGCACCGTGATGGGATTTCGTTTTGCCCACCCATTGGCCATGTGCAAATTGATGGCGATTACCGCGAAAGCTGGCAGCCGATGGCAATGTCGGCGCAGGCTTTGCTGGAATCGCAGCGCATTGCGCAAAACGTGGTTGAGGCGCTTGGTGGGTATGGTTTATTTGGCGTGGAGCTTTTTGTTCGGGGCGATGAAGTGTGGTTTAGTGAGGTATCGCCCCGCCCGCATGATACGGGTATGGTCACGCTCATTTCGCAAGATTTAACCGAATTTGCCCTGCATGTGCGGGCGTTTTTAGGGTTGCCAATTCCCAATATTCGCAGCCTAGGCGCAGCGGCTTCGGTGGCCTTGTTGCTTGAAGGGCATACGGATACACCGGTGGTGACGGGCATGATCGAGGCGCTGAGGGAGCCGGATACGCAGTTGCGCTGGTTTGGTAAGCCGGATATAGCGGGCACGCGGCGCATGGGCGTGGTATTGGCTTTAGATGAAACGACCGATCTTGCTCGCGCTAAAGCCAAACGCGCGGCCGCAAACATCCGATTAGTTTTGCCCGATTAGTTAAGGCCTGATTGGCGCCTCGGTAGGCGGCGGGTACCTAACACGCCAACGAACAGCGTTAATCAGCGGCTCGGTGCGCTAAGCCATTTAGCCGCCGAAGCACGGTGATTAAGGCGGAAGAATCCGCCTCGCCAAGGCCGGCGCCCACCAGCGCATTCATCCATTGCCCTGCTAAGCTTGCGCCGGGTAGAGCTAAGCCCAATTCCTCGGCGGTTTGACGCACGATTCCCAAATCTTTTTGATGCAGCCTAGCCTTAAAGCCTGGGGTGAAATCGCCGCTTAACATGCGCGCGCCGTGAATCTCTAGCATGCGCGAGTGGGCCGAGCCCCCTAGCAAGGCTTCGCGCACGCGGGCGGGATCAACCCCCGCGCCTTCGGCAAGCAGGAGCGCTTCGGCAATGGCGGCGAGTGTGCCGCTCACCACAATTTGATTACAGGCTTTGGTGATTTGCCCCGAGCCCACATCGCCCACATGGGTGATGGTTTTGCCCACTTGGGCGAGCAGTGGGCTGATTTGCGCAAAAATGGCCAACTCTGCGCCCACCATCACGGTGAGGCTGGCGGTTAGTGCGCCCTTTTGCCCGCCAGAAACCGGCGCATCGACCCAATGGCCGGCCTTGGTGGCGAGCAGCTCGGCCATGCGGCGGGTGGTGCTGGCGCTGATGGTGCTGAAATCGATCACGATTAAATTAGGTTTTGCGCCCGCCAGAATGCCATTTTCGCCCTGAACCAAGGCTTCGACATCGCCGCTGTCACTTACGTTTAAGCACAATACCTCAACGCGGGCGGCCAAAGCGGCGGGGCTTTGGGCCCAAGTGGCGCCTTGGTTGAGCATAAATTCGGCTTTTTGCGGTTGCCGTGCCCAAACATGCAGGGTGTTGCCTGCTTTGAGCAGGTGCTCGGCCATCGGGGCGCCCATGATGCCCAAACCAATAAAGCCGATGTTCATACGGCGGCTCCATTGCCTTGTGGTGCCAAGGGGGCGGCGGGGTCAAGCAGGGTGAGCCAGTGCACAACCCAGCGCGTGCTGCCGCTTTCGATATGGGTTTGACAGCCGATGTTCGCCGTGGCGATTAATTCGGGCTGGCCTGATTCCAGCGCGGCGACTTTTTGGGTTTTGAGTTGCGCGGCCAGTTGGGGTTGTAAAATCGAGTAGGTGCCGGCAGAACCGCAGCACAGGTGGGCATTGGGCACGGGGGTGAGTTCAAAGCCGATTTGTTTTAATAGGTGCTCGGTTTTGTTTTTGAGTTTTTGGCCGTGTTGCAGGGTGCAGGGTGGGTGAAATGCAATGCGCCGGGCATGGCGGGGTTTAAGGTTGGCAAGCGCTGGGTTATCGGCCTCAGCGATCAGCACTTCAATCGGATCACGGGTGAGGCTTGAAATTTTGGCCGCCTTGGCGGCATAGCGGGGGTCGTGTTCGAGCAAATGGCCATAGTCTTTGACTTGGAGCCCGCAGCCGCTGGCGGTGATGACAATGGCTTCGGCGCCGGCTTCAACGAGCGGCCACCACGCATCAATAGTGCGGCGGATGGTGGCTTTGGCGGCCTCTTGCGCGTTTAAATGCTGTTCGATGGCGCCGCAGCAGCCCACGCTCGGCGCGGCAATGAGGCTAATGCCCAGCGCATCGAATACGCGGCGGGCGGCGGCGTTAATATCGGGTGACAGCGCGGGCTGCACGCAGCCTTCCAGCACAATCATTTTTCGGGGGTGATGCGGCGCGGGGATTTTGCCTTTAGCGCGCGGGCTGGGGATGGTTTTTTGCAGGGCGGCGGGCAAGAGCGGGCGAAATGCGCGCGCCGTGGCTAAAGCTAAGCCAAACAGGCGGGGCGAGAGTAAGCCTTGTCGCAAGACGGCGCGCTGGAGCCGATCTCCCCAGCCGCGCGGGGCACGGATTTCTACTTCGGCGCGGCCAATATCGACCAATTTGCCGTATTCCACCCCCGATGGGCAGGTGGTTTCACAATTTCGGCAAGTTAAGCAGCGGTCGAGATGGTTGCGGGTGGTGGCGGTTACCGGTGCGCCTTCGAGCATTTGCTTCATCAGATAAATGCGCCCGCGTGGGCCGTCATCCTCATTGCCGGTGAGCTGGTAGGTTGGGCAGGTGGCATTACAAAACCCGCAGTGCACACAGGCACGCAGAATGCGCTCGGCCTCAAGGCCGTGCGGGGTGTTTTGCAGTTCAGCAATTAGGTTGGTTTGCATAAAGGGTGTCCGGCAGGCTTAAAGTTCGGGATACAAGCGGCCACGATTAAATAGCTCCTTGGGATCCAGCGCGGCTTTAACGCGTTGCTGTAGGGCGAGCAGGGGAGCGGGCAAGGGGCTGAACGGTGCCTCGGGGTTACCTGTCGCTGCGCAAAAGAGCGTTGCGTGGCCACGCGCGGCTTTTGCTTGTGTGCCAATTTTTGCGGCATCGCTTGGGTGATCGAGCCAGAGCCAGCGCTGTTGGCCACCCCAGTCGATAAGTTGGCAAGCGGGGGGCAGTGCGTCTACCGGCGCGGTTAAGGGCAGGGCAACCCGCCACAAATCGCCTGTTTTGGCCTGAAAAAAAGGCAGGTGATGATCGCGCAGGGCTTGCCAATAGCGTGTCGCCGCGTTTGGCTCAAGCGGTTCGCCCCCGATGCGCAGCGCGGCTTTATGCACGGCACTGTGTGCGCCGGCGAGCCGAACATGCAGCGCGCCCTCATGAAAACTGGCGCCATTTATAGGCAATGGGCTGCGGTTCCATTCGGCCAAATGCGCCAAGGCTTGCGTGGCAGTCATGGGGATGAGTTGCGTTTGTTGCACGCGTGGCAAGGGCAACACGCGAATCGAAACTTCAAGCAAGATGCCGAGCGTGCCCAGCGCGCCGGCCATGAGGCGGGAGACATCATAACCGGCGACATTTTTC
>NCFS01000107.1 GCA_002281295.1 Halothiobacillus sp. 35-54-62 | reverse complement strand
TGTATGGCCCGCCGGTGATTTGGCCGGTGCAGTTTCGGGTGATGGGGCCGGATATTCAAACGCTTCGGCACATTGGCGATCAGGTGCGCGTGGTAATGGCTGAAAACCCGCACACCATCAACCCGCATTTGGCTTGGGGGGAGAAAACCCCGGTGCTGAGTTTTACGTTTGATTCGGCACGCCTGGCAGCTTTGGGCATAACCCCGCAAGAAATTGAGGCTCAAGCGCAAACCTGGTTATCAGGCACGCCGGTGACTCAATTACGGGTGGATATTCGCACCGTGAATCTCTTGGTGCGCGGCGCGCCCGCTTCAGCCCGCGATTTAGCACAGTTAAGCACCTTACCTATTCACCTAAATAACGGTAAAACAGTGCCCTTGGGGCAATTGGGTTCAATTGAAACCCGGTACGAATACCCCGTGCTTGAGCGCCGCAATCGCGTGCCGTCCATTAATGTGGATGCCGAGGTGACAGGCGCGCAGCCGCCCGATGTAACGGCCGCCATTTGGGCGAAGCTCGATAAAATTCGCGCCAATTTGCCCTTAGGGTACGACATTCAAATCGGCGGTTCGGTGGAGGAATCAGCCAAGGCTCAAGCCTCGATTGCCAAAGTGATGCCGATTATGGTCGTGCTGATGTTGACCTTAATTATGCTCATCATGCGATCATTTCCGGGGCTTTTTATGGTGCTGCTCACCGCCCCACTGGGGCTAATTGGCGCGGTCGCTTCACTGGCGCTATTTAATCAGCCATTTGGTTTTGTGGCTTTGCTGGGTTTAATTGGTTTGGCCGGCATTTTGATGCGCAATACCCTGATTTTAGTCGGGCAAATTCATGAAAATGAACGCCACGGCCAAGATCGCTACACGGCGGTGATTGAAGCGACTATCCGTCGTGCGCGCCCGGTTATTTTAACGGCGCTGGCCGCCGTGCTGGCGTTTATTCCGCTGACCGAAAGCACGTTTTGGGGGCCTTTGGCCTACACCCTGATCGGCGGGATTTTTGGTGGCACCTTCCTTACGATTCTATTTTTGCCAGCCATGTATGCCCTGTGGTTTCGCGTGCGGCGGCCGTTGGTTCTCTAGGGTTTATTCAGGCTAAAAAAAATCTGTTGGTGCCAAGTCAATTGCTTGGGCATTATTGCGTCGGAAGCCAAGGATCGGCCAACGGGCGCAACAACCTAAACGCCCACCGCACGCATTTTATAATTAATGCCGACCTTGAGTTTCTTTGAAGCAATTTTAAGAACCACCCTCAGGAGTTTTGCATGTTCTCAATCGGTTTATCTTCCGCTCTTAAATCCACGGCTTTGATGGCTGCTTTTGGCGTAGCCACGTTGGCTAGCTCGGTCGCGTGGGCCGACAATTTTATGGATGCCCAATGGGCCAACCAGGTTTGTGCCAAGTGGAATCAAAATACCACCTTAACCACCGAGCTCGGCGATTGGGCTAATAATAACGGTGGCAAGGGCTATAAAGCCTTGCAAATGTATCGGGATGGCTGCGGCGGGGCAACGAAAGTCGAGCTTGATATTGCGCCCAAAGAGGGCAAAGCGGTGTGTGTTTATTCTGGCGCGGTTAAAACGACCAAGCTTAATAGCGATGTCGATTATTTAATGCACGCAACTGATGCCGATTGGTCGTGCATGGGCAAAGGTTCGTGGGGTTGCGGCGCCATGGGTGCCATGATGTCGGGTAAATTGCAGTTTGAGGGGCCAAAAATGGAGGCCGCTAATGTGATGGGGCCTTTTGGTGAATTTCTGCTTTTAACCGGTGCGGTGCCATCGAACATGAACACCTGCCCAGGTGGGGCTAAAGTTGCTTCGGCTGATTAATATTTAACCCAATTAGCCTTATTGCAAGCAAACAAAAAGCCCCGATTCAGGGGCTTTTTTATGGGCTAGGGTTTGGCATTTGCGAATTGATCGCAAATGTATTAAACCTTGGGTATTAAACCTTGGGCATTAAGCCTTGTGGTAATCGTGCAGCACTTGCACTTCGTTTTTTGAACCTAAAATGACCGGTACGCGCTGGTGCAATTTATGGGGTTTAATCGCCATGATGCGCTCGGGGCCGGTAATGGCCATGCCGCCGGCTTGTTCAATAATCATGGCCATGGGGTTGGCTTCATACATCAAGCGTAATTTGCCGCCTTGGGCGCGGATTTTGCTATCAACGGGATATAAAAACACGCCGCCACGGGTCAAAATGCGGTGCACTTCGGCCACCATGGAGGCGACCCAACGCATGTTGAAATCTTTACCGCGCGGGCCTTCTTTGCCGGCCAAACATTCATCAATATAGCGTTTGACGGGGGCATCCCAAAACCGTTGGTTCGACATATTGATGGCGAATTCTTTGGTGTCTTCCGGGATCATGATGTTGGGATGGGTGAGTTTAAACTCGCCAATATCCATATCTAAGGTGAAGCCATTCACGCCGTGGCCGGTGGTTAACACCATGATGGTCGATGGGCCATAAATGCAGTAACCGGCGGCTACTTGCTCCGTGCCCGGTAGCATAAAATCTTCTTCTGACGGATCTTCAACGCCAGCTGGGGCGCGCAGAATTGAGAAAATAGTGCCGACGGTGACGTTCACATCAATGTTCGATGAGCCATCGAGCGGATCGTACACACACAAATATTTGCCGCGTTTGGCGCCTTTAGGCAGGTGATACACTTCGTCCATTTCTTCTGAGGCGAGTGCGGCCACTTGGGTGCCGTTCATCAATGTCTCGGTGAACACATCGTTTGAGATGATGTCGAGTTTTTTCTGGGTTTCACCTTGAATGTTCTCGGTTTCGGCTGAACCCAAAATGCCGATGAGATTGCCCTTTTTGACATAACCTGAGATAACTTTGCAGGCGGTGACGATGTCATTCATCAACAGCGTGAATTCGCCCGAAGCGCCTTCATGGTCGCGTTGACGCTCAATTAAACAATGGGTGAGGCTGGTGCCGATTTGCATCCTGAACTCCTAAAAAAGTAAACAAAAACTAAGGCCAAAACAAAGGCTAGAACAAAGCAATAATTTGGTTATGTCTCTCCCGCATAATAGCCTTATGTCCGGCTCGTCACAATCGTTCTACCATTCCTTATGCTTGAGGGTTCTATGTCACACAATGTTTTGTATGCTCAGTCTGGGGGCGTTACGGCGGTTATTAATGCCAGTGCTTGCGGTGTGATTGAAACCGTGCGACGGCATTCTGAGCATTTTGGACAGGTTTTTGCGGCGCGCGATGGCATTCTCGGTATTTTGCGGGAGGAGCTTTACGATTTGTCGCCAGAGTATCCGGGGCAAATTGCGGCCTTGCGCCACACGCCGGGCGGGGCTTTTGGCTCCTGCCGAGCGGATTTAGGTGAGCCACAAACCCACCCAGAGCAATATCAGCGGCTGCTGGATGTGTTTGCGGCGCATGATATTGGCACCTTTATTTATAACGGTGGGGGTGGCTCGATGTTAACGGCGGCTAAGGTGGCGCGATTTGCCCGCTTAAATCACTTGGATTTACGCGTTATTGGCATCCCCAAAACCATTGATAATGATTTACCCCAAACCGATACCAGCCCCGGTTTTGGCTCGGCGGCAAAATATATCGCCACCAGTGTTCGTGAGGTGTCTCTTGATTTGGCGGCGATGTCTGGCACATCAACCAAGGTCTTTATTATGGAGGTGATGGGCCGCCATGCGGGCTGGCTGGCGGCGGCGGCGGGGTTGGCGTTTGAAACGGAAGATTCGGCCTTGTTGCTTATGTTTCCCGAGCGGCCTTTTGTGGAACAGGATTTTGTGCAGGCGTTACAAGAACGCATCGCCCGCCATGGTTGGTGCATTGTGGTGGTGGCTGAGGGGTTGGTTTGTGCGGATTTATCTTTTTGTTCGCAGGCGCAGCAAAGTGCAACATTCGGTCACGAGCAGCTGGGCGGTATGGCGCCTCAATTAGCCCAGCTGACGCGTCGGCTGGGGTTTAAAACCCATTGGGCTGTCTCTGATTATTTTCAGCGCTCAGCACGCCATATTGCCTCTAAAGTCGATGTAGAGCAGGCTTATGCCTGTGGTGTTTCGGCCGTCAGCTTGGCCATGTCGGGGCGCAGTGATCTTATGGTGAGTATTGCGCGCACCTCCGATGAACCTTATCTTTGGACACTCGGTGCGGTGCCCTTAGATGAGGTGGCCGATGTGGAGTTGCCTGTGCCCGCCGCTTTTATTCGCGCCGATGGTTTTGGCATTACCCCAGCGGCCAGACGGTATCTGTTGCCCTTGATTCAAGGCGAGGATATCCCGCCCTTTCGAGATGGTTTGCCTGTCTTTGCCGATTTAAAGTTGCAGATGGCCAAAAAACAATTGCCTAATTGGAATTTGCTTTAAAATTCAAGGGCAAACTGGGCGGTGGCTCGGTTATAATCGCCTACTTCAATTTGGCTCGTTGGTGGCTTAGTTTGGCCTGAATGAATTTATTGAAAAATTTATCTAAATTAATTGGTTAGCGATATTCTTATCGGATGGGGAAAATAAAATGAGCCAAGTTAAATGAGCCAAGTCGAATGAGTCAGGCTGATGTCATTATTTCAGCCCGCAGCCCGCGCGTGATTGACAAAATTTTGGCGCGGCATTTTGAAGATCGAGGACACTTCTGGTTAATACCCGAGGGGGATGAGTCTTTTCAGGTGGCCGTGGCTATGGAATGATCCGGATCGCCGAAAAATTCTTCTCGATCAGCCAGATGCGATTCATGCCAAACATTTGCACGCCGCTGAGCGTGTTCGGGTGCAAGCGATCGTCGATCAACTGGTTTCATGGTTTTATGTTGATCACCTGAAGGCCAAGGTTGAGGGCGATGATCGCTACTTTGAAGTGCCGTACCCCACGCAAATTGATCGCCTACAGCGAAGAAATGTATTTCGAGTCGGCATACCGCCAGATGTGATTGGTGTGGTTGAGTTTTTTCAACCCACGACCAGCACACTCTGGGTGGGGCGCGTGGATGATTTATCGGCGGGTGGCTGCGCTATCGCACTTCGCCCCGAGCAAGCCATCGGCTTGGATGTGGGGGTGATGTTGTCGCCGGTTAAGTTATGTATTGATGGCTTGGCTGATCTGTCAATTAGTATGATGATTCGTAATCAACGGATTATTTCACCGAGTGAATCGGTTTTTGGCGTCGAGTTTGTGGATTTATCACCGCTGCATGCCCAGCAGTTGGATCGGGCGGTTATGCGATTACAGCGCATGATGCTGGGCTAAATTACCCAAAAAAAAGCCCATCACAGTGTGTGGTGATGGGCTTTTTTGAAGGGGTGGGGTTGGTGCTGAACGCTTGGTTTAATTAACCTAACCTAACCCTAACCTAACCTAACTGGCGCACCGATAACGTGGTGCCTAAAATTTTGCGCGCGCCCGGGGCAATAGACACCGTATCATCGGCTGCATTCACCGCTTCCACGCACACCATGTGTCGAGATTCATCGGGGCGCATGCCCGCAGGTACGTTCTCATCGGGGTTCCACACTACGGTGGAATGGCTGCCTTCTTTCTCGACCAAAATAAGGCGGTTAAATTCGGTATCTTCAATTTCAATGGCATGACTTGTGCCAAAGTAAATGCGATCTAACGCACCGTTGATGGTGATGACATCATCTTGCTGTGTGCGGGCAAAGCCTTTGAGTTTGTCGAGATAATACCCACCTTCCAAGCCGCGAATGACCACGCTGCGTGTATCGCCCACCTTAAGATAGGTGTGTAGGCCTATCGCCCACCTTAAGATAGGTGTGTAGGCCTTGGGTGATGCTAAATGATTCGGTGCCGGTGTTGTGGGTCACTAATTGCATGCGTAAGGTTTGGCCTATATGCATGATTAGGTCAAGCTCAAACGGGTAGGGCCACAGTGCCCGCGTTTGCGCATTGTCGGTGATGCGCCAGTGCAAGCTCATCACGCCATCGTCGTGGCAATCGGCTTTCATGAGCTGCCAATCCATAAATCGCACAAACCCGTGCGCCATGGTGAGTGTGGCGTGGTTGCCAAACCAGGGCCAGCAGATGGGAACGCCCCCGCGCACCGATTTTCCGCCTCGGCGCGCCAAACGACCAGATTTTCTTCATCGGCCGGTTGCCACTCGATGATTTGAGCGCCTTGAATAGCCACCATGGCACGAGCCAGTGGGGTATCAATTTTGGCGAGAATTAAATCACCAATGGTAATGAACTCAAGACCAGGGCAGTCGGCAAACCGTGCATTGAAGGATTCTAGTTGGTTCATCGGGCTTATCTCGCAGAAAAATAAATTCAAAAATGAGGCTAGGTAGGCTGTTATGTTCGCACGATGCTATTGCTGTCATTACCAAATGGCGTGGGGATATATTCATCGGCCGCATCATCATTAAGCCAGCGTGTGCCATCTATCAGATAGCGAAATTGATAGCGCTGATCGGTGGGTAAATCGACGGTAATGCTAAATAGTCCATCGGTTTTACATTTCAGCGGGTGGCTAATTTGCGACCAATCGTTGAAATCGCCCACGAGCATCACCGTTTTGGCCTCTGTACTCGCTTCGATGGGTAAGGTGAAGGTGACTTTGCACACAGGGCGGGTTTTTAAAGGTTTTTTGATTAGAGACATACAATAAACTCTCCATGAGTGGGATCGAGCGATACGTGAAGTTAATCGGGTGCTTAATTTCCTGCGCTGTTACGTTGTACTCTTTTTATTTGACAGGATCATCACAAAAAACAAGCTTTTAAGCAAAATTTTTGCGTTTAACTTTGTTTTTGCTCGATCAGCCGAATTAATCGTCCTTCATTAATTAAACCCACGGTGACAAAAAGCAGCAAAAGCAAAAGTAGCGCGCCGATGGCTAAAAACAAAATTGGGGCGACGATGGCAAGCAATGATTGCGTGGCGCTATCCAATCCATTGGTTTGAATGAGATTAATGACATGCAACGGGTTAACTAAAATGGGCTGTTTGATAAAGGCCCATATGTAAAAACCGATTGTAATTAACGCCGCAACCAGTGCGATGAGCGGCCAGCGTTGAATGAATCGTTGGCGCCTGGCCAGCATGAGTTGAATTTCTGGATTCATGGGTTGTCTCGATGAAGGATTAACCACCGGTAACCGGTGGGAAAAAAGCGACCTCATCACCATCGCGCAAGGGATGATCGAAGGGCACATACTCATGATTGACCGCAGCAAGTATATTGGCGGGTGGCGATTGGGGGCTTATGCACGCCCAAGCCGCTTGCACGGTGTTGGGTGTGGTAATGATTGCGAGCTCGTCTTGTGCGAATTGTTCGCGCAGGCTGGCAAAAAGCTTGATGGTGATGCCCATGGGTATTGCTCTGTCTTGGCGTGATGATCGGGAGTCATGCAGAATGGGTATTGTCTGTTAAAGTTGGGCTCATGCAAAGAAACGCGGCAAAAATTCGTATGAATTTGCGTGTTCTTTTATCATCCCAATGATTCTTTTTAATATAGTTTACATGGCGAGGGTGCATCCATGCGCTGGTTCAAACGAGGCATCATGTTGCTGGTCGCGATCATTTTGGTGGCATTTATTGCGGCATTCGCTTTTGTCGCCACGTTTAACCCTAACGATTACAAAGACCAAATCGCCCGTCTTGTGCAAGACAAAACGGGGCGGAGTATTGAGTTTGCAGGGCCGATTAGCGTCACCTTGTTTCCGTGGCTTGGCGCCACGCTTAAAGAGGTGTCTGTGGGCAACGCGCCGGGGTTTGATGAGAAAACCATGCTGCAGGCGAAAACAGTTGAGGTTAAAGCGGCGCTTTTGCCTTTACTTCGGGGCAAGTTTGAAATTGGCACCCTGGTTCTGGATGATGCAACCATCCATTTGGCGCGTAATCGCAATGGCGTAACGAACTGGGCCGATTTAATTGCGCGTCAACCCAGCGCATCCTCTGCGGCGGCAAAACCAGTTGATGGTGAGGCGAGCCCACCGGCGTTGCGGTCGTTGGCCATCGGCGGCATTGCTATTAACAATGCCACACTCGATTGGCAAGATGCGCTTACCGGGCAAACCCTCGCATTGAAGCAGCTAAATTTGCAAAGTGGCGCGGTTAACTTCGGACAAGCAATTGATTTATCTTTGAATTTTTCTTATGCCTTGCAGGATGCTAGCCTAGGGGCATTATCCGGCGCGGTGCGTTTGGGTGGCGCGCTGACGGCGGATGCTGCTTTGCAGCACTTAACGGCTAAATCACTCAAATTAGAGGCAACGCTCGTGCCGGGCATTGGGGCGCCTGCCGCGTTACCTCGGCAAACGCAGGTAACGCTGCAAAGCCCACAGGTTGATTTGGACTTGTCTCACCAAACGGCGGTGATGCCTGTCTTAAACGTTGATATAGATGCCGAACGGGGGTTCGGATTAACCCACGCCACGCTCAATAGCGCAGGCGATCTCACGGCGAACTGGCGCGAAGGCGTTTACTCAGTAAAAAACATGACCTTGGCCGGTGGTATTCAAGGCTTGGCTACGCACACCGGTGCGCTTAAATTTAGTGCGGCGGGCGGAGTTGATGCCAAAATCCCGCCGGGTAATGTGGCGCAAGCACAGATTGATTTATCTAACTGGCAGTTGGAATCCAAGCCGTTGATCGTAAAAACCGCGCTAAAAATTTCTGGGCTGGGCAAAGATATGACGATCAAAGGCCCTTTAAGCCTAATGCCGTTCAATCCACGCGAGTTGGCCAGCGCTTGGAATTATCGCGTACCGTCCATGCAATCCCCCGAGGCATTAACGCAATGTTCATTCACGGGTGACATTCTCATTACGCCGGTTCAAGCCCTGCTGAATAATTTGGTATTTAATTTGGATGGTCATGCGTTGAAAGGCAGCGTGGGCTTAGCCGATATTCAATCCCATAAAATTTATGCCCGTTTAATTGGCGGTGATTGGGATATGAATGCCTATTTGCCGCCGGGCAGCGCCGCAAAACCAGCCGCTACCGCAGAGCAATCTGCAGGGGCGGCGGGTGCCATGAGCCATCAGGCCAAAATGGGCGCGGCGGGTGATGTGCCAATTAACTTGCCCATTCCCGCTCTGCGGGCCTTGAATGCTGATATTGGTTTGAATTTTGCGCAAATAAACGTTCAAAAGTATCAATTAAATCAGCTGGCCTTGTTGTTGGTGGCTCAGGGTGGGCAAATTTCACTGAAGCAAGCCGATTTCAATGCCTTTGGCGGCAGCGT
>NCFS01000106.1 GCA_002281295.1 Halothiobacillus sp. 35-54-62 | reverse complement strand
AATGGCACTACGCTTTTTCATCCCAGTCGGCTCCGCAAACAATCACATGGGAGAATTTTACCCAAAATTGCATGACTGAGGTTTTTCGAGGTGCCCTATGGTTTTAACGTGACACGGTCATGACAAACTTTTTGACCCGGCCAGTATTATTCCTGCCGAACCAATGGGCGCCGGATTACGCGCGGCTGTGCTGAAACGTTTTATAGGCGGAAATCAGTAAAATGGCGGCGAGCGCGATGATGAGCCAGTCGGGGGCGATAAAGCCTAAGGCCAGCCCGCCCAAAATGGCGCCAATGAGCGAGCCGGCCGTCATGCCGATGAACAGGGGTTTTTCGCGCTGGAGCACGCTAAAACTGCCCGATTGCGTGTAGCGGGCAAAGCCTACGAGCATGGTGGGTAGCGAGATGGCGAGCGATAAACTCCCCGCCAGTTTAATGTCGAGCCCATACAAAATCGTGATGGTGGGAATGAGTAACTCGCCGCCCGCCACCCCCAGCACGGCGGCGACAATGCCGATAATTAGCCCCGCGATAATGCCGATAATCCAACGAACGGGGCCCTCTGGCACGAGGGCGCCGCCGAGCCAATGCAGCTTGAAAAACTGCTCAGCAATCATGACGAGGGCTAAGCCGATCAGCAAAAAAAAGACGATTTTATCGAGGGTGACTGCCCGGATTTTCATGGCGACACCGGCGGCGAACCACGCGCCGACCAGTGAGCCAAGCAAGAGATTAAGCGCGATCGGCCATTGTGCGCCGAGGGTGGCCCATTCAATGTGGTAACTGCGCGCCAGCAAGGCGGTGGCCACCACAACCAAGCTCATGGCTTTGTTGAAAATAATCGCCTCTAAGGTGGGCAGGCCAAAAATGCCTTTAAGAACCGGCAGTCTAAATTCAGCACCGCCCAACCCAATTAAGCCGCCAAGCCCGCCAATTAACCCACCGGCGATAAATCCTTTTATGGGGCGTTTGAGTGGGTGCATGGGCGGTCATCCTAAATTAGTTATCGAGTAAAGCGGCCGTTTTGACCAAAGCGAATACGGATTGCCCTTGGGTTAGGTTCATGCTGTGAACAGAGCGATGGCTGATTTCAGCGATTAAGGTTTGGCCATCGTGCAGAGTTAAAAACACGGCTTGTCGATGGCTTTTGGTTTCTGATTCGATGCGCGCTACCGTGGCGGGGATTTGGTTGAGCATGCTGATGCCCTCAACGCGTTCGCGGGCGAGAGCTACATCGCGCGCTAAAATTCGCAGGCGCGCCGGGCTGTTTTTAATGGGGCTGGTGGTGTGTTCTGCGCGATTGAGCCAAAAGGTAAATGCCTCGGCATTTTGGGATGATGGGTTGGCGGTAAAGGGGAGCAAGCCATCCTCATCGACCGCGCCGAGTTGCCCGTGCAGCACCGATACGGGGCCTTCTTCGGTAAACAGGGGCGAATCAATGCGGGTGGTGGCCTCAGCTAAGGTTTCAATTGAGGTGATGCGCCCCTCGGCCATAAACACCACGCGATGCGCCAGCCGCTCCACTTCAATCGGCGCGTGGGTGATGTAGAGCGTGGGGATTTGGTAATCGGCAATCACCGATTCAATTAAGGCTAAGAGCTCGGTTTTGGCGCGCCAATCGAGCGCCGATAACGGTTCATCCATCATTAACACGCGCGGGCGGGTGAGCAGGGCGCGGGCAATGGCGACCCGCTGGCGCTCGCCGCCGGAGAGGTTATCGACCGAGCGGTTTAGCAGGTGGGTGATGCCCACGCGCTGGGTAATTTCTTCAAATGAAGGGCCCTGGGCTCGGCTTTTGGGCACGCGCTGGGTGGCGTAATTTAAATTGCTTTGCACGGTTTTGCCCGGCAGCAGGGCAGCGGTTTGAAATACAAAACCAATATCGCGCGCTTCAACCGGCAGGGCTTTTTTGCCCGCTTGCCAGGTTTCATCACCCAATTGCAATTGGCCACGGGTGCCGCGATCAAGCCCCGATAGGGCGCGCAGCAGGGTCGATTTACCCGAACCCGAGCGACCAAATAACACGGTAACGCCTGCCGATTCAAATTGGAACGCCCCAGAATCGAGCATGAAATTGCCCAGTTTGAGCTGTAAATTGCCTTTAAACATCAGTTAAGCCTGCTTGATTTGCAGTTTGCGATTAAGCGCATAAACGAACATCAGCACGAACATCGAAAAAATCACCATGATGATGGACAACATATGCGCCTCGGCGTATTCGAACGATTCAACATGATCGAAAATCGCGATAGAAACGGTGCGGGTTTGGCCTTCGATATTGCCGCCCACCATCAGCACCACACCAAATTCGCCCACGGTATGCGCAAAAGTGAGCACCGAGCCGACCAAAAACCCTTGGCGGGCGAGCGGCACAATCACCGTAAAAAATCGGTCTAAAAACGAGGCGCGCATGGTACGGGCAGCATCAACAATTTGGGTGGGCAAGGCTTCAAACGCCGCCATAATCGGCTGCACGGTGAACGGGAGCGAATAAATCACCGAGCCGATAATTAAGCCCATTTTATTAAAAGTGAGTTGGCCATCGTAGCCCACATATTTAAGCAGATGGGCAATCTCGCCATTGGGGTTGAGCGCAATAATTAAATAAAACCCGAGCACGGTGGGTGGCAGCACCAGCGGCAATGCCACTAAGGCCTCTAAAAAAATT
This sequence comes from Halothiobacillus sp. 35-54-62, assembly GCA_002281295.1. Taxonomy (GTDB): domain Bacteria; phylum Pseudomonadota; class Gammaproteobacteria; order Halothiobacillales; family Halothiobacillaceae; genus Halothiobacillus. The sequence continues at coordinate 5,911 of NCFS01000106.1, read as the reverse complement.
CGGGCGCGGGAGCGCATTTGCGATAAAGCCCACGCAATCGGGGTGCCGATAATCAATAACACGACGGTCGTTATGCCAGCCACTTCCAGTGTGAGGAGAATGGGGTCAAGATCCAGCGGGTAGCCAAAAATTTGCATGGGGATTAACTATCCGAAAGTAAAAAATACCCAGAAATCGCGGCGCGCATCCTGGGCTGTGGGCGTTTAGCCTGTGAAATTATTTGGGAATTTCGTAGCCGTAGCTTTCGATGATTTTAACGGCGGCGGGGCTGCGCATATAGTTGATAAAACTTTTTGCTGCCGTGGCGTGCTGGGTGCCGTTAATTAAAACGGCCGCTTGGTTAATAGGCGTGTAATCGGCTTGCGGCACGAGCCAAAACTCGCCTTTGCCTTTGGCGGGGCTTTCGGGGTCTTTAATTTGCGAGAGGGCAACAAAGCCTAATTGCGCGTTGCCAGTCATCACAAACTGGAAGGTGGCGGTAATGCTTTCACCTTGAACGATTTTTTTCTCCTCGTTGATTTTCTCGTACACGCCCATTTTTTTCAGCACTTCAACCGCCGCAGCGCCATAAGGCGCACCTTTGGGGTTGGCGATGGCTAAATGGTTGTAGCTGGCCGCTTTGATAATTTGCTCAGCCTCTTTGGCCACGGGCAGGCTGGTGCTGTAGAGCGCCAATTTGCCTTGGGCGTATTCCATGTAATCGCTGGCTTTGCCTTCTTCCATTAATTTTTTCGGTGTTTTGGTGTCGGCAGAGAAAAACGCATCGAAGGGCGCACCGTTATTGATTTGCGCATATAAACCGCCGGTGGGGCCAAAAGAGAACCGAACTTTATTGCCGGTTTCCTTCGTCCATTCTTGGCCGATTTGCTCGATGGCTTTAGTGAAGTTGGCGGCAACCGCGACCGTAATGGTGTCGGCTTGGGCGGTGCTGAATGCGGCGGTGAAGGCAAAGGCGGTGCCTAAAGCGAGGCTTAACATTTTGTTCATGGGCGTTCTCCAAACTGTGTTTCGATATATATCGATAGTCAAAAAAAACACGCCCAAAACGGGCGTGCGCAAGCAAAAATTAGTGATCGACGCCAACAATAATGTGGCTGGCCTTAATTAGGGCGCAGGCTTTATCGCCCACGGCTAGGCCGAGTTCTTTGGTGCTGCCTTCGGTAATCATGGCGGTGACTAAATTGCCACCGGCGAGCTTAATAACGATTTCAGCGTTAACCGCGCCATCGGTAATGCGCTCAACCGTGCCGCATAACTGGTTGCGCGCCGAGGTCGTGACCGGCGCTTGGCTTACAATCACAAAGCTGGATTTAATTAATGCAAAAGCCGCGCTGCCTACCGCTAAGTTCATGTTCTCGGCGCTGGTGTTGGTGATGATGGCCGTTAAAGTGTCTTCACCTTGAATGGTTAGAACCACTTCGCTATTAACCGCCCCTTTGGTAAGGGATTTAACGGTGCCGGAAAAGGTGTTGCGTGCGCTGGTTTTCATGAGAATGCTCCTGAGATCGTGGATAAGGTCAATATCGTGGGCTGCAAATAAAGCCATCAGCTGATTTTGCAGTGCCGTGAGCTTACTAAATGAGTCGATTAAGCCCGCACCATAAGGGGTTAAAAGGGCGCCGCCGCCGCCTGCGCCGCCATGCTGAGTTACCACCACCGGCTCGGCGCCAAGGTTGTTGATGACATCAATCGCATCCCAGGCGGCTTTGTACGTCATGCCGATGGTTTTAGCCGCGCCGCTAATTGACCCTGTGGTGTGCACGGCTTCGAGGAGTTTCATCCGGCGGTTAGAAATATCAACATTGCCCAAGCGCAAAGCCAGTGGCAGGGTAAATTCGCCATGCGGAGTGGAGTTAGCGGGCATCATGTATTGGGCAAACCTGTGTTGTGATTGCGGGGCGCCATCGTGTGTGGGCTTGGGTTGGAGCCAGTGCCACCGCGTTCGTTATTTATTTAACTATATTCCGGTTGGTGGCGTTTCTCAAGCCTTTTGCTTGGGTATTTGCTTGGGTATTTGCACGGGCCTGCTTTTATTTGGCGGGGTGCTAAGGAACCTGCCGCAAGGCGCGGTGCGAAACGAATGGTTATTCCATTCGTGAGTGCCGCAACACAGCGGATCGCCCTCAAAAGCCCGTCCCATGCGGGTTGCTGCCCCTTGTCTATCTATATGGGCCGCAACACGTGGATTCGTAGAATAACTACGACCGGCGACCTCTGCCTCGTTTTGCGGCTTTTGGATCAGCAACTCGGCGGGCTTCGCCAGCTTCGCGTAGCACAAAGGATTTGATCAGAGGTTCCCTAAGGGGTTAATCCAGCGTGAGCAGTTGCTCAAATAGCGTATCGACTTTCATTTCCTCGCCGCTGAGCGCCATGGCCAGTAATTCGGCGCCAATTAAGGGCAGGGCCAACACCACATCCGGTTTAACGCGTTTAATTTTGGCCATATTGTGCGCATCGCTCACGGCAACCACGGTTTTGATTTTTTCGTTCACATCTTTAGCCGCAAGAATAATAAATGCATTGTCAGAATCATCATCCGTAAGCGCCAAAATTGCCCGGGCGGTATCCGCTTGTGCTTGCTTTAAAATCTCGCTATCGCTGGCATCGCCGATAATTAAATCGGCGGGCACCTCCGTGCATTCGGGGCGTTGGCTGCGCCAAATTATGGTAACAACCAGGCCGCGTGCTTCTATGGCTTTGGCCGCATTGCGCGCCAGCGGGTTGCAGCCCACCACGATAATGTGATCTTTGCGTTGCATGGTTTTTTTCCTCGGTTGGATTAATTTCATAATTTGCTGATTCATCATCGGCCCTAAAATGGCCGTGAGTGAGGTCGCAAATACCAATAATCCTAAAATAATTAAGCTAATGGTAAATAACCGGGCTTGCGTTGTGATCGGGATAATATCGCCATAGCCCACCGTGCTCATGGTCACGATTGTAAAATACAGCGCGGTCGGGAAATCCGGAATAATGGGTTTAAATTGCTCGCCCAACACATAAGCCCCCACCACGCCAAAGCCTAAGGTGAGCACAATGCCGGTAATAGAAAACAGGGTGCCGGTGGCAAGGCTTGCACTTTGAAAATGCCCGCGATTGCTCAAGAGCAGCAATAAAACCAGCGCGTGAAAGCCAATTAGCGCCAAAGGCTGCGAAGCGAACGGCGTGAGTTCTAAGATTAAGCTGGCTAGGCTCATAAGAACCGTGACCATCCACGCCAGCCGTGAGCGCAAGAGCAAACCCATCGACATAATTAGCAACACAATGCCGATCACATCATGCGGCACACCGCGAATGGCGAGCGTGCTCAGGCCGCCTGTGAGCTGGGTGAGGGTTTCCTGCGGCAGGGCGAAAAAATCCCGTAGCAAATGCACGGTTTGATTAATTTGCAATAACCCCGATAGCCCCACGGCCAAGGCAATCGGCACATGCGGAAACCACGCATCCATATTAAGCCGCTGATACAGCCTATGGCCCAAGGCTTTGATGCTGCGGTAAAGATGTCGCGGGTGCCAATTCATAGGTTAGGCTGGCTCGGTTGGGGATAAATCATCCCGCCATTCTGCCAGAATCCTCTGGCGTTACGGCATGGCCTCAGCGGGCAGGTGCGTTGGGGTGAACGTTTTTATTTGACTAAAACGCGCCAAAGCCCGCTCGCGGCTGGCTTTAAGATCAACAATCGGGTGGGGATAGGTTTGCCCTAAAATCACGCCGGCTTGGCCGAGTGTGGCGCTATCTGCTGCCCACGGCGCGAACAGGGCTTTGGTGGGCAGGCGGGCTAATTCGGGTATCCAGCGGCGAATAAATGCGCCTTCGGCATCAAATTTTTCAGCCTGCAAAATGGGGTTAAAAATCCGAAAATACGGCGCGGCATCGGCGCCCGTGCCGGCGGTCCATTGCCAGCCGGCGGTGTTGCTGGGTTCATCGGCATCAACGAGGGTGTCCATAAACCACGCCGCGCCCTCGCGCCAATCAATAGCCAAGTTTTTAGTGAGCAACGAGGCGACGATCATGCGGGCGCGGTTATGCATCCAGCCGGTTTGCCACAGGCAGCGCATGGCGGCATCCACAACGGGGATGCCGGTTTGGCCGCGTTGCCAGGCGCGTAAATCTGTCATGGCCTCGGTGTGTACATCGCGCCAGGCAAAGGTGTTGAAGCGCTCATCTAATGGCGCATCTACGGTATGGGGAAAATGAAAGGCGAGGTACGCGCCAAATTCACGCCAACCGAGCTCACGCACGAAGTGCTCAATGCCACGCGGTTCAAGCACGCTGCCGCGCGTATCAAGCAGGCTTTGGATAATTTGCCGGGGCGATATTTCGCCAAAATGCAGGTGCGCACCCAGTTTAGATACCCCGCTGCCATCCAGCCAATTGCGGGCATCGGCATAGGCGTCAATAAGGGGCAGAAACGCTTCAAACCTTGCCCAGGCACCGTCTTCACCGGGTTGCCATTCAGTAAAACCCGCATCCCATGGGATGGCGGGTACTAAGCGCAGTGCGTTAAGCGGTAGGCTGGTCAGTGCGGCATCCACGGGCGGTAAGGTGTCGGGTGCGGGTTGCGGGGGTAAATTTAAGCCAGCGGCAATCACGGCTTTCCAATACGGCGTAAACACTTGAAAAGGTTTGTTTTGTTTGTTAAAAATCGTCCAAGGTTCGTGCAGGTAATTGCCGTTGAAGGAATGCACTTCGATGCCGCAGGCTTTGAGTGCGGTTTTTATCGACGCATCGTGCGCGCGGGCGGCGGGTTCCATGCGCCGATTCCATACAATCGCAGTGGCACCGGTTTCTTGGATGAGGTTTTGGAGTTGAGCTAAAGGCTCGCCGCTGCGGATAATCAGCCGGCTGCCGCGTGCGTTCAGGCTATTTTGCAGGGCGTTTAAGCTGTGGTGGCGCCACCATCGGCTCGCGCCGCCTTCGGGGGGTGTTTTGTTGTCCGGTGCTTGGATATAAACCGGTATGATGTGGCCTGCGGTTAATGCCGCCGTGAGGGCGGGGTTGTCTTGGAGGCGTAAATCTTGTCGAAACCAGACGAGTGTCGTCATCTCTTTGTTCTGCGCGTTAATTAAAGATTTAAATTATGGCAGTGTTATGCGTTTTTTTCTGATGCCCGTACTATCGCATCCGTTCATTTATTGCTGCAAAATTTTTAAGAGATAACCATTTGAAATTTAATACTAAACAGGTGGCAGAAGTGAATCAGGGTAATCGTGCAGGTTTGATTGGGGCGCTGGCGTTATGGGGCTTGCTGCTGGCCGGTTGCCAGCATGAGCCGGCGGCAACAGCCACGCCGCCACCGGTCGTGCGGGTAGCGGCCATTCAAGCCGGTATTTTGGCTCAGCCCAATTTAACCGGCACGGTGGTGTCGGCCACCCAAAGCGCGGTGGGCTTTCAGGTGGGTGGGCGCATCCTTGAGCGTTTGGTTGAGCGCGGCGCGCGGGTTAAAGCAGGCGAGGTGCTGGCAAAATTAGATCCCGCTGATTTGCAAGCCAAGTTAGCCGCAAGCGCTGCGCAATTTCAACAAGCCCAGGCTCAGGCGCAATTTGCCGAGCAAAATTTTGGCCGCATTCAATCCATGATGGCTAAAAAACTAACCAGTCAGCAAGAATTTGATCAAGCCAAATCTAACCTGAATGCCGCCCGTGCCGCGCAAACGGCCGCGCTTGCGCAGCGGGATTCAGCACAGTTGGCCTTGAACTACGGCCAATTAAAAGCCCCCTTTGACGGCGTGGTGGTCTCTGTCGAGGCAGATCGGGGTGCTGTGGTGGGCGCCGGGCAATCGGTGGTTACCTTGGCGCAAGCGGGGGCGCGACAGGTTTTGGTTGCGGTGCCCGAGCAGCGCTTGGCGGGCTTGCCGCACACCGCCCAGGCGCAAGTTTTTGGTCAGCCAGCTTTGTTTGATGTGACATTT
>NCFS01000105.1 GCA_002281295.1 Halothiobacillus sp. 35-54-62 | reverse complement strand
GCGGCTCTATCGACTGCCGGGCGCATTTTAAAATAACGCGCCAGCGCCCCCATGAGCGCAGGCCCCACCAATGGCGGCGCCGCCTCGGGCATCCGCGCAATGAGCCGAGATAAGCGTTGAATTTGAAACCGCAACACCCGCCCCCGCCAATCTCGCGCCAGCCATAGCCCCAAAATGATGAGCATCGCTGCCATCAACCCCGCCAAAATCAAGGCGCTATTGTGCTGGTGCCAAAATGTGTGCAACGCCACTTGCGCCTGCTCGGCGGCGGTGGCGGGCGGGGCAATCCAAATATCCACCAAGCCCTTGGGGGCGGCATCGGGCAGGCGCCCCAGTGGGTGAATCAGCGCTGTCATGACAAGGGCGCCGTGCTGCCATAAAGCAGCTGGGTCGCACATTGGGTTAGGAGCTCTGGCACGGGGGTGGGGGTTGAAACCACCGTGCTGCGCCCACCCATCGCCAGGGCCAGATCGCGCACGGCCGCAAGCCGCAGGGCAAAGCGGGCAGCCAACTCAGCCCGCAGCGCTGGTTGATGCGTATCGAGCCGCACGGGGCGGGCCGGCGGGGTGGCGGCAAAAGTAACGGCACCCAAATCAGGGAGCTGCGCCTCCGCCGGATCGAACACCGCAAAAAACCACAGTTGGTGGCGTTCGGCCAAGGGCAACCAGCCCAGCAAATGGGGGTCGGCGGCAAAATCGGCCTGAAAATCGCCCAGCACCACTACGAGCTGCCCAGCGGGCAAGCCGCCCCCTAGCCGCTGGCGAAACCCAACCCAATCAATGGCTTGCGGTGCGCTAAGGCGATCTACCCAATCACCCAGTTCATGCAGCTGATTGAGCAAGCTCGCCCGGCTGGTGCTGGGGGGGCGCATGCTGCGCGCGGGCAGACCCGGCGCGTGCAAACACACCGCTAAATTTTGGTGCAAGGCCGCCGCCGTGAGCAAATGCGCCAATATCAAGGCTTGGGTGATTTTGAGCTGATAACGGGTGCCAAAAAACATCGACTCGCTGGTATCGAGCACGATATGGCATTGCCGCTGCGCCGGTTCCCGAAAAATGCGCACCATAGGCTCGGTCGTGCGCGCTGAGATACGCCAATCGATGAGCGAGGCCGGCTCGCCCGGCTGATAGGCGCGCAAGAGTTCAAAGTCCATTCCTTGCCCCAGCCGAGCCGCCCGCTGATCGCCCGGCAAGCGCACCGAAACCGGCGGGTTCTCCGTGGTTAAATCGGGTAGCTGGGCGCCCAATTGCCAGGCCTCGGTGATAATCTTCGCGCTCGGCGCTACCCGGCTTGCCGGCGGCGCGGGGTCGGGTTTTCTCGAAAAAAAAGCGGTCAACACGATTAAGGCAGCAAAATTTCAGTACACAGCCGACCAATCAACTGATCGCGATTAAGCCCCGATACCAGCGCTTTGGGGCTTAATATCAGGCGATGACGCAACACATCCGGCGCAAGGCTGAGTAAATCATCGGGCACGATAAAATCGCGACCATTGAGCCAAGCCAAGGCTTGCGCCGATTGCACCCAGGCCAGCGCGCCACGCGGCGAGGCGCCCACCAGCACCATGCCCGCCAGCGATTCTAATGCCGGTGCGGCTTTTTCGGGCGCGCGCGTGGCGGCCACCACATCCACCACCCAGCGTTGCAAAGCGGGATCACAATGCACCGCTTTAACGTCGATTCGGGCATCGAGCACTTCATCGACACTTAGCCCGGTGGCCGCATCACCGCTCGATTTTCCGAGCGTGCCCGCTAAGGTGCGCGCCAAAATAGCGTATTCATCTTGGCGCTCAGGATAGGTGAGCGACACATGCAGCATAAAGCGATCAAGCTGCGCTTCAGGCAAAGGATAGGTGCCGGATTGCTCCAGCGGATTTTGCGTTGCCATCACGAAAAATAACGCGGGCAATGGGCGGGTTTCCCCTGCGACCGTGACCTGCCGCTCGGCCATGGCTTCAAGCAAGGCGGATTGCACCTTGGCCGGCGCACGGTTAATTTCATCGGCCAAGATAATCTCGTTGAACAACGGCCCTGGCTCAAACGAAAAGCTGCGGGTTTCTGGGTGATACACCTCATTGCCCAGCAAATCGGCGGGCAACAAGTCTGGGGTGAACTGCACGCGCTTAAAGCGCGCATGCACGCCTTCGGCCAAGGCTTTCACCGCCGTGGTTTTAGCCAAGCCCGGCAAGCCCTCCACCAACAAATGCCCGCCGGTGAGCAGGCCAATCAATAAGCGATCAACTAAATCGCGCTGCCCCACAATGTGCTGGGCTAGGTGCGCGCGAAGGGCATGCATGGCGGTGGGTTCGGTCATCTTGATACCTGTTCACTGTGCTCATATTCGACGGGATACCCCGCCTGTTTCCACTCAGGAAAACCTGATTCTAACCGGTGGGCGGTAAAGCCCTGCGCCCGCAGCGCCGCGACCGCCTCAAATGAAAAGGTGCAATACGGCCCACGGCAATAGGCAATGACTTCTCGCCCGGCATCTAATTGGGCAATTTGTTCGCGCAAATGCGCGGGGCTAATATTCACCGCGCCGGGTACGTGGCCTGCGGCATATTCCTCCGGCGGGCGCACATCTAAAATTGTCACTAAGCCCGATTGCGCCCGCGCCAGTAGCTCTTCAACCGAAACCGGCGCAAGGCGATCACGCGCGGTTAAGTGCATCGATACCATCTCGCGCACTTCGGCTAAATGGCGCTCGGCCAAGCCATGCAGCACGGTCATCAGGGTAATCACCTCATCATCGGCCAGCGCATAAAAAATCTGCTTGCCTTGACGTTCAGCCCGCACCAAGCCTGCTTGCTGCATTTTTTGCAAATGCTGCGAGGTATTGGCCACCGATAGCCCACTCACCGTGGCCAAGGCATCAACCGAGCGCGCGCCTTGCGCTAAATAATCGAGCAATTCCAGCCGCCGGCCACTGCCGAGCACCTTGCCCATCCGCGCGAATTGATCGTTTAACTCTTGCTTGAAGGCCATGGGATCTCTTAAAAATTTGGCTAAGCCGTGTCAACACCCAAACATTCAACCACATGATTGAATGTTTGGTCAAGCTCAGCGATTCAACCCGCCGGCGCCCTGCCGCTTAATGCCCGCAATTCCTCGCGCGCCTGGCGGGTAATCGACAACCCCGCCCAAATGGCCAAGCTCGCCATGATGAGCGCCACGCCTAAATCGGGCCAGCGGCTATCGGTGCCAAACACGCCAAACGCGGCGAGCAACACGGCGATATTGCCAATCGCATCGTTACGGCTACACAACCACACCGAGCGCATATTGGCATCGCCATCGCGAAAGGTGTATAGCATCCATGCCACGCCGGCGTTGGAAATCAACGCCAAAATCGCCACCACGCCCATCACTATGGGCTCGGGTGTGCCGCCATACGCCGCCGACCAACATGCGTGCCCCGCGATAAAAACCCCAAAGCCCAGCATTGAGGCGCCTTTAACCCAAGCCGCTTTTGAACGCAGCGCAAGCCCCATCGACAACACCGCAAGCGAAATACCGTAATTGGCCGCATCGCTTGCAAAATCCACCGAATCGGCCAAAAGCGAAACCGAATCGGCCTGCAACCCGCCGACAAGCTCAACCAAAAACATGGCCGCATTCACCCACAACGCAATCCACAAGGCTTTGCGATAGCGTGGGCTCGCCGCTGGTGCCACCGAACATCCACCGGAATGACAACAACCTGCCATGATTTTCTCCCGCTCGATAAAATAGAGCGTTCATTAAAAACCCTGTAGCCACTTTAGGGTCAAGCGATTACAGTTACGCATCTACAACACGATAAACCACCCCATGAAAACCCTACTTAAAATTGGCGAACTGGCCGCCCAATGCGGCGTAGCGCTGGAAACCATTCGCTATTACGAAAAAACCGGCCTGCTCCCCGCGCCAACGCGTACAGCCAATGGCTATCGCGCCTATGGTGCGGCACATGCAAAGCAGCTCGCCTTTATTCGCCATTGCCGCGCGCTGGATATGCCACTCGCCGACATTGCCGCGCTGCAGCAATTTGCCGATACGCCCAACGATGATTGCGGCAAAATTGATGCGCTGATTGAAACGCACCTCACGCGGGTGCATGAACGGCTCGCCAGCCTAAAAAAATTAGAACACCAGTTACTCAACCTCCGCGCTGCCTGCGCCTCGGGGCGATGCGTGCAGGAATGCGGCATTTTGCATGAATTGGTGGCCGCCGCGCAGGGCGATAGTTGCGTGTGCCATACCGATACGCCGGTAAACCATTAACCCCCGCAATCGGCGGCGCAGCACGCGCCGGCATTATCCATGCGCAAGGCAAGCCACGCGCCCACCATAATCGCCCCCAACGCGACGAACGAGCCAAGCGCCAAGGTCGAAATACCGCTCAACCCATGCCCCACGGTGCAGCCCATGGCCAGCACGCTGCCCCCGCCGACCATCACGGAACCGATGATGGTGCGGCTCCATTCGCGCACGGTCGTGGGCAATACCAACCCAAATTCCCGCCGAATCGCGGTGCTAATCAGGCTACCCAGCAGCAACCCAAACACCGCCACAACCCCAAAAGTAATATCCGAGAAATGTGTGGGATGCTGCAAAAAATACACGACATCACCCATCGGTGCGCTGAAGGTAAACGATTGCGTGCCCAAACCTTCCTGCGGGCTATTGGCCATCTCGGATGCCGATTGCGCCGCCTGCCCCAAGTTGCCGCCCGTGACGCCAAACGCCAAGCCCACCACCGAGCCGATTAATACCGCGCCAAGCCAGCCCACCCAGTTTTTGCGCAGCGGCAACCAGCGCCAAGCCGCGAACAGCAAGCCTGCGGCAATGACCAC